>CAYPII010000042.1:9466-16821 GCA_964410765.1 uncultured Myxococcales bacterium | reverse complement strand
GAGGTTCCCCTGCACCTGCTCGGCCGGCTGGTAGGGGTGCGTATCCGCGAAACCCGGCATCGTCGCGATGCGGCTGGCGATCTTCGGATTGTGCTTCATCGTGCAGGAGCCGAGCGGGTAGAAGCCCAGGTCCTTGCTGTAGTTGAGGAGGGCCAAACGCGAAAAGTGGCGGACGACGTCGACCTCGGCGAGCTCGGGGAGGGCCGGCGGATCGCTGCGCGCGATGGCGCCGTAGTTCTTCTCGACGTCGATGCGTGGGACGTCGCAGTCGGCGACCTGCACGCCGCGCCGACCGGGGACGCTCTGCGCGAAGAGGGTCGGCTCCTCGAAGACGAGGCCGGTGGTGCCTTCGCTCGTCCGATGGTCCGTTCGTCCGTTCGTCCGTTCGTCCCGTTCCGTCATACGATATCCTTCAGCGCTGCGGCGTAGCGGTCGATCTCCTCCTTCGGGTTCATCTCCGTGACGCAGATGAGGAGGTCGTTCGGGCGATCGCCGTACCAGCGCGAGAGGGCGACGCCGCCGAGGATCCCCCGGGCGCGCAGCTCGTCGAGGACCGCTTCCGCCGGGCGCGGGAGGGTGACGACGAATTCGTTGAAGCAGGGGCGATCGATGGAACACCGCACGCCGTCGATCGCGCAGAGCTGCTCGCGCGCGTAGGCGGCCTTCGAGGCGTTGCACTCAGCGAGGTCGCGGAAGCCGCTCTTCCCCAGGAGGGCTAAGTGGATCGCCGCCGTCGTCGCGCAGAGCGCCTGGTTCGAACAGATGTTGGAGGTCGCCTTCTCGCGGCGGATGTGCTGCTCGCGCGTGGAGAGGGTGAGGACGTAGCCCGGGCGGCCGTCGGCATCGACGGTGCGTCCGCAGACGCGCCCCGGCATCCCGCGCACGAGTTTCTGTGTGACGGTGAAGAGGCCGAGCGTCGGTCCCCCAAAGGAGGGGGGCAGCCCCAGCGACTGCCCCTCGCCGACGGCGATGTCCGCTCCCCACGCGCCGGGCGGGGCGCAGACGCCGAGGGCCAACGGTTCGGGGACCGCGGCGATGACGAGCGCCCCCGCGTCGTGCACGCGCTCCACGACGCCGGCGAGCTCCTCGACGACGCCGAAGGCGTTGGGATAGGCCACGATCATCGCGGCGACGTCGGGGGAGAGCGCGTCGGCGAGCGCGGCGCGATTGATCCCCCCGTCGACCGAGGGGATGAGGGTCATCCGCGAATCGCCGAGCACCGTCCGAATGCAATCGCGGTATTCGGGGTGGAGCGCATCCGAGACGAGGATCGTCTGGCGCTTTCCGCGCGCCTGGCGCAGCGCCATGAGTGCAGCGTCGGCCGCGGCGGTGGCGCCGCTGTAGTGCGAGGCGTTGGAGACCTCCATCGCGAAGAGGCGGCAGATCTCGGACTGAAACTCGAAGAGCGCCTGCAGCGTCCCCTGGCTGATCTCCGGCTGATAGGGCGTGTAGGGGGTGACGAATTCCGAGCGCGCCGCAAGCTCCTGCACCGCCGCGGGCACGTAGTGCCGATAGCAGCCGGCGCCGACGAAGGCGCTCTGACAGCCGAGCGTGCGGTTCTGAAGGGCGAGCGCCGTCAGGTGCCGATCGAGCGCCGCCTCCGGAAGGCCCGCGGGGAGGTCGAGCGGCGTTTCCTCCCGGAGCGCCGCGGGGATGCTCGAAAAGAGCTCGTCGACGCTCGCGGCGCCGATCGTCTCGAGCATCGTTCGGATCTCATCGTCGGTGTGGGGGAGGAAGCGCATGGGCGATGGCGATGGTTACGCCGATTCCTCCTCGACGAACTGCTGATAGGCCGCGTGATCCATGTAGTCATCGCCGGCGAGCACGGCCGGATCTTCGATCTCGACCTTGATCATCCATCCCTCGCCGTAGGGGTCCTCGTTGATCGTCTCCGGGTTGTCGGCGAGCGGGTCGTTGATCTCCAGGACCTTGCCCGTGACCGGCGCGTAGCAGTCCGAGACCGCCTTGACCGATTCGAGGACGCCGAAGGTCTCCGCCTTGGTGATCTGCTCCCCCTCGGCGGGGAGCTCGACATAGACGATGTCGCCCAGCTGTTCCTGCGCGTAGTCGGTGACGCCGATCGTGACGGTCGTCCCCTCCACCCGCAGCCATTCGTGTTCCTTCGTGTACTGGAGATCGTCCGGGATGTTCATGCGGTTCCTCCTGCAGCAGAGTTTCTCTTATAAAACGGCGTTTTGACGACTTTTGCTAAGCGCGCGGCCCCTCTGATGTCAACCTGAATCTCCGTCCCCGGCTTTGTCGCCCCATTCGGGACGAAGCCGACGCCGATCGCCTTGCCGAGCGTGGGCGACATCGTGCCACTCGTGACGACGCCGGCCGGCGCGCCGTCGACGAGCAGCGCGTAGCCCTCGCGCGGGATGCCGCGCTCGACCATCTCGAAGCCGACGAGCTTGCGCGCAAGCCCTTGCTCCTTGATCGCGAGGAGCGCGTCGCGTCCGATGAAATCGCCGGCGTCCAGCTTCACCGCCCAGGAGAGCCCCGCCTCGAGCGGGTTGATCGCATCGGAGATCTCGTGGCCGTAGAGCGAAAACTTCATCTCCAGGCGCAGCGTGTCGCGGCAGCCGAGTCCCGCGGGCTTGAGGCCCGCCGGCGCGCCCGCCTCCAGCAACGCGTTCCAGACCGTGGAGGCCTGGGCGGTGGGGACGATGAGCTCGAAGCCGTCCTCGCCCGTGTAGCCGGTGCGCGCGGCGATGCAATCGGCGACGCCGGCGATCGTCCCGGAGCGGAAGCCGAAGAAGGGGACGGAGGCCAGATCGATGTCGGTGAGCGGCTGCAGGATTTCGGCCGCCTTCGGCCCCTGCAGGGCCATCATCGCGTCTGCGGCGCTCTCGTCGACGAGGCGCACGTCGCCGGCGAGGTGCTCGGTGCACCAGGCGAAGTCCTTTTCGACGTTCGCGGCGTTGACGACCATGAGAAAACGATCGGCGGCGACGCGGTAGACGATGACGTCGTCGACGACGGTGCCGTTCTCATAGAGGAGCAGCGTATACTGCGCCTGCCCGTCGGTGAGCGCTGCGGCGTCGTTGGTGGTGAGCCGTTGCACGGCGGCGAGGGCGTCCGGGCCGGTGAAGACGAAGCGCCCCATGTGCGAGACGTCGAAGAGGCCGGCGGCGGTGCGCACCGCCTCGTGCTCCTCCTTGAGGTTCGAGTACTGCACGGGGAGCTGCCAGCCGGCGAAGTCGACCATCTTCCCGCCGAGGGCGACGTGATCATTATACAGAGGGGTTTTTTGCGTCATCGTGTGATCCTCTCAAACCTGGATTCTGGATGCTCGATTCTGGATAAGCCAGGATCCAGCATCAGCTCTTCCTCTTCGCCGCCTCCACCGTGTTGGCCAGCAGCATCGCGATCGTCATGGGGCCGACGCCGCCGGGGACCGGCGTGATGAAGTCCGCGCGCTCGGTCGCAGCGTCGAATTCCACATCGCCGACGAGGCGCCCGTCCTCGCGCCGGTTGATACCGACGTCGACGACGATCGCGCCCGGCTTGATCCATTCCCCCTTGATGCACTCGGGCTTGCCGACGGCCGCGATGACGACGTCCGCCCGCTCGACCTCGGCGGCGAGATCGGGGGTGCGCGAGTGGCAGATAGTGACGGTCGCGTGCCGGGCCAGGAGCATGAGGGCCACCGGCTTGCCGACGATGTTGCTGCGTCCGACGACGACGGCGTGCTTTCCGGCGAGCTCGACGCCGGTCATCGCGATGAGCTCCATGATACCGGCGGGGGTACAGGGGGAGAAGCAGGGGCCACCGGTCACCAGGCGGCCGACGTTCATCGGGTGGAAGCCGTCGACGTCCTTGGCGGGGTCGATCGCCTCGATGATGCGTCCTTCGTCGATCTGCTCCGGGAGGGGGAGCTGGACGAGGATGCCGTGGACCCGTTCGTCGCGGTTGAGCTTCGCGACGAGCGCCAGGAGCTCCTCCTGCGTGATCTCTGTGGGGAGGTCATGAGCGAAGCTCGCGATGCCGGCCTTCTGACAGGCCTTCTTCTTGTTGCGGACGTAGACCTGTGAGGCAGGGTTTTCGCCGACGAGGACGACGGCCAGCCCCGGGACGATCCCCTTCGCAGTCAGCCGGGCGGCCTCCTCGGCGAGCCCGGTGCGGATATCCTGGGCCCGTGCCTTTCCATCCAGGCGTTGTGCCATGACGTGCCCTCCCGTGGGAGGGCCACGGAGTAGCGGCTCATAGGGGGGAAGTCAACAGGTGACGCGGTTGCGCCCCTTTTTCTTTGAGGCGTAGAGGCATTTGTCGGCGCGGGCGACCAGCGCCTTCGGGGAATCAATGGCCTCGCTCAGGTTGGCGATGCCGATGCTGATCGTGACGGGGATCGACTGCTGCTCGAAGCGGAAGGGGGCCTGCTCCACCGTTTGGCGGATGCGCTCGGCCAGGATCATCGCCCCCTCGGCGTCGGTGCCGCGCAGGATGACGGCGAACTCCTCGCCGCCATAGCGCGCCAGCAGGTCCTCGTTGCGGATCGCCTCCTGGATGCGCTTGGCCACGCCGCCCAGGACGTAGTCGCCGGCCATGTGGCCGTAGGTGTCGTTGACCTTCTTGAAGAAATCGATGTCGATCATCAGGAGCGAGATATTCCACTTGCGGCGCTTTGCGTAGCTGCACTCCTCGGTGAGGCGGCGCAGGAAGACGTGCTTATTCATGACGCCGGTGACGGCGTCGTAGTTCGCCATCTGGTGCATCTCCTCCTGGAACATCCGCTCTGCCTCGTCGCCGACGGCGAACTTGAAGAAGGTCTCGCTCGAGATGTGGATCTTGTCGCCGTTATTCAGGACGGTGCGCCGGACGCGCTCCCCGTTGACGAAGGTGCCGTTGGTCGAGCCGAGGTCCTCGATGAGGGCCTCCCCCTCCTGGAGCCGAATGCGCAGGTGCCGGCGAGAGATGCGCGGATCGCCGATGGAGATGTCGACCTCGTCGGCGCGCCCGATGACGGTCTCCTCCTGTTCGAGGAGGTACATCTTGCCGATCAGCGGGCCGGAGATGAAGAGGATATAAGCCCGCTCATCGTGGGGTTCGGTGAGGTTCGTGATGGAGGTGACGACGGTGCTGTCGATGGCCTCTTCGGTCGACTTTTTTTTCTTCTTGGGATTCATGGCGTTGTACGATTCTCACTGTAAACGCATTTTGCGGCGGCCTCAACCTCATTCTTGGGTGGCGGACGCAGGCGGAGCCGGGGTGCGCTCCAGCACGATGTGCAGTTCCTGCGTGTGGCCCGCCTGGGCCTTGATCTCGCGGGTCTGTGGCGCGTAGCCCTCGTGCCAGACCTTGATGCGGTAGACCGTGCCGGGCTCGAGTCGTTCGCCCGCATACGGGGTCTGCCCCACCGGTACGTCGTCGATCATCACGAGGGCGTCCGCCGGCGACGACGTGATGGAGACGCCGCCGAAATCGTGGACGAGCTGGACGTCGAATGTGCGCCGTTCCCCCCCCGCCAGCTCGACCGTGCGGTTCCAGAAGCGATAGCCCTCGCGATAGAGGCCGATCGTGTGCTCCTGCCCTGCGGCCAGATCGTCGAGCGTGGCCGGCGTGCGCAGGGCGGTCTCCTTGTCGTCGAGGTAGACGATCGCCCCCGCCGGATCGCTGATGAACTCGATGCTGGCCGCCTTCGGCGCCTCGCGCTCGAGCGTTACGCGGATGCTGCGAAAGGAGCCGGGTGCGAGTGCGAGCGTGCGCTCGTGCGGCCGGTAGCCCTCGCGCTCCACGCGCAGGCGCAGGTCCGTGTCCGCCGAGAGGTTGCGGACCGTCACCGGGGAGCGCTCGCCGACGACGCGCCCGTCGAGCTCGACGCGGGCATCGGGGGGGTCGGTGGTGATCATCAGCTCGGCGAGGCGCGCACCGGCAGTGGGTTGTGGTTGGCCCAGGAAGCGCCAGCCGAGCAGCGCCAGGAGGGCGGCGATCGAGAGGAGGGCGATGCCGAAGCTGATGCGCGCGCCCATCGGGAGCCGCCGCCAGAGCGAGCGCCGTCGGGCGGTCGTCTCCGAGGGCTCCAGCGGCGGGAGCGCTTCGGCCTCCGGCTCCTCCTCCGCATCGGCCGCCTCCGTGTCGGCCTCGGTCGGGGGGGGCGGCTCGGGCGGTTTTCCGCCGCGCCCGTCGGTCGTCTCCTCGAGCATGTACTCGCGCATATCCAGCGGCGAGCGGGCGATGCCGGTCGCCTCGAACTGGCTGTCGTCGGCGAGTGCGGAGTTGGAGCCGTCGATGATCAGGTGTGGCGTCTTTGCATCCGCTTCGAGTGGCTCCGGATGCCGCAGGTCGTCCGCGAAGAGTTCCTGGACGAAGGCAGCCGCGTCGGCGGGGCGGAAGTCGGGGAAGGCGGCGTGCAGCAGCTTGATGCAGTCGTCGCGCATCTCGCTGGCGAAGGGGTAGCGCTTGCGGCGGTCCTTCGCCAGCGCGCGAAGCGCGATCCGGTCGAGCTCCTCCGGGAGGTCGCCGCGGTAGGCGGAGGGGGGATCCACCTTGGCCCGGCGGACGTTGCGGATCGTCTGCCGGCTGTCCTCCGCCTTGAAGAGGCGGCGCCCGGTCAGCATCTCGTGGAGGATGATGCCCAGCGAGAAGAGGTCGGAGCGGTGGTCGATCGATTCGCCGTGGGCCTGCTCCGGCGACATGTAGGCGAACTTCCCCTTGAGGATGCCGGAGTCGGTCGAGCCCACCTTGACCACCGCCTTCGCGATGCCGAAGTCGATGATCTTCACCGTCCCCGAGTAGGAGACCATGATGTTCTGCGGGCTGATGTCGCGATGGACGATGTGTAACGGCTCACCGTGTTCGTCGGCGCGGCGGTGCATGTAGTCCAGCCCGCTCAGGATCTCCGCGACGAAGTAGAGCAGCGCGTCCAGTGGGATGCGCTGGCCCTTCGCGCGCGCGCGCTTGGCGATCTGCGAGAGCGAGCGGCCGTCGACGAACTCCATGACCATGAAGTAGTCGTCTCCCACCTTGCCCAGGTCGAAGGTCTGCGCGATGTTGCCGTGAACGAGCTTGACGGCGAGCTTCGCCTCGTCGATGAGCGATGTGATGAACTCGGGGTCCGCGGCCAGGTGCGGGAGGATCTTCTTGATGCAGACGGTCTTCTTGATGCCGTGGACGTCGTAGGAGAGCCCCTTGAATATCTCGGCCATGCCCCCCTGGGCGATCTTCTCCATCAGGTAGTACTGGCCGACCTGGGTCTGTCCGCGCTGTTCGGGCATGTCCTCAAAATAGCGTGATTTCGTCGCTATGGCAAGAAGCGCGAAGCGGTGAGGTGCGCGGCTCGCTCGTGTTGCCGCGCCGCGACGATCATGCTAGAGTCCTCGCGCAGTCGGCAGGGGGAGAACCATGTACGAATCATC
>CAYPII010000042.1:0-9456 GCA_964410765.1 uncultured Myxococcales bacterium | reverse complement strand
GCCAGGAGAAGACCGAGGAGGCGACCCCAAAGCGATTGCGCGACGCGCGCAAGAAGGGGCAGGTCGCGAAGTCACGCGACATGAACACGATCGTCATTCTCATCGTCGCCTTCGGCATGATCGTCTTCATGCGGGGTTACATCGCCGACCAACTCCGAAACCTGATGAAAACGAACTTCGAGTTCATCGGCCGGGGTGATTTCCCGATCGAAGAGCTCTTCCTGCATGGGCAGCACACCTTCTTCACCTATGTGAAGATCGTCGTCCCCTTTGCCCTCACGATGGTGATCGTTGCGCTCGCCGTGGGTTTTTTGCAGATCGGGCCGGTCTTCTCCGGCGAGCCGATGAAGCCGCAGATGAAGCGGCTCAATGCGGTCGAAAACCTCAAGAACATGTTCAAGACGCGCACACTCATCGAGCTGCTCAAGAATGTCGCGAAGATCACGCTCGTCTTCCTCCTCGCCTATCTCGTGGTCAGCGACAGCATCCGCGAGATCGTCCTGACCGTCGGCGCCGACCCGCAGCAGTCGAGCGATCTGGCGGGGAAGCTGCTGGCCTCGTTTCTCATCAAGGTCTTCATCGTCTTCATCATCATTGCCCTCATCGATGTCTGGGTGCAGCGCTGGGAGTACAAGAAACAGATGCGGATGACGAAGGAGGAGGTCAAGCGCGAGTACAAGCAGGACGAGGGCGACCCGCTCATCAAGGGGGAGCGGCGGCGTCTGCACCAGGAGCTCGCCATGAGCGATACGCGCCAGGCGGTGAGCTCCGCCGATGCCGTGGTGACCAACCCGGTGCACCTGGCCGTGGCGATCACGTATGATGACGCGGAGATGGCGGCGCCCACCATCGTGGCCAAGGGGCAGCGCCTTTTCGCCGACACCATCCGCGAGATCGCTCGCGAGACGAGCGTTCCGATCATCGAGGACCCGCCGCTGGCCTGGACGCTCATCGAACTGGACATCGGCGACGAGATTCCCGAGGAGCTCTACGCTGCCGTCGCCGAGATCCTCGTCTTCGTCTACCGGCTTCGCCGCGAGCGGGAGGAGGGGGCCTACCCCCCGCCGACGCCGAACGCGTAGTGCCATCCCGATCATTCAACTTATTCGACGATCTTGCCCTTCATCGGAGAGAAGGTGGTGGGGGCGAGGCGCTTGTGCTCCGTGATTTTTCCGTTTTGCTTGCGGAAGAGGACGAGCTCCTGGAAGCGTTCGCTGCCGCCCAGCGGCAGGAGCATGCGGCCTCCCTCCGCGAGTTGCTCGACGAGCGGGTCGGGGATGCGCGGAGGGCTCGTGGCGAAGAGGATCGCATCGAAGGGGGCGTGCTCAGGCCAGCCGAGATAACCGTCGCCAACGCGCAGGTGGACATTGTCGTAGCCGAGGGCACGCAGGCGCGCCTCGGCGTCGCGCGCGATCGCCGGGACGATCTCGATCGTGTAGACCTCCTTCGCCAGCTGCGAGAGGATCGCGGGGGCGTAGCCGGCTCCGGTGCCGATGTGCAGGACGCGATCGGAGGGGGCCAGTGTGAGCGCCGCGACCATCAGCGCGCTCTCGTAGGGACGGTCGAGCGTCTCGCCATGTCCGAAGGGGACCTCCAGGTCGTCGTAGGCGCGATCGCGGTAGCGGGGGAGGACGAAGCGTTCGCGCGGCACCGCACCGAACGCCTTGCGCACGCGTCGGTCGGTGATTCCGCGTGCGGCGATCTGGCTGCGCACCATCTCGGCGCGGCGTTGCTCCGGCAAAGAGTCAGATTTCGAACAGCCGAACCAACAGCAGGTGAGCGCGAAAAAGGCGATGTATCGGCGTTTGCGGCGCATCATCCCTCCGAAAGCTGGTAGTATTTATACACCTCCCGACCGCGGGGCGTCAAACGCGGAATCGCTGTCGGATTCCACACAACTTTTTTCGCACAGCTGCGATACCACTCTTGGTTTGACAAGGGGCGGGCGATTGCCTAATCACGCGGACTTCACGGGGGCGCGGCGAAGGCCGGGAAAGGAGCGGAATCGTCATGGGAGATCGAGGGTATCTGGGACTGCCGCAGTTGCCGCAGGATGATTTCAACCGATTGATGCGCAAGGAGTTCGGGGAGCAGGCACCGGTCTGGAACGATGCCGACAGCAACGGCATCATGGAACCGGGCGAGATCACCACGAAGGAGCGCTCCGACCTTTCGCGCTATGTAACCGTGCGCAACGCACAGAAGGCCTTCACCACTACCTTTCGCGAGGGCTACGCGAGTGCGGTCGAACGCTTTCGCCGTGAGGCCATCACGCGCGAACTGACGCTCACCTATCGCGAGGCGGTGAAGACCGATCTCGATGCATGGCTCAAACGCTACTCCGATGCGACGCCGGCGCAGATCCAGGCCTACAAGAACGGCGTGGGCGAGTTGCTGCGCTTCGGCGATGTGATGAAGCGTCTCTACCAGCGCCAGGTCGGTTTCAGCGGCGAGTTGCTGGCCGAGCCGCGGAGTGCCGAGGACGAGGAGATGATCAGCCGCTACGGACACCCCTGGTGCATGGGGGACCTCAGTCCCTTCTGTGTGGCGCTTCCCTCGCTTGCGCCACGCGGCAGCGGCATCTATCCCGAGGGGATCTCCTGCGAGGATGCGCAGGGCGGCTATCTCTCGCTCGGCAATCCCTTCTCGATCGTCGATTACGACGAGAACGGCTTTCTGCGCCCGGTCCCCTTCGCGGTGGCTTTTCGCGAGGAGCAGCACGAGGCGGCGGCGTATCTGCGCAGCGCGGCACAGTCCCTCGAGGCGATTCCGCGCGAGGTCGTCTTCGCGAAGCACCTGCGGGCGGTCGCTGCGGCGCTCGAATCGAACAAGCCCTTTCCCTACGTCGAAGCCGATCGCACCTGGCACGAGCACGGCGTGTCGGACTCGATCTTCTTCTTCCGCGGCGGTCCGGATGAGGTCGGCGGCGATCACGTCGGCGACATGTGCGAGCAGAAGGCGCGCTTTCACCTCAACCTCGGCCTCGTCAACGTCGAGGCCTCGCGGATGACCGACCAGTATCGTCCGCAGGTGCAGAAGTGGGAGAACCGCTTCGCCGAGCTCGTCGGTAACCCGGAGCTCTACCAGGCGCAGATGGTCGCCCTCACGATGCCGCAGTTCTTCGACGTCATTTTTCAGGTCGGCGACGACGTCGGCGGCCCGAACGGGACGAACATCGGTCAGACGCTGCCGAACTGGTGCGGCGAGGATGGCGAACTCGAGCCCTGTTCACGCCGGATCATGATCTATGTGAACAAGACGGACCGTGCCTACAGCGAGAAGATCATGCAGCGCTACATCCGTCCGCTCTTCGCTCAGCAGCATCATGCCGAGTTCACGACGCAGGGGGGCGTGGGCCTCAAGTCGGTGATCCTGCACGAGATCGCTCACAACTTCGGCCCGCAAATCGGTAAGCCGAAGCCCGGGAGCGACTCCACCTATGATGCCAACCTTGGCCGGTGGCGCGGGACGATGGAGGAGCTCAAGGCGCAGACCGGGTCGCTCTTCCTCGCCGGCGAGCTGCTTCGCGAGGCGCGTGCGAAGCACGACGCCGGGCAGCTTACCGACACCCAGCTTGCCGAGGCGGAGGCGGAATATCGCCATCATATCCTCTACGACATGGGGTGGGCGATGCGCATGGTCCTGCGCGCTGTCCGCACCAGCGGTGGGACGAAGCTCGAAGGCGGCCCGTATTCGAAGCTGGCGGCGATCCAGGTCGGCTTCCTGCGCGAGCAGGGGGCGCTCGTCTACGACGAGGCGAAGGGGGAATGGTCGGTTCGCTTCGAGGGTGATCGGATGCTCACCGCGGTCGATGCGATGATGACCGAGGTCCTCCGGCAGTATGCGAACGCCGATCTGGAGTCGGTCGACGCCTTCGCCGGATCCTACGTCTATGGCGAGAAGTTCCACCTTCTCGAGACGCAGCGCCTGATCGAGGTCGCTGGGCAGATGCCCTCCGTCCTCTTCGACTACGAGATCGAGGGGCTGGGGAGCTCGCGCGACAGCAGCACGGCGCCGTACGGTCGTCCGATCATGCGACAGAAGTAGGTGCAACAGAGGGCACAAAGAAAACCCGGCATCGTCTGATGCCGGGTTTTTGTGCCTCCGAAGAGCCCCTAAAAATGATACGCGACGTTCCCCATCATCGAGAAGGGGAAGAGGGCGGTGCCGTTGTTGTTGCCGCTCGTCGAGGTGATGAGCCCGATGGAGCGAAAGACCGCGGCCAGGCCGACGGAGAAGCGCTCGGTGATGTAGAAGTCGGTGCCGAGCCCCAGGTTCGCACCGATGCCGACCGCAGGTGTCCCGTTCTTCGCCGAGCCCTGAGTGATCGCGTAGACGCCCATGCCGATCAGGCCGTAGGGGTCCCAGCGCGAGGGGGTGGAGAGGATGTAGAACTTCAGGTCGAAGGTCGGAATGCCGAGAAACTCGATGCCGTTGTCCCCGTCCGAGATTCCGGTGCCGTCCTGCGTGGTGACCAGGACGCCGAACTGCGTGGAGAACTGCGGCGACCAGCGGTAGTCGAAGTAGACGTAGCCGCCGATGCCCGGATCGAGCTGCGGATCGGAATCGACGATGTAGATGTTCCCCACCGGGCCGAGCCCCACCGTGAAATTGCCGGCCGAGTTCTCGGCGTGTGCGGCGACCGAACAGGCCATCGTCAACGCCGCCACCGCTGCTGTGATCGTTCTCCTCATGGGCATCTCCCTTCCCCTCAGTGAATGTGAACCCGTCGTCCCTCGATCGCTATTCGTCCCTCGGCGATGAGCTGGATCGCCTCCGGGTAGAGTTGGTGCTCCGCGGCCAGAATGCGCTGCTGGAGCGACTCCGGCGTGTCGTCCTCCTCCACCGGCACGGCGCGCTGTGAGATGATCGGCCCGTGATCGACCTGCCCGTCGACGAAGTGGGCGGTGCAGCCGGCGATCTTCACGCCGTAGTCGAAGGCCTGGCGCTGCGCGGTCAACCCGGGAAAGGCGGGGAGGAGCGCCGGATGGATGTTGATGATGCGGTTCGGAAAGGCCTCCAGCATCGTCCGGCCCACAATGCGCATGTATCCCGCCAGGCAGACGAGCTCCACGCCGCGTTCGTGCAGCGCGGCGACGATGGCCTCCTCGAAGGCGCGGCGGGAGTCGAAGGTGGCGCGCTCGAAGAGGCGCGCCGGGATGCCGGCCTGATCGGCGCGCTCCAGCGCGCGCGCGCCGGGCGTGTCGCTGACGACGATGGCGACCGTCGCGTTGAGCCGCTTCGCCGCGGCGGCATCGATGATCGCCTGCAGGTTCGTCCCGCTGCCGGACGCCAGAACGCCGATGGTAATGGTTTTCCCCCGCATAGGATCGCGCATATTACTGAACCGTGATGACGACGCAAGAAAAAGTCGGCCGATTCAACGGACGCGGGGCGTCAGGCGCAGACGAGCGCCGGGGCGCCCGCCTCGCGTGCTCTCGTCGTGCCGAGGATGCGTGCACCGATGCCGCTCCCGGCGATCGCGGCGACGATCTCCTCCGCGGCGTCGGCCGCGACGGCGAAGACGAGGCCGATGCCGCAGTTGAAGACGCGCAGCATCTCCTCGTCATCGATTCCCCCCTGCTGCTGCAGGAAGCGGAAGAGCGGGGGGATCTGCCAGGTGGCTCGATCCAGGCGGGCCTGGACGCCGGCCGGCAGGATGCGCGGGAGGTTTTCGAGCAGGCCGCCGCCGGTGATGTGAGCGATTCCCTTCAGCGCGAAGGTGCGACCGAGCTGTTCCACCAGCGGGCTGTAGATGCGCGTCGGTTCGAGGAGCAGCTCGCCCAAGGGCCGTTCGAGCCCATCATACGTTTCTGTGAGATCGAGCGACCGCTCGCGCACAATGCGGCGGACGAGCGAAAAGCCGTTGCTGTGGACGCCGGTGGAGTCGATGCCGATGATCGCATTGCCGATGCCGATGTCGCTCCCGTCGATGATGCGCTTGCGGTCGACCACGCCGACGGCGAAGCCGGCCAAATCGAAATCCCCTTCCGCGTAGACGTCGGGCATCTCGGCGGTCTCCCCGCCGATGAGCGCGACCTTCGCCTCGCGGCAGCCGGCGGCGATCCCCTCGACGAGGGCGACGTGCTCCTCCGGATCGAGCCGGCCGGTCGCCAGGTAATCGAGAAAGAAGAGGGGGCGCGCCCCCGAACAGGCGATGTCGTTGACGCACATTGCGACGAGGTCGATCCCGATCGTGTCCAGGCGGTTCATCTCGCGGGCGATGAGCAGCTTCGTCCCCACGCCGTCCGTGCCGGCGACGAGCACTGGCTCCTTCAGCTCGTCGGTGTCCAGGGCGAAGAGTCCGCCGAAGCCGCCGAGCTCGTCGATGACGCCGCGGCGTTTTGTCGACTCGATCAACGGCTTGATCCGTTGGATGAACCGGTTGCCCGCATCGATATCGACGCCGGCCTCTTTGTAGGCATCGCTCATGGCGGGAGCGCATAACTCGTGGCGTGGGAAAAAGCAAGCGGCGGGGCGGGGGTGTCCGCGCGAAGCGCGGCCGGCGCGCGCTTTGCGCTTGACAGCGCCGGGGATATATCTTAACTATGCATAAATACTCATCTTTTTCTGTTTCTGCGGTGGGGCGCGGGAGGCGGTGTGACGCGAAGGCGGCAGGGGGAAGGGGGGAGGCGTCCGCTCATTCTCGTCTCGAACGACGATGGGGTGGAGGCGCGCGGTATTCGGGTACTCGCCCGAGCGCTCGCGCCGCAAGGCCGCGTCGTCGTGGTCGCCCCCAACCGCGAGCGGAGTGCGGCGAGCCATTCCATCACGCTCCACCGCCCGCTGCGCGTCGATCGCGTGGAGCGTGATCGCTACGCCGTAGACGGGACCCCGACCGACTGCGTGATGCTCGGCATCCACGAGATCCTCAAGGCGCGCCCCGACCTGATCGTCTCCGGCATCAACCACGGCGGCAATTTGGGCGACGACGTGCACTACTCCGGCACCGTCTCGGCGGCGGTCGAGGGGGGGATTCTGGGCATCCCGGCGATTGCGATCTCGCTCGTGCTGCGAGGTGCCGGGCACTTTCCGGTCGCCGGCGACTTCGCGGCGCGCCTGTCGCAGCGCGTGTTGCGCGAGGGGCTGCCGCGCGGCGTGATCCTCAACGTCAACGTCCCCGACCTCCCGGCCTCCCGCGTCGCGGGATACGCCTGTACGATTCAGGGAAAGCGCGACTACGGCAACATCATCGTCGAGAAGGTCGATCCGCGCGGACGCAAGTACTATTGGATCGGCGGCGACGACACGATCTTCGAGGACGTTCACGATTCCGACTGCAACGCGATCGGCGCGAGCCGGATTTCAATCACCCCGCTGCGGGTCGATCTGACCGACCGCGCGACGCTGCGGCGCATCCGGCGCTGGCGCCTGCCGAAGGGTGGATCCGCATGAACGGTACGAACGGACGGCGGATGACCTATCGCGAGGCCTACGGCCATCGCCAGCGCGATCCCTATGAGGTGGCGCGGCGGCGCATGGTGCGCGAGCAGATCGTTTCCGGCGGTGTGCGCGATCCGCGCGTGTTGGCCGCGATGGAGCGCGTGCCGCGACACCTCTTCGTCGGCCCGGGGATGGAGTCGCAGGCCTATGAGGACCGCCCCCTGCCGATCGGCGAGGGGCAGACGATCTCCCAGCCGCTGATCGTTGCGATGATGACCGAAGCGCTGCAGCTCGCGGGCGATGAGCGCGTCCTGGAGATCGGCACGGGATCGGGTTACCAGGCGGCGATCCTCGCCGAGCTCGCGCGCGAGGTCTATACGATCGAGCGGTACGCGGGGCTCTCACACCGCGCGCGGCGCGCGCTCTACCGGGCGCGCTACGAGAACGTGCGGCTGCGCGTGGGCGACGGGACGCTCGGCTGGCCGGAGGAGGCGCCCTTCGACGGGATCATCGTCACCGCCGGCGGTCCGCGCGTCCCGCTCTCGCTCACCGAGCAGCTCGCCGATGGGGGGTGTCTGGTTATCCCGGTGGGTGATACGGAACTGCAGCATCTGGAGATCATCCGGCGCGAGGGGGACCGCCTGACGAAGCGGTCGCTGACCGCCTGTCGGTTCGTGAAGCTCGTGGGTCAGGAGGGGTGGAACGGTGGGTGAGTCTCTGGTCACGCGTCTCGTGTCTCGCGCAGCGTTGATTGTCCTCGTGGCAGTCATGGCGAGCGGATGTGCGACCTCGTTCGACAAGCGCGGCCGCTATCACCGCGTGCGGACGGGCGAATCGGTCTGGCGCATCGCGAAGGTCTATCGCGTCGATGTGCAGCAGCTCGCGGAATACAACAACATCCTCGAGCCGGGCGACGTGAAGGCGGGGATGCAGCTCTATATCCCGCCGAAGGCGAATGCGGCTGGCTTCAAGAAGCTTCCCTTCGGGGAGGCGGGGACGACCGCGCAGCGCAGCGGTGGAACGCGGCGTGGGCGGTCGCGGGGACGACAGCAGATACGCACCTTCCGTGGGCGCTTCATCTGGCCGGTCGATGGGCGGCTGACCTCGCCTTTCGGGATGCGTAACGGGCGGCGGCACGACGGCATCGATATCGGCGCTCGCACGGGGACGCCGATCCGCGCCTCCGACGCGGGGCGCGTCGCCTTCGCCGGGAAGATGCGCGGTTATGGCAACATCATCCTGCTGCGTCACAAGGACGACTTCTTCACCGCGTACGCGCACAACCATCGCAACAAGGTGCGCAAGGGGCAGATCGTCAAGAAGGGACAGACCATCGGGACGGTCGGGCGCACCGGACGGGCGAGCGGATCGCATCTGCACTTCGAAATTCGACATGGACAAACCGCCCGCAATCCCCTATTTTTCCTGCCCGAACGAAAGGGATAGGCCGCAAAGTACCGTCTTACAAGGATTACAGAGGAGGGCGCATGGAGAGCCAGCTGCGAAAACACATCCGCGATATTCCGGATTTTCCGAAGCCGGGGATCATCTTCAAGGACATCACGCCGCTGTTGCAGAATCACGAGGCCTTCGACGCCGTCGTCCGCTCCTTCGTCGAACGCTACGGGGAGCGGGGGATCGACGCGATCGTCGGCATCGAGTCGCGCGGCTTTCTCTTTGGAACGCCGCTCGCGCACCAGCTCAAGGTGTCGTTCGTGCCGGTGCGCAAGAAGGGAAAGCTCCCCTATAAGACGGTCGATATCTCCTACGACCTCGAATACGGATCGGCGACGATAGAGATGCACACCGACGCCGTCACGCAGGGACAGCGTGTGCTCGTCATCGACGATCTCCTTGCGACCGGCGGAACGGCGGAGGCGACCTGCCAGCTGATCGAAGGGCAGGGAGGCGAGGTCGTCGAGTGCGCCTTCGTCGTCGAGCTGGCCTTTCTCGGCGGCCGCGAGAAGATCGTCGCACCCGTGCATTCGCTTGTTTCGTACACGTAACACGTAACCGAATCGTAACCATTCACGTGCCTTTGGAGGGATTGGCAACATCCCGTGAATTCGCAAG
>CAYPII010000041.1:2961-17055 GCA_964410765.1 uncultured Myxococcales bacterium | reverse complement strand
GCGGAAAGTTGGAGCTCTGCCCATGACGAACTTCCACAAGAAATTCGGAAGAACCCTTTTTTCCGGCCGTGTCGCGGGCCCGCGACGCCGCAGACAATTTTTCGCTGCGCGAAAAATCGCGCGGTCGTCGGGGTAAGCAGAGGGCCGCGCGTTCGAATCGCGCCGGGCCCACCAGCCGATCACCTTTGTGAAGAAGGCCCACATGAAGATTCCCTTCTACCCCAACACCGGTGACGGGACGCACTGCTGGCAGGCGGCACTGATGATGGCGCTGGCCGTCGTGCTCCCCGACCGCGAGTTCTCCTACGACGAGCTCGACCGCATCTCCGAGAAGCAGCCGGGGAAGTGGACCTGGCCGACCGCCGCGATGCTCTGGATGATCGAGCAGGGGCTCACGCTCACCCTCGTCGAGGAATTCGACTACCGCGCCTTCGCCGACCGCGGGGGCGACTACCTCGTCGAGCGCTTCGGCGAGGAGGTGGGGCGGGCGCAGATCGCCCAGAGCGATATTATCGGGCGAGAGCTCTCGAGCGCCCGCCGCTTTGCGGCGATCGCGCCGCTCGAGGTGCGCGTTCCGACGATCGAGGACATCCGGCATTTCCTCGGCGCCGGTGCGGTCGTCATCGTCAACCTCAACGCCGCGCTCCTGCATGGGCGGGAGGGCTACAGCGGCCACTTTGTCGTCGTGACGGCGGTGGGGGAGGAGGGGGTCACCCTCCACGATCCCGGTCTGCCGCCATCTCCCGACCTGCCCGTTTCCCATGACCGTTTCGAACGGGCCTGGGCCTATCCCTCCCCGCGTGATCGCAACCTGCTGGCGATTGCCGCCGGCGGGGGGCGAAACCGAAAACCCCTAATCGAAGCAGGTGGTTAAGTCGTTTTCCCCGCAAAATGCCGCTTGACACCTACGCCGGGTATTGTTAATTTTTCTAGTGATATCCGCCAATTACATAGAGGTGGGTCATGAATAAATCGGAGCTGATCGAACACGTCGCGGAAAAGTCAAATATTACAAAGAAGAAGGCCGAGGATGTGGTCAACCTCATCTTCGATTCGATGGTCGATGCGATGGTCCGGGGGGACCGCATCGAGATCCGGGGGATCGGGAGCTTTACGGTCAAGCACTATGGGTCCTACACCGGGCGCAACCCGCGCACCGGCGAATCGATCCAGGTGAAGCCCAAGCGCCTCCCCTTCTTCAAGGTGGGCAAGGAGCTCAAGGAGCGCGTCGACGAAGGGGGAACACCGCCTGCGCCGAGCGCCCCGACGACCCCCTCGTCCTCGACGGAGGAGGAATTCGGCTCCTGACGACAATACGTTTGCGCCGTATCCCGCTCGTGCCAGGTCGACAGGGAGGTGGAACATGTCCGACCGGCACGAGCTCTTTTGTACGCTCGCCCTCAACCGCATCCTCTTCCGCAATCCGCGCCTGAGTGAGCACCTGCTCGCGGTCGCCGGTTCGGCGCACGCACTCTTCGCCGGAGACCGCGACCGCTGGCGTTCGCTCTTCGGGCGGCGGGAGGCGGAGTGGGCGCGCTTTCGCCGCATCGATCCAGTCGCGATCGGCGAGGCGACGCAGTCCGAACTCACGCGTAGCGGGGTGCAGGCGATCGCGCGTGACGATCCGCGCTATCCGGCGCTGCTGCGCATGATCGCCGATCCGCCCGCCCTCCTCTACGCGCGCGGCGCTTCGCTCGAGGCGCTCGCGGCTCCCATCGTCGCCCTCGTCGGCGCGCGGCGCGCGGAGGGGTGGGCGCGTACGGTCGCCTCCGCGATCGCGCAGGGGTTGGCCGAGCGCGGCATCGTCGTCGCCAGTGGCATGGCCTATGGCATCGACGGGGCGGCGCACCGCGGGGCGCTCGCCGGCGCGGGGGAGACGATCGCCGTCCTCGGCTGCGGCGTCGACATCGCTTATCCCCCCGGCCATCGCAGACTCGCCGATGCAATCCACAACGCGGGGGTACTCCTCTCGGAGTTTCCGCCCGGCACCGCACCCTTTCCGGCGCACTTCCCGCAGCGCAATCGCATCATCAGCGGCATGGCGCATGCGGTGATCGTCGCACAGGCGGCGGAGCGCAGCGGGAGTCTCATCACAGCGCGATGTGCGCTCGAACAGGGACGCGAGGTCTTCGCGGTCCCCGGCCCGGGCGGGTCGGCCGCGAGCCGCGGGACGAACGCACTCATCCGCGATGGTGCGGCGCTCGTCGAGGGGGCCCAGGAGGTTGTGGAGATGCTCTCCCGCGCCCTGCCGGCGGGCGGATGGGAAAAAAGACTTGGACATTTCACGGACGATATGGGTAAGGACTCCCCGCTTTTGCGCGCCATCCCCGCGCGCGGAGCGATCTCCGTCGACGCGCTCGTGCAGACAACCGGACAGGAGGCGGGCGCGGCCCTGGCGGAGATCACCCGTCTCGTGCTCGTCGGCGCCGTCGACGAGCTCCCGGGGGCGCGCTACCGCCGGAAGGGAGTGTGATGGGCACGTCACTCGTCATCGTCGAATCGCCGGCCAAGGCCAAGACAATCAAGAAATACCTCGGGTCCGGCTTTTCCGTGATGGCGTCGGTGGGGCACGTCATCGATCTCCCCGTCCGCGAGCTCGGCGTCGACATCGAGCACGACTTCGAACCCAAGTACGTCGTCATCCGCGGCAAGTCGAAGGTCCTCAAGCAGATCACCGATGCGGCCCGCAAGGCCGACGCCGTCTACCTGGCTCCCGACCCCGACCGCGAGGGGGAGGCGATCGCCTGGCATATCGCCGAGCGCATTCGCAAGGGGACGAAGCGCGGCAAGGGGAAGGATGCGGGCCCGGCCGTCCACCGCGCGAAGTTCAACGAGATCACGAAGGGAGCGGTACAGGAGGCGATCGCCCATCCGGGCGACCTCGACCGCCACCTCTTCGAGGCGCAGCAGGCGCGCCGCGTCCTCGATCGCCTCGTCGGCTACAAGCTCAGCCCCCTGCTGTGGGACAAGGTTCGCCGTGGCCTCTCCGCCGGGCGCGTGCAGTCGGTCGCTGTGCGGATCGTCTGCGAGCGCGAGGACGAGATCGAGGCCTTCGAGTCGAAGGAGTACTGGTCGATCGTCGCGCACCTGGAGGGATCCAAGCCCCCCATCTTCGACGCGAAACTCGCCAAGATCGACGGGAAGGATGTCGCGATCGGCGACGAGAGGGCGGCCACCGACATCGTCGAGGAGCTCAAAGAGCAGAGCTTTACGCTGGCCGCGATCGAGCGCAAGGAGCGCCGCCGCCATCCCGCGCCCCCCTTCATCACCTCGAAGCTGCAGCAGGAAGCGGCGCGCAAGCTGGGCTTCGCGGCGAAGCGCACGATGGGGCTCGCGCAGATGCTCTACGAGGGCGTGGAGATCGGCGATGAGGGGGCGGTGGGCCTGATCACCTACATGCGCACCGACTCCACGCGCGTCGCCGATGTGGCGATCGATGCCGTGCGCGAGGTAATCCGCGACCGCTACGGCGCCGAATCGCTGCCGTCGAAGCCGAACACCTACAAGAGCAAGAAGGGGGCGCAGGAGGCGCACGAGGCGATTCGCCCCACGAACATGGCCTATCCGCCGGAGCGCGTGAAGGAGTACCTGCCGCGCGATGCCTTCCGCCTCTATGAACTCATCTGGCAGCGCTTCGTCGCTTCGCAGATGACGCCCGCGCTCTTCGATCAGACCGCGTTCGACATCGAGGCGGGGCGCTTTCGCTTCCGCGCGACCGGGCAGGTCATGCGCTTTCCCGGGTTCATCGCCGTCTATATGGAGGGGACCGACGACGAGGCGGGTGCCGACGAGGAGGAGAATCCCAGTCTCCCCGATCTCGCCGAGGGCGAGCGGCTCGCGCTGCGCGAACTGGAACCGAATCAGCACTTCACGCAGCCGCCGCCGCGCTTCACCGAGGCGTCGCTCGTCAAGGAGCTCGAGGAGAAGGGGATCGGCCGTCCGTCGACCTACGCCTCGATCATGAGCACGATCCAGGACAAGGGGTACGTGCAGAAGGTGGAGAAGCGCTTCCACCCCTCGGAGCTCGGGCGCCTCGTCACCGGACTCCTCGTGAAGAACTTTCCGCGCATTCTCGATGTCGGCTTCACCGCGCAGATGGAGCAGGAGCTCGACGAGATCGAGGAGGGGCGGCGCGGCTGGGTCGAGACGTTGGCGGCCTTCTACGGTCCCTTCGAGGAGACGCTCGCGAAGGCGAAGAAGCAGATGCGCGACGTCAAGCGCCAGACGATCGAGACCGACATCGTCTGCGAGAAGTGTGGCCAGAAGATGGTGATCAAGTGGGGGCGCCACGGCGAGTTCCTCGCCTGCTCCGGCTATCCGGAGTGCCGCAACACGAAGGAGTTCACGCGCAACGAGGAGGGGGCGATCGTCGTGCAGGAGGCGCCGCAGACCGACGAGGTCTGTGATGCCTGCGGCAGCCCCATGGTCGTGCGGCGCGGGCGCTACGGCGAGTTCCTCGCCTGTTCGCGCTATCCGGAGTGCAAGGCGACACGCTCCATCTCTACCGGCGTGAAGTGCCCGGAGTGCAGCGAGGGGGAGCTCGTCCAGAAGCAGACCCGCCGCGGGAAGCCCTTCTACGGCTGTAACCGCTACCCGACCTGCAAGTACGCTACTTGGGATAAGCCGGTGGAGGGGCCCTGCCCGACCTGCGGCTTTCCGATCCTCGTCGAGCGCGTCTCGAAGCGCACCGGCGTCACGACGATCAGCTGTCCGCAGAAGGGATGTGGGTTTCGCAAGAAGGGGGAGTCGTCGGAGGACTAGCTCCGCGGCGCGCTCCACTGCACGATCGCGATCGACTGCACCGTCCCCACCGCATTCGCCGTTCCCAACGTCACGCCAAATGCCAGCGGTTCCTCGAGCGCCTGTCCCGAGACGCGCAGCGCGACGGTCTGCTGTGAGGCGAAGGTACGCGACGCGCCGTCGGTGATCCGATAGGTCAGGCGATACCGTGTCTCGCTCTCCTTCGTCAGCGTGTAGTGGATGGAGAGGGGAATGTGACCGACCCCCTCCGCGGTGCGCAGGTGCAGGACGAGCTCCTCCTCGACCTCCTCGGTGCTGATGCGCGGGCGGAAGCCGACCTGGTCGAAGGGGGCGGCGAGGCTCGTCGTTTCGTTCGTCGTGAAGGAGGGGGCCGCGGCGATCGCCGGCGGGGTTGCGGGGCTCGACGTCGTGTCGGTTGCGCTCTGTGTCCGGCGCCCGACGCGCCGAGCGATGCGCTCGCAGGTGCGCGCGCTGCGCACCGGAATCGTCCCGGTTCCGTAGGGGACATCGATCGGATAGGGGCCGTCGCCGCAGCGGTCGATCACCGCGAGGCAGGCCGCCTTCGCAGCATCCGCGTAGCGGTCGCAGGTGTCGTCGAGGGGGTGCGGGGTGCGCGTCGGCGCGGCCGTCGATCCCGTTGTCGTCGTCGTGCCGGCCGGGGGGGGAGGAGGCGGTGTGGCGCCCGGCGGGGCGGCGCTGATCTGCCAGGAGCGCTTGAAGAAGCGGGCGGTGCTCCGGGAGCAGGAGGAGGGGCTGGAGAGGACGAAGTCGCGCTGCGATCCCTCCACGTAGCAGGTGACATGATACTTCCCGTCGGCGGCGGGGGTGAGGCAGTCGCGGACGACGACCGTCTCGCAGTCGCTCCGCTTCGCATCCGGGATGGTGGAGCAGCGCCGCACGGCGTCCTCACAGGCAGCGCGTTGCTCCGGTGGGACCGCGGCGCATCTGTCGGTCGGATGACTCATCTGGGGTTCCCTCGACTCATCGTCGGCAGAGAGCCGGAAAAGTTGCGTTCTTTCAAGGAACAGCGCGTCAGCGCTGTGCTGCAGCGCGCCTGGCTCAGCAGCCGGTGTGGGGGCAGAAAGGGCGCAACCTTTTGATCGCCATGCCGAAAAGGGGGGCATGCCGATGTCCCATTTCAGGAGCCATCTTCGGAGGGGGGTCCGTGCGGTCCTCCTGCCCCTCCTCTTCCTGCTCGTCGTCCCGAGCGCCGCGCAGCTGCTGCCGGAAGGGGTGGCCTCCGCGGCGGGGAGCGCCTGCGAGGGCGATGCCGACTGCGACGGGCTGCTCGACGTCGACGAGGACTTCGATGGCGACGGCGTGCTCGATCTCTTCGCGGGGGAGACCGATCCGCAGAATCCCGACACCGATGGCGATGGCCTCACCGACGGTGAGGAACGGCTGTACATGGGGCGCGTCGAGGAGGTCCTCGCGGACGAGGTGATCGACATCGAGGCGCTCGACCGCCTCGATCCGACCAATCCCGATTCCGACGGCGACTGTATTCCGGACGGCGTCGAGCTGGGGGTGACCCGCTCCGACGTGCAGGCGCTGCTGCGGCGTATGCCTGCTCGCCCGAAGGCGGCGCTCACCGAGCGCTGTCGTGTGCTGTTGGCGGACAACGGCGTGACCGAATTCGATGCGGCGATTCCCTACGACGAGAGCGAGCCGGCGGAGCTCGGCAACGTGGCGATCTTCTACGACGGCGATCCGGAGACGCTCACCGATCCGACCAAGGGCGATACCGACGACGACGGCGTGATCGACGGCGAGGAGGACGTGAATATCAACGGCCGACGCGATGCCGCCGAGACGGGGGAGGAGAAGCCGGGGGAGGAGGGGACGATCGTCTGGCGCGAGCTCGACCCGCGTCTCCCCGATTCCGACGGTGACGGGATCCTCGACGGTGAGGAGGGGGACCGTGACGACGACGGCATCATCGGGCCGAACGAATCCGATCCGCTCGAGGGGGATTCCGATCATGACGGTCTCCCCGACGGCGACGAGCGCCGCGCGGGGACGGGGGTAAACGTCTGCGACAGCGATGGCGACGGCCTCTCCGACGGCGTGGAGAGTGGGCGCATCCAGCCCGACGAGGTCGACGGCTGCCATGGCCTGATGCCGGCAGGGACGAACTACAAGAAGCCGGACCAGCTCGACCCGACCAATCCCGACTCCGACGGCGATGGTCTCATCGATGGCGAGGAGGACGCCAACGGCAACGGCTGGGTCGATCCGGAGGAGAGCGATCCTTCGGTCGAGGATACAGACGGGGATGGGCTCTCCGACTACATCGAAGCGACGGGTGATTTCGACGGCGACGGCGTCGCCGACTTCGACCGCCGGCTGATCGAGGGGGGAAAGGACTGCACGCCATCTCCGACCTTCGCCGATCTCGACTGCGACGGGGTTCCCAACGCCCGGGACGACGATTCGGACAACGACGGTTGCCCAGATGCCATTGAGGGCGCCTGGATCGACGTCAATGGCAACGGCCTTCCGGATGTCTACGACAACAAGACAAAGGTCTGTCCCGAGCCCGCTACTGGCGGTGGTGGAGGCGGGGGCGGTGCACCGGCGGAGGGGGAGGCGGAGGGAGCGTTCTCCCAGGGGGTCACCTTCGGTTCGCATGATGGTGGGGCCTGCCAGCTCCTGCCGGGACCGACGCGTTCCTCGACCGCAACGCGGGTTCTCTGCGGCATCCTCCTCCTGATCATCATTGTCCTCCCATCATTTATATATGGACGGAGAGGGTTTCCCGCCCATCCTTCAAGTCGAATCTCGATTTCATAAATCAATTAGTTGCAGGTCATTGTCGTTCAATATGCTTCAGAAGTATTGATATACCTCATTGAATAATAGATAATATAGTCGTTTTTCTTCTATCCGGCAGGCGATCGCATCGATCCTTCGTACACTCCTCGGCCAATTCATTCGGGTCATCTTATACGACGAAAATCGGTTGATTTTGTCGCCTCCGATCGATATCATCCCGCTCACACTGACGGGGGAGGGATCGACACATGAGCCTGATTGATGATTTTTCTACTTATCTGCGACATGAGCGCCGCGCATCACCCCATACCCATAAGAACTATCTCGTCGACATCGGCCAGTTCTTCCAGCACCTGGAAAAGCGCTTTCCGGGCATCTCCAACGATGGGGTGACCCATATCGGAAAGATCGATGCGACGGCCGTTCGGGAGTATCTGGGGGGGATGTTCGAGAGCCACAGCCCCTCGTCGATCGCCCGGAAGCTCGCTTCGCTGCGGACCTTCTTCCAGTACTGCCTCCGGCGCGAACTCGTTGCCTCCAATCCGGCCAAGGAGGTCGCCACCCCCAAGATCCCGAAGCGCGTCCCGCGCTTTTTGACGGTCGACGAGGTCTATGCCCTCCTCGATGCCCCGACGGGGGAGGATGTCCTGGCCTGCCGCGACCGGGCGATCATGGAGCTGCTCTATGCCTCCGGCCTGCGTGTTGGCGAGCTCGTCTCGCTCGACATCGATGCTCTCGATCTGGCGGGGAAGACGGTGCGGGTGATCGGAAAGGGGCGCAAGGAGCGGATCGTCCCGATCGGCGAGAAGGCGCGCACCGCTATCGCCGCCTACCTGGAACGACGCCAGGCGCTGGTCCCCGACGCCGAGATGCGGGCGCTCTTCGTCAACCGCCATGGCGGACGGCTGACCGCGCGCTCCATCGAGCGGATGCTCAACAAGTATATCAAAAAGTGCGGACTGCAGAAGCGAGTGACCCCGCATATGCTGCGCCATACCTTCGCCACGCACCTCATCGGCGCGGGGGCGGACATGCGCGGCATTCAGGAGCTGCTCGGCCACGCCTCGCTCTCGACGACGCAGAAGTATACCCACGTCGGCATCGAGAACCTGATGCGGGCCTACGACGAGGCGCATCCCAAAGCGTGACCCGTGATCCGAAATTCGTCATTCGGGAGAGGGAAACAGGCCGTTTTTGCCGATCTCCGCACCCGGTTCCCTGTTCCCTGTTCCCTGTTCCCCGTTCCCTGTTTCCAAAAAAGGGTGTTGAAGTGCCCTCCTGATGTGAGTATATCCCTCGTTCGCCATTTATCCCGGAGAGACGCATGTTTCAGGCCACGACGATAGTCTGCGTTCGACGCGATGGTGCGGTCGCCATGGGCGGCGACGGTCAGGTGAGCCTCGGCAACATGGTCATCAAGCGCGGCGCGAAGAAGATTCGCACGATGCGCGACGGCCAGGTCGTGGCGGGCTTCGCCGGCGCCAGCGCCGACGCCTTCACCCTCTTCGAGCGCTTCGAGGGAAAGCTCGAGGAGCACCGCGGAAATCTCACGCGCGCTGCGGTGGAGCTCGCCAAGGACTGGCGCACCGATCGCATCCTGCGCAAGCTCGAGGCGATGATGATCGTTGCCGACCGCGAGAAGATATTCACGATTTCCGGCACGGGCGATGTCCTCGAGCCGGACGACGACGTCACGGCGATTGGCTCGGGCGGGGCCTATGCGCTCGCCGCGGCGCGGGCGCTGCTCGCCCACACGACGATGGAGGCCACGCGGGTCGCCGAGGAGGCGCTGCGCATCGCCTCCGAGATCTGCGTCTATACGAACGACCGCATCAACGTGATCAACGCGAAATGAACGCCACCGGGAAGGAACGATAGCACCCCATGCCGGAAACGAATTTTACCCCCCGCGAGATCGTCTCGGAACTCGACCGCTTCATCATCGGACAGGCGAATGCCAAGCGCGCGGTCGCCATCGCGCTGCGCAACCGCTGGCGCCGCCGCCAGGTCGATCCGATGCTGCGCGAGGAGATCGTCCCGAAGAACATCATCATGATCGGCCCGACCGGCGTCGGCAAGACGGAGATCGCCCGCCGCCTGGCCCGGCTCGCGCAGGCCCCCTTCATCAAGGTGGAGGCCTCGAAGTTCACCGAGGTCGGCTACGTCGGCAAGGACGTCGAGTCGATGATCCGCGAGCTCACCGAGATCGCCGTCACGATGGTGCGCGAGGAGGAGAGCGCCCGCGTTCGCGTGCGTGCGCAGGAGCATGCCGAGGAGCGGCTTCTCGATCTGCTCTATCCGGTGGCGCCCGAACCGGTTCCCACACCGGAGGGGGAGGAAGCAGCGAGGCCCGAACCGCCGCAGCGCGACGCCACGCGCGAGAAGCTGCGCGACCTTTTGCGCGCCGGCAAGCTCGACGAGCGCACGATCGAGGTCAACGTCCAGCCGCGCCAGGCGATGCCCTCCATCGAGGTCGTCGCGGCGAGCAGTCTGGAGGAGATGAACCAGAATTTGCGCGACATGTTCTCGGGGCTGATGGGCCCGAATCAGAAGGCGCGCAAGATGAAGGTGCCCGAGGCGCTCGAGGTCCTGACCGATGAGGAGGCCGCAAAGCTCATCGACATGGAGGCGGTGACGAAGCTCGCCGTCGAGCGCGTGGAGCAGAACGGCATCGTCTTCCTCGACGAGCTCGACAAGGTGGCGAGCCCGCGTGGCGGCGACCGCGCCCATGGCCTCGACGTCTCGCGTGAAGGGGTCCAGCGCGACATCCTCCCGATCATCGAGGGGTCGACGGTCTCTACCAAATACGGTCCGGTCAAGACCGACCACATCCTCTTCATCGCGGCGGGCGCCTTTCATGTCTCCAAGCCCAGCGACCTCATCCCCGAGCTGCAGGGGCGCTTCCCGATCCGGGTCGAACTCGACTCGCTGGGGAAGGAGGAGTTCTTCCGAATCCTCACCGAGCCCGACAACTCACTCATCAAGCAATACAAGGCGATGCTGGAGACCGAGCGCGTCGCACTCGACTTCGACGACGGCGCCTTGCGCGATCTCTGCGCGGTGGCCGCGGATGTCAACGCGCAGCTCGAGGATATCGGCGCGCGGCGCCTGCACACGATCATGGAGAAGCTGCTCGAACAGCTCTCCTTCGTGGCGCCCGAGCAGGGCGGGGCGCGCGTGCGCGTCGACGCGGCCTACGTCGAGACCCATCTGGCCGAGATCGCGAAGGATCGCGATCTCACGCGCTACATCCTATAAGGAGCACCCCATGGCACGGAATCTGCTGACCCTCTTCGATCTTCAGGAGAGCGAGTTCGACGCGCTCTTCGAGCGCGCGGCGTGGCTGAAAAAACGCCAGCAGGAGGGGAAGGAACACCACCCCTTGCGCGGCAAGACGCTCGGCATGGTCTTCGAGAAGTCTTCCACGCGCACGCGCGTCTCCTTCGAGGTGGGGATGTATCAGCTGGGCGGCCACGCGCTCAACCTCACGAGCAAGGCGTCGCAGCTCGGCAGGGGCGAGACCTACGAGGACACCGCGCGGGTGCTCTCGCGCTATCTCGACGGCATCATGATGCGCACCTTCGAGCAGGAGCGCATCGAGCGGATGGCGGCGGGTTCAAACATTCCGATCATCAACGGGCTCACCGACCTCGTCCACCCCTGTCAGGTGCTCACCGACATCTTCACGGTGATCGAGAACAAGGGCTCGATTCGTGACCAGGTCGTCGCCTACGTCGGCGATGGCAACAACATGGCCAACAGCTGGATCAACGCGGCGATCGTTCTCGGCTTCGAGCTGCGGCTCGGTTGCCCCGAGGGCTACGATCCGCCGGCGATGATTCTCGATAAGATCAAGCGCGGCGGGCACGCGAACGTGAAGCTCATGCGCGATGCGCGCGAGGCGGTGAAGGACGCCGACGTCGTCAACACCGACACGTGGATCAGCATGGGGCAGGAGGGGCCGGAGGAGCAGGCGAAGGTCAAGGCCTTCACCCCCTACCAGGTCAACGAGGAGCTGATGGGCTTCGCGAAGCGGGACGCCATCGTCCTGCACTGCCTCCCGGCGCATCGGGGGCATGAGATCACCGACGCGGTGATGGACGGCCCGCAGTCGCGCGTCTTCGACGAGGCGGAGAACCGCCTGCACGTGCAGAAGGCGATCATGGAAAAACTGATGGCGTAACTCGTGACACGTAACGACGTGACACGTAACACGTAACGACGTGACACGAACACCGTTCTGCAGAACGGAAAGCGAACGACGGATCGCGTTTTACGGTTTGCGGGTCACGTGTCACGTTGTCACGTGTTACGAATATGAGGCGGTCATGTCCAATCTCGTCGTCATCGGCATGCAGTGGGGGGATGAGGGGAAGGGGAAGATCATCGATCTGCTCACCCCCTCGATCGACGTCGTCGTCCGCTTTCAGGGCGGGGCGAACGCCGGCCACACCGTCGTGATCGGCGATGAGAAGACGATCCTCCACCTCGTCCCCTCCGGCATCCTGCACGAGCAGTGCCTCTGCATCATCGGCAACGGCGTCGTCGTCGATCCGAAGACGCTCATCGACGAGATTGACGGCCTGCACCAACAGGGCTACCTCAATGATCCCAAGCGCCTGGCCATCAGCGGCAACGCGCACATGGTGCTCCCCTACCATCGCCTCATCGACCAACTCAACGAGGAGGCGAAGGGAAAGGGGGCGATCGGGACGACCGGGCGCGGCATCGGCCCTGCCTATGCCGACAAGGTTGCGCGCATCGGCCTGCGCATGGGCGACCTCGTCGACATCGACACATTCCGCCGTCGCCTCGAGGCGGTGCTGCCGCTCAAGAACCGGCAGATCGAGATGCTCGGCGGCACGCCGATGACGGTGGAGGAGCTGATGACGCCGGCCGCCGAGTGGTCGCAGCGTCTCGCCTTGCACATCACCGACGCCGAGGAGCTCCTCCATGAGCAGATCGCGGAGGGGAAGCGCATCCTCCTGGAGGGGGCGCAGGGAACCGCGCTCGACATCGATCACGGGACCTATCCCTTCGTGACCTCGTCGAATACCGTCGCGGGCGGCGCCTGCGCGGGTGCCGGCATCGGTCCCAAGGCGATCGACGAGGTGTTGGGGATCGTGAAGGCCTACACGACGCGCGTTGGAAACGGCCCCTTCCCGACGGAGCTCTTCGACGCGGTCGGCGATCGCCTGCGCGACCAGGGGCGGGAGTTCGGCTCGACCACGGGGCGGCCACGGCGCTGCGGCTGGTTCGACGCCGTGTTGGCACGCCATTCGGCGCGCCTCTCGAGTGTCACGGTGCTCACGATCACGAAACTCGACGTCCTCTCCGGCCTCGAGACGGTGAATATCTGCACCGGCTACGAGATGGATGGCAAGCGCATCGATGCCTTTCCCTCGTCGGCGGAGCGCTTCGAGAAGCTTACGCCGATCTATGAGGAGATGCCCGGTTGGCAGGAGGATATCTCCGGCGTGCGCTCCTTCGAGGAACTGCCGACGGCGGCGCAAAACTACGTGCGGCGCCTGGAGGAGATCGTCGGCGTCCCGATCGCCATCCTCTCCGTCGGCTCCGAGCGCAACGCCTACATTGTTCTCCGCGACCCGTTCGGATGATGCCGTTCGATCACATCGCGACCATCCTGCAATCCTTCGCAATCGAACCGAAGCCGCTCGATCGCATTCTTGCCGATTACCTGCGTCGGCATCGCGCAATCGGTGCGCGCGAACGACGCCTGATCGGCGACATCGTCTTCGGCGTCGCACGTTGGCGCTGTCGCCTCGACGGCTTCCTCGCGCTCCAGGGACACCGCCGGCCGAATGACCGACAGCGAGCGCTCTCTTTCCTCTTCGCCCTTCGTCCCGAGGGAATCGATTCTCCCCCCTTCGAAGCGGCGGCGCGCGAGGCCGGCGAGGCGACCGACGCGGCTTGCTATGCGGTCGACGACCCGAAACGCTTTCCCGGCGGCATGGCGGCCTGGTCCTCCTTCCCCGACTGGCTCTTTCAGAAGCTGGTCGAGCAGGAGGGCGAGGAGGGTGCGCGCGACCTCGCGCTCGCCCTCAACGAATCGGCGCCGACCGTCCTGCGCGTCAACACAATGAAGCTCGATCGCGATGCGGCGCTCGCAGCACTCCGTCGCGAAGGGATCGCGGCGAAACCGACTACGCGCTCCCCCTTCGGCATCGTTTTGCCGAAGCGCGTCGCCCTCGATCAGCTGTCCCTCTATCGTGACGGCGGCATCGAGGTGCAGGACGAGGCGAGCCAGCTCGCCGCCATTGTCGCCGCACCGCAGCCCGGCGAGCGCATCCTCGATTGCTGCGCGGGGGCGGGGGGGAAGGCACTGGCGATGGCGATGCTGATGCAGGGGCGCGGGCGGATCGACGCGGCTGATCGCGATGTCCAGAAGCTGCGCGAGTGTCGCCGACGGGCGAAGCGCGCCGGCGCACAGGGCATCCAGACGATCGGCGCGGAAGCGAAGCCCGATGCGCGCTACGACGGCGTCTTCGTCGATGCCCCCTGCAGCGGGACGGGGACGCTCCGGCGTAGCCCCGACCG
>CAYPII010000041.1:0-2951 GCA_964410765.1 uncultured Myxococcales bacterium | reverse complement strand
ATGGTGCGTCTCGATGAACTCGACCGCCTTGTGAAACTCCAGCGCGAACTCCTCGCGCGCGCCGCCGTGCACGTGCGCCCCGGCGGCCGGCTCGTCTACGCCACCTGCAGCGTTCTCGACGAGGAGAACGAGGGGGTGCTCGTGGCGGCAAAGGCGTTGCGCGGCTTCCGACCCCTCGACGTGGCAACGATCCTGCGGGAGCGCGGCGTTGATCCGGCGGGGATCGTCCGGGAGGGGGCGCTTCGCACCGATCCACGCACGGGCCCCGGGGATGGTTTCTTCGCACGTATCCTCGTGTGCCCCGCCTGAGGGGACGCTTCTATCCTGTTGGAATTCATATAATTGTTGTATTCACCGCATGCCTCTGGTAAGCAATTGCAGAAATATTTATAAACAGTATAATTACTATAAGATAAAATGTCTTTTTCGTTGATAATAAATGCAGTGTTTCTATTGTACGGGTCCAATCCGGGAGGGCGCTATGGCGAAGGATGTGGTGACGACATTCGAGGCGGCGCGGCTCTGTCACGTCAGCTACAACACGATCAAGAACTGGATCAAGCGGGGGCTGCTCGATGCCTATCGGACCGCCGGCGGACACCTGCGTATCAACATCACCGAGCTCGAGTCCTTCTGTCGCGAACACGGTATCCCCATGGACGAGAGCAAGGACCCGATGCGTCGCAAGGTCCTCGTCGTCGATGACGAGGAGGCGGTGCGCATCGCTCTGCAGGAGGCGCTGAACAACTACCCGGAAAAACTCGATGTCTTCGCCGCCTCCGACGGCTTCGAGGCGGGCACGCTCATGGAGCAGGTGCGCCCCGACCTCGTGATCCTCGACCTGGTCATGCCCGGTATGGATGGCTTCAAGGTCTGCCAGAGCATCCGCAAGTCGCCCGCCCTCAAGCACGTCAAGATCATGGTCCTCACCGGTTTCCCCTCCGAGCGGAACATGGAACGGGTGAGCAACCTCGGCGCCGACGTCTGTTTGGCCAAGCCGATCGATCGCGCCGCTCTCTACGAGGCGATCGATGGACTGCTCATCCCGCGCCGCGGCGTGCGCGGGGGACGCCGTCGCGCGAAGAAGGGCGCCGCGGGCAAGAAGAAGAAGTCCAAGCGCTGATCCCGGCATCGTCCAGAGGAGCTCCATGACCGGAACGTCGACTCCACGCCGTCCGCCGCTGGAGCCCTTCTACCGCGCGCTGGTCGAGGCGGTCGACGACCTCATCTTCGTTGCCGGCCGCGACGGGCGCTACCTCCTCTTCAACGAACGCGGGCTCGCGCGCTTCGGCATCCGTGCCGAGGCGGTCGTCGGCAGCACGCCGAAGGAGGCCTTCGGTCCGGAGCACGGCGCTTGCTTCGAGCGCAACAACGGGCGCGTGCTCTCCAGCGGCGAACCGCTGCACATCGAGGAGCGTTTCACCTTCCAGGGTCAGGACTGCTGGTACTCCACCATCCTCTCGCCGGTGCGCGGAAAAGACGGGATGGTCGAAGGGGTGTTGGGAATCAGCCGCGATATCCACGAGATCAAACAGCTGCAGCTGGATATGGAGGAGCGCGTTCGCCACCGCGTGGGATGGGAGCGCCTGGTGGCGGAGCTCTCGCAGGAGGCGCTGCAGCGCCACGACCTCGCCGACTTCTTCGAGTCGATCACGCGGCGCATCGGCGAGAAGCTCGACATGAGCCGCGTCTATCTCTTCGAATACGACAAACAGCGCAACGAGGTGAGCAATACGCACGAGTGGACCGCGGCGGGGGTCGCGCCGACCAAGCCGCAGATGCAGCATGTGCCGGTGGCGGCGCAGCTCCAGTGGGCGGGCGAGATGTTCGCGCGTCGGCCCATCGTCGTCGACGACGTCGCCGGGATCGAGGCCCCCGCGCTGCGCCATCTGCTCGAGGGGCAGGGGGTGTGCTCGGTCCTGGCCGTCCCCATCTTCACCTTTGGGCACCCCTATGGATTCATCGGCCTCGACGAATGCCGCCGGCAGCGTCACTGGGAGGAGACCGACGTGGAGCTGCTGCGCGCGGCAGGAAGGATTATCGCGCAGACGATCGAGCGCCATCAATTGGAGAAGGAGATGCGCTTGATGGAGGGGTTGGCGGCCACCGGTCGGCTGGCCGCGAGCATCGCGCACGAGATCAACAATCCGTTGCAGGCGATCATCCTGCACCTCGACCATATCCACGACGAGGCCGATCACGCGTTTCGCGAAAAGCTCGAATGCGTCAACGACGGTTTCCGCCGGATCTCGACGATCGTCAGCCGGCTGCTCGACGTCAACCGGCGCGTCGGTCGCGTGGAGAAGGTCGACCTCAACGAGGTGTTGCAGAACGCGCTCGCCCTGGTGCAGCGCCAACTCGATATCCGCGGCATTTCGGTGGCGACCCAGTTCGATGCGGGGCTGCCGATGGTCTTGGGCGATGCGCGGCAGCTCCACCAGGTCTTCCTCAACCTCATCCTCAACGCCTCGGAGAGCATGGAGGAGGGGGGGCGGCTGATCCTCTCGACGTACGCCGAGGAGAAGCAGGTGGTCGTACGCGTGAAGGACACCGGCTGCGGCGTCGACGCGGAGGCTATTCCGAACCTCTTCGAGCCCTTCTTCAGCACGAAGGGCTATGGTGGCAACGGGTTGGGGCTCTTCGTCTCGCACGCGATCGTCTCGGAGCACGGGGGGAAGATCCTCGTCGAGAGCGACCGCGGCCGGGGAACCATGGTGGATGTCCTCCTCCCGATCGACTAGCGCTGATGACACCGAATTCGGCCGCGTGACATCGTTTCTGCTGGTGTCGGTATTCTTCTCATGAATCAAGAGGTTCGATCGCGTTTTATCATCGGTACTTCAGGGTTCCCTTTCCCCAGCAGGGCGGTAGAATAGGGGGAGTGAAAGGGGGTCGTTCAGTAGTGTCCGGTTAACTTTTAAATGAGTTCAGAATTCCTTTTTATGTACAAA
>CAYPII010000040.1:0-17361 GCA_964410765.1 uncultured Myxococcales bacterium | reverse complement strand
GACCACATGTTGCAGCACTTGCCGAAGAATTGTTCGAGGACGTTGTTCTGCGGCATCCAGAATCCGGTCTTGAGCTCGAAGGACCACCACTGCGGCGAGGGGCCGCCGATATCGATCGCGGGCACTTCCTGCTCCTGGACCGGTTGCTCGGCCGCGGCGGCAACGCTCGGCACGACGAGGAACAGGATGAGCACCCCCGGCAGTGTCACGCGACGCCACCGCAGACCCCCTCTGCGGCACGCAGCCAGGAGGAGGAGCGCCATCAGGACCACCGCACCCCCCCACCACTTCCCCGGCGAATCGGCAACGAGTGCACATCCGTTTTCCCCCAGCAGCTGCGCCGGCCCCACCGTCTGCTCCGGCGTCTCGGAAACCCGGCTGCCGTCGGCATAGGTGCTGGTGCGCGAGGCACTCACGTTCCCGCCGGCATCGACCGCCTCCATCGCCACGTAGTAGGTCGTGCCGTTGGTCAGCCCCGTGATCTCCGCCGTCTGCGTGCTTCCGCTCGAGGCCTGCGCGACGCTCGCCGCAACCTCCTCCTTCGTGAGGACCGCATCGGGGTCGGTGTCGACGTAGACGCTGTACGAAGCCATGTCCTCCTCAGTGAGGCGCTCGAAGGTGACGTAGATCCGGCTGTCGCCGAAGCCGGTCGAGCTGATCACGACCACGGGCGGAGGCGTATCGACCGAGAGCGTCGTCCCGCGCCGCCCCCGATTGTCATCCGACGTCACGAAGACCCAGAGGTCATTGTCCCCCTCCGAAAAGGCGGAGGCGTTGTCGTCGTAGCCGATCGTCACCGCGGTATCGGTGTCGGCCTCCACCGTGCCGGAGCTCGCTCCGCTCGTGTCGACCAGCAGCGTCCCGTCCGCATCGACCGACCCGCCGGCGCGCACCTCGTAGCTCCCCGCCAGGTCGGAGCTGAAGGTCACGGTGAAGGTCTCGCCGAGCCCCAGCGAGGAATCGCCGCCGGAATAGGTCAGGTCGCTGATCGTGACGAAGGGATTGGCGGTGATGACGCCGACGTCGGCGTTGGAGAAGGTGGTGTAGACGTATCCGTCGGTCGAGGAGGAGGCGACAACCCAGATCGGCTGCGCCGTCATGGGGATCGGCTCCCCGCCCTGATCGGGATCGTCCCCCAGGTCGAGGAGGACATCCGTGCCGGTGTTGATCACGCTCATCCCGGAGGCGCCGGCGACATAGGCGTAGGTCGCCGACGGATCGACGACCTGCGTGATGACGACGTCGGTCGGGTCGGAGTTCACCGTCGTCTCGTCGACGACGAAGGAGATCGTGTCGACCTCGCTGTGCGTCGAGGTGGAGAAGCGGATGACCGAATCGGTCGATCCGGTGTCGTTGGTGATGTAGAGAAAGCTTCCATCGGGCGAGACGCCGATCGCCGTCAGGTCGTCCGCATCGGTGAGCGTCGTCACCTGTGTGAGCGTCGTGCCGTCGGAGGCCATGTAGAGCAACACGCCGACGTCGGTCGTGAAATAGACCTCCCCCGTCTCGGAGACGTACGCCGCGTCGGTGAAGAGAAAGCTCTCCTGTCCGGCGATCGTCACCTCGATCGTACTCGAGAGCGTCCGCCCGCCCAGCTCGACGACGTGCACCGCCAGATCGCCGTTGTTCGTCACGAAGGCGCGCGCGCCGGTGGGGTCGACGGCCAGCGGGCCGAGCTTCTTGTCCTCGGCCAGGGTCAGCGTATCGGGCTGTTCCGTGATGTTCGAGAGGTCGTAGAAGAGGATATCGCCATCCTCCTGGCTCGCGATGATCTGCTCGCGGCCCGAGTCGTAGGCGATCGCGGCGAGGGTGCCGGTCGTGTCGTCGTTGCTGGTCGTCTCCTCGCCATCCTCGTCGGAGGTGGAGCTGCCAGTCGTCAAGGCCGGCGGCTGTTCGCTCGCCAGCGCATAGAAGCCCATGTCGACGAGCTCCAATGTCTCGCCGTAGCTCACCGCCATGCGCCGATCGGTGAAGAGGAGCATCCCGCTCTGCGTCGAACTGATGCCGAAGTCGAAGGGGGGATTGCTCCCGCCAGCACCCGTGACCTCGACATCGGGAAAGGCGAAGAGCTTCGTCGGGAGCACGAGAACGGTTGCGAACGCGAGAGCAAACAGAGAACGCCTGATGCATCTCTGCGTCCACGTCGTCGCTCGTCGCCTGCCGGAAGCAGCGTCGAAGGGTTCGTCGCCTGCCGGAAGCAGCGTCGAAGGGTTCGTCGTTCGGAATACCATCTTACGCATCGCTCGAGAGGTAGTCCTTCGCCAGGAGTTCGGCGATCTGCACGGCATTGAGCGCCGCCCCCTTGCGCAGGTTGTCGGCCACGATCCAGAGCGAGAGCCCGTGCTCCACCGTCGGATCGCGACGAATGCGGCCGACGAAGACCTCGTCCTTTCCGCAGGCCTCGTAGGACATCGGATAGCAGCAGCGCGTCAGCTCGTCGTGGACGCTGATGCCGGGCGCCTCCGAGAGCAGTTCCCGCGCCTCGTCGGCGTCGAGCGGTTCCTCGAACTCGATGTGCACCGCCTCGGCGTGCCCGCAGAAGACCGGGACGCGCACCGCCGTCGCCACGAGGCGGATGGAGGGATCGCCGATGATCTTCGGCGTCTCCCGCACGAGCTTCTGCTCCTCCTCCGTCGAGCCGTCTTCACAAAAGGGGCCGATGTGCGGAATGCAGTTGAAGGCGATCCGGTGCGGGAAGGTCTTCGGCTCCAACTCCCGCTGGGAGAAGAGTCCCACCGCCTGTTCCGAGAGCTCCTCCATCGCGGCGATGCCCGCCCCCGAGACCGACTGATAGGTGTCGACGACGACGCGGCGGATGCCAGCGCGTCGGTGCAGGGGGGCCAGCGCCACCACGAGCTGGATCGTCGAGCAGTTCGGGTTTGCGATGATGCGCCGCCGCGCGTAGCCGGCGATCGCCTCGGCGTTCACCTCGGGTACGACGAGCGGTACATCCGGCTCCATCCGGAAGGCACTGGTATTGTCGATCGCCACCGCCCCCGCCTCGGCGGCGACCGGGACGAAGTCACGGCTGATCGCCCCGCCGGCGGAGAAGAGCGCGATGTCGACGCCGGCAAAGGCCTTCGCATCGAGAACGACGACCGGCTTCTCCTTCCCCCGGAAGGTGACGCTGCGCCCGAGCGAACGCTCGGAGGCGAGCGGGACGAGGCGCTCCACCGGAAATTGGCGCTCCTCCAGAATCTTGACCATCTCGTTGCCGACCGCACCCGTCGCGCCGACCACCGCCACCGTAAAATGTTTCTTCGTCATAGCCACCTCGTTTGTGTTTATGCGCCCTCTCCCGACTTCTTGAAGAGCGCGGCGAGCTTCGCCTTCGCCGCCGCATCGTCGCGACGCTCCTCCTCCGTATCGCGTCCGAATGCGAAGAACTCGCAGAAGTTCGCCTTCTCCTTGTCGCCCACGAGAGACGCCTGATTCTCACGACACTGATTGTGGGCGCTGCGGTCGAAGAAACGACACTGCAGACAGGCGTGGAGATTGCGGGCACAGGAGGGGCACTCCTCGCGGCGCCCCACGCGGCCCTCGATCTCGATGGCGGCGCCGCAAAAGACGCAGCGGCCGGAGGTCATCGCCCCTCCCCGACGCGTTCCGCGTCCTCCTCCTCGTCACGCCGCTCCCGCCCACCGCCGTCGACGACCGCCAGCCCACGGGGCTTCTCCGGCAACGGCTCCAGACCGCGCAGTTTCCGGATGAAGCGCCGCGTCGCCTTGAAGGTCACCAGCTCCTCGATCAGCCCCGAGGCGACGTACGCCACGGTGAGGAGGAACATCATCACCTCGGGGCGCATCGCCACGACGATGATGCCGATGACGACGAGGACGAGCGCGAAGAAGGAGTTGCGGCGACCCAGGTCGATGACCTTGAGGCTGCGATAGCGCACCGTGGAGACCATGAGGAGCGCGAGCAGCATCGTGATGAAGGCAACAAGGTAGCTTCCCTGTTGCGGAAAACGTCCCCCGTCGAAGCGGAAGATGACGTAGGTCGCAATCACATAGGCGGCCACCGGAATGGGGAGCCCCTGAAAGAAGTCCTTCTCGATGTCGTCGTGTTGGACATTGAAGCGCGCCAGGCGCAGCGCTCCGCAGGCGAAGTAGAGAAAGGCGGCGAGCCAGCCGAGCTTCCCGAAGCCGTGGAGCGTCCAGGTATAGATGAGGATGCCGGGCGCGAGTCCGAAGGAGGCCAAATCGGAGAGCGAATCGTATTCGATGCCGAACTGGCTCTCGGCCTTCGCCAGCCGCGCCAGGCGGCCATCGAGCAGGTCGAAGACACCGGCGAAGAGAATCGCCCAGGCCGCCCGCTCGAAGTCGCCCGCGAGCGACTTGACGACCGAATAGAAACCGCAGAAGAGACTCGCGGAGGTACAGAGGTTGGGGAGGAGATAGACGCCGCGCTTCATCCCCTCGCGGCGACGGCGCCAAACGCGTCCCTTCATGACCACCTCCCGATGATCGTCTCCCCCGCCCGCACGCGCTCGCCGGCGTTGACGGCAATTGCCGTCTCCGGCGGCAGATAGAGATCGACGCGCGAGCCGAAGCGAATGAGGCCGAGGCGTTCGCCGCGCTCCGCCGCGTCATCCGGGCGGAGATAACAGACGATGCGCCGGGCGATGTAGCCGGCGATCTGCACGACGGCGATCGTACGCCCCCCCGCCTCGTCGATGAGGAGGACGTTCTGTTCGTTCAGCTCGGAGGCACGCTCACGGCTCGCCACGAAGAAGCGCCCGGCGCGATAGGCGACCTCGCGCACGCGGCCGGCGACCGGGAAACGGTTGATGTGAACGTTGAGCACCGACATGAAGATGCTGACGCGCGTCGCCGGTCGACCGTCGAGCGGCATCGCATGCCCCCCGGCCACCGCGATCACGCGGCCGTCGGCGGGGGCGACGACGAGCCCCACCCCCTGCGGCACGCGCCGCTCCGGATTTCGGAAGAAGAAGGCGACGAAGAGCGCGAAGCCCAGCAGCGCTCCGGCGATGAGGTTGGCACCGGCAAGCCAGGCGAGCATCATCGCACCGAAAGCGATCCCCAAAAAGGGCAATCCCTCGCGCGCGATCGGCAGTTGTCGTGGTCGCGGCTGATAGGCCGCCAGCGCTGCATCCATGCTGCCTCCCGGCTCCACCCCCAGACGACGACAGCGCGGTCACTCACACCGCGCTGCCCTCGACACGATTCCACTGATCGGCGACGAAAACGGTCAGCCGTTGTGGCGGTATTCCTGCAGGATGTTCTCGATCCTGTCCCGCCCCTTGAGCTTGAGCTTCTGCAGATTCTTGCGTTCCATCTCTTCGGCGGGGGTCAAATACGGTTTATTGTCGAATTTTTCCAGCTGTTTTTCGAAGTCGATGTGCTCCTTGTAGAGCGCCGCCAGGACCTCGTTCTCGCTGATGTGCTGCTCGATCAACTTCAGGTCGCGTGATTCCATGGCTCCTCCCTCCGGTGGAAAGAAAACGGCCCAGTGGACGCTTCCACCAGGCCGCTACCCATCGCTGTCGTGTGCTGCGGGGCAAGCCCGCCCTCCCACTCTCATGGGACCATCTTAGCCAATCCGGAGGCGACTTGTCAATGAATGTATTGATTTTATTGATGATTTGCGGTATCCTCGCTCATTCGGCGGGCGATCCTGAAATGCTTCAGTAATACATTCATTTATCGTTATAACCAATTGGAATGAGGACCATTATGAAACAAAGTGATAAAACGATCACGATCGAGACCACTGGCGAGCTCGACGTCATCGATCTGAGCGACCGCGTCGCCTCCTTCGTCGTCGCGAGCGGCATCGATCGCGGGCTGCTCACGATCATCGTCCCCGGCTCGACCGCCTCGGTTACGACGATCGAATTCGAATCGGGGGTCGTCGCCGACCTCAAGCGGGCGATCGAGGAGATCGCCCCGCGCGACCGCCCCTATGCCCATGACGCCCGCTGGGGCGATGGCAACGGCTATTCCCATGTCCGCGCAGCACTCCTCAAGCCCTCCCTCACCGTTCCGATCCGCGGCGGTGCCCCCGCCTTCGGCACCTGGCAGCAACCGATCCTGCTGGACTTCGACAACTGCCCGCGCAGCCGCCAGCTCCTTCTCCACTGCATCGGCGAGTAGCTTCTCCACCTCGCAGAGTGTCCGACGCCCGCAGCCGTTCGTTCCGGTCCTTCCGGGGGCCCTTCTACCGGCGCTGGCGCACTCGCTCGCTATTCACCACGAAAAATGCGTCGCTTCTTTCCGACCTGGCGTTCTCCCCCGTCGACCGCCAGGTCGGAGAAGCGATCGCATTTTTCACGCCTCATACACTCGACTCGTAGACGCGCTTTTATGCGCCGTACGAAGGGCCCCTCGGAAGGTCTGTCGGAACGAACGGATCGTCCTGACCTCCACACCAAGTCGTCCGTGGTCGTTCGGCGGGCGTATCGACCGGATTCCGACTTATCTTTCGAAGTGGTATTCGGAATGAATGATCTGAAATTATTGATGATTTCGAGAATCGCAACTTTTCAGTGCCTGACCCCGATTTGTTGCGTTCTCACGGGCGGTGGTCACTGATTCCTTGAGAGAGTAAAAAACGGGATCAGATCTTGAGCGGGCCGATGGCGGCCTCGGCGGCGTGGACGATCGCGCCAAAGCGGACGAGCTCGGCACAGCGCGCCATGTCGAGACGGTACTCGCGGTCCGCCTCGATCGGCGCCACCTGCTCACGCACCAGATCGTAGACCGCACCCGTCCCCTTTCCCGGCCGGCCGTGCTCGAGCTGAAATTCGATCGCCTGACAGGCGGCGAGGAGTTCAATCGCCACGACCTCCTCGACATTGGCGATGATCGCCAGCGCCTTGCGGCAGGCGAAGGTCCCCATGCTAACGTGGTCCTCCTGCCCGCCGCTGGTCGGAATCGTATCGACCGAGGCCGGGTGCGCGAGCGTCTTGTTCTCCGAGACGAGGGAGCTCATCGTCACGTGCGGGATCATCAGCCCCGAGTTGAGCCCCGCGTTGCCGACGAGGAATTCGGTGGGGACCTCGCCGGCGAGCGGCCGGGTGAGGATGGCGACGCGTCGCTCCGCGATGGAGCCCAGCTCCGCCACCGCCATCCCCAGCGCGTCCATCGCCAGCGCCAGCGGCTCGCCGTGGAAGTTCCCGCCGGAGAGGATGAGGTCGTCCTCGTCGAAGAGGAGCGGGTTGTCGGTACAGCTGGCGAGCTCGCGCTCGATCACCCCGCGTGCGAAGGCGACCTGGTCCTTCACCGCGCCGTGCACCTGCGGAATGCAGCGGAAGGAGTACGGATCCTGCACACGCGTGCAGGTTGCATGACTGGCGATGATGCCGCTGCCCCGGATCAGCTTGCGCACGTTCGCGGCGGTGGCCGCCTGTCCCGGGTGCGGACGCAGGCGTTGAATGCGCGCATCGAAAGGACGGCGCGAAGCGCGATCCCCCTCCAGCGCGAGCGCCGCGACGACGTCCGCCGCGCGCAGCAGGTTCTCGAGCTTCAGACACGCCACCGCCCCCATCGCCGACATCGCCTGCGTCCCGTTGATCAGCGCAATCCCCTCCTTCGCCGCGAGCGTGATCCGCGCGAGCCCCGCGCGCTTCAGCGCCCTGGCGGCGGGCATCCGCTTTCCCTTGAAGAAGACCTCGCCGCGGCCGAGCATCGCAAGCGCCAGGTGCGAGAGCGGAGCCAGGTCGCCGCTCGCGCCGACCGACCCCTGCTGCGGGATCACCGGCACGACGCCGCGCTCGATCATGTCGACGAGGAGGCGGAGTGTCTCAGGGCGCACGCCCGAATAGCCCATGGCGAGGACGTGCGCGCGCAGGAGCATGATCAGCCGTGCAATCTCGAGCGGAAAGGGTTCCCCCACGCCGACGGCGTGCGAGAGAATGAGATTCTCCTGCAGTCGCTCGAGGTTAGCGTCCGAGATCCGATGGTGAGCGAGATAACCGAAACCGGTATTGATACCATAGTAGGGTTCGTGCTGCGCGAGCTTCTCGTCGACGAAGGCGCGCACGCGCTTCAGACGCTGCTCCGTCCGCTTCGTGATGGCGACCTCTGCGGTGCCCGCCAGAAACTCTGCGATCTCCGAAAGCGAAAGCCGCTCTCCGATCGTGATCCGCATATGTTCACCCCCCCTTCGGCGCGGAAGCCCTTCCCTGAAAACCGATCTCCGCGTCCGACCGCCGAATGTAGTTGGGCACGAGTGCGGCGAGGTCATCGCCGCCGTCGTGCACCAGGCGCTCCCCTGCGAGCTCGGCGAGGTGTCCCGCGCGCGGGAGATCGATCGCCCCGCCGGGGATCGCGACGCGGTTCTCCAACCCCTCGGCGAGCACGTCGCGATAGGCCGCCGCGCCGTCGCCGACGAGGACGAGCCCTCCCTCGATCGCCGAAAGCTCCTCGACGAGACGATCCGGCGGCAGGACGCAGGCCGGCCGCAGCTCCTCGAACCCCCCCGCTTCTGGAAAGCGATAGACCGCCGCGTAGAGCTCGCCGCGCCGCGCGTCGATGAGCGGCACGACCTGCCCGCACAGCTCGCGCGCGTTGAGGGCGAGCGACGCGAGAGAGGAGACACCGGCGATCGGTACGCCGAGGGCGAAGGCGATCCCCTTCGCCGCCGCCAGCCCGATGCGCACGCCGGTGAACGAGCCGGGGCCGACCGCCACCGCGATCCCCTCGATCTGCGTGCGCTCCCAGCCCGCCGCATCCAGGAGCCGCGCGACCGAGTCCATCAAACGTTCGGAGTGCGTTCGGCGCTCAAGCTGCTGCTCCTGCGCGATCACCTGCGCTCCTTCGGAGAGGGCTACCGACCCCTGCAGCGTCGTCGTGTCGAGGGAGAGGATTCTCATGGTCCGATGGTCCGATAGTCCGATGGTCGATCGGTTTTTGCCATCGGACCGACGGACCGACGGACTATCGGACGATTAAAACAACTTCCGAATCCAGGCGCTCACGCCCCAGATGTTTTCGATGTCGTTTATTGTGACGACGAGCATGAGCCCGATGAGCAGCACGAAGCCCACCTGGTTCGCGACGCCGCGGACCCGGTCGCTGAGCGGACGCCGCCGCGCCCCCTCGATGCCGAGGAAGACGAGGTGCCCGCCGTCGAGGACGGGTATCGGCAGGACGTTGAGGATCGCCAGCTGCAAGCTCAGAAACGCGATGAAGTAGAGAAACGACGCGAGCCCGGAAGCGGCCGCCGCCGCGGAGGTCTTGGCGATGATGATCGGGCCGCCGAGCACCTTGTAGGAGAGCTGCAGCGTCACCAGGCGGCCGAGCACGCTGAAGGTGAGGCGCATCAGCTTGCCCACCTCCCGCATCCCGGCGCCGATCGCGCCGAAGAGACCGTAGCGGCGCACGTGCATCGGCACGTCGCCCAGGCGATCGCGCGAAATGCCGATGAGCCAGCGCTCGTGCGCCTCGTCGTACTCCGGCTGCACGGTGAGCGCCAGCTCCTCGCCGTCGCGCTCGACGACGATCGAGGCCGCCTCGCCCCCCTGCGCGTCGACCTTCTCGGTGAGGTCGATCCAGTCGATCACCGGCGCGCCCGCGAAGCGCACGATCCGGTCGCCCTCCTCGATCCCCGCCGCGTCGGCGGGGCCGTTGGGACGTACCGTCTCGACGCTCGCCTCGTTGCCAAGGAAGAAGATCGGCTCGATGCCCAGATATCCCCCGCGGATGCCGGGGAGCTCGCCGACGGTCGCCGTCACCGTGTGCGGCGCGCCGTCGCGCTCGACGGTCACCGCAAGCTCGTTGCCGGGCGAGAGCAGGATGGCGTTGACGACCTCCTCCCAGCGCTCGACCGAATCGCCCCCCACCGCCACGACGCGATCGCCAGCGCGCAGGTCGGTCGCCGCAGCGGGCGATTCGCTGCGCACGCCGATGAGCACCGGCGCCTCCGAGAGGTAGACCGGCTCCGGGCGCCCGATCAGGAAGACGATCGGCATGAGCAGCAGGCAAAGCAGAAGGTTCATGATCGGCCCGGCGGCAACGACCTTCGCGCGCACCCAGGCGCTCTTCGCGGAGAAGGCGCGTGGGTCCTGGGCCCGGTCGTCCTCCGGGTCCTCGCCGACCATCCGGACATAGCCGCCCAGCGGCAATCCTGAGATGCGGTAGTCGGTCTCCCCGCGTTTGACGCCGATAAGCCGCGGGCCGAAGCCGAGCGAAAAGGCCTCCACGCCGATGCCGTTGCGCTTCGCCACGAGAAAGTGCCCCAACTCGTGGATGAAGATGAGCAGCCCCAGGGCGATGAGAAAATAGAGAATGGTCATGTATCGTCAGCAGGTCCCAAGAATTGTGCGCGCCTGTTCACGGGCCCAGCGATCGATTGCGACCACCTCGTCGATCGCCGCGACCGGGCGCGGATCGTGTGCGCGCATCGTCCCCTCCACGATGCGCGGAATGGCTCCGAAGGGGATGCGCTCCTCCAGGAAGGCGGCGACCGCCACCTCGTTAGCCGCGTTGAGCACCGCCGGCATCGTCCGCCCCGCCTGCAGCGCATCGTAGGCAAGCGCAAGGCAGGGAAAGCGTTCGGTGTCGGGGGCCTCGAAGGTGAGCGTCGCGGCCTTCGCGAGATCGAGCCGCTCCACACCGCTCGGGCGACGCCCGGGATAGGAGAGTGCGTAGGCGATCGGCGCGCGCATGTCGGGGACCCCCAGCTGCGCGAGCACACAGCCATCGCAGTACTCGACGAGCGAATGCACGATGCTCTGCGGATGGACGACGACGTCGATCCGCTCGGGCGGGATGTCGAAGAGCCAGCGCGCCTCGATCACCTCGAGCCCCTTGTTCATGAGCGACGCCGAATCGATCGTGATCTTCGCCCCCATCGACCAGCGCGGATGCTTGAGCGCCTGCGCCGGCGTCGCCCGCTCGATCTCCTCGCGCGAGGCGTGCAGGAAGGGACCGCCCGAAGCGGTCACCAGGAGGCGCGCGATATCCTCGTGCCGATGTCCCTCGAGCGACTGGAAGATCGCGGAGTGTTCGCTGTCGACCGGAATAATCCGGCTCCCGCTCCGCGCGGCAATCGCCGAGACGAGCTCGCCCGCGGCGACCATCGTCTCCTTGTTGGCGAGCGCCACATCCTTGCCCACCTCGATCGCCGCGACGGTCGGCGTCAGCCCTGCCGCGCCGACGATCGCGGAGACGACCATCTCCGCCTCGGGGAGCGCCGCGATGAGGGCCGCCCCCTCCAGACCGTGATGGATTTCGGGACGGTGCGCGCCCAAGAGGCCCGTCAGCCGCATCGCACTCTCGGCATCGCGCACCGAGACCGCCTGCGGGCGAAAGCGCTCGATCTGCTGCGCGAGCTGCTCCACGTCGTGTCCCTCGGCCAGCCCCACGACGGAGAAGTCCGCAGGATGACGCGCGACGACGTCGAGCGTGCTCTGCCCGATCGACCCGGTGCTGCCGAGGATCGCCAAGCGCTTCATGGCGTCCTCCCCATGCCGACGAGGAGCGCGAAGAAGGCATACGCCGCCGGGCCGGTGAAGATCAGCGCATCGAGTCGATCGAGTATGCCGCCGTGGCCCGGGATGACGCTGCCGGAGTCCTTTACCCCGCAGCTGCGCTTGAAGAGCGACTCGATGAGGTCCCCCAGCGGCGCAACGATCCAGACGATTCCCGCCAGCGCGACGACGAAGCGCAGCGGCAATGCCGGCACGAGCAGCCACCAGACGGCGAGTGCCCCGATGAGCGAACCGACGAGCGCGCCGATGAATCCCTCGACCGTCTTGTTCGGGCTCACGCGCGGCGCGAATTTGCGACGGCCGCAACTCTTCCCCACGAGGTAGGCGGCGGTGTCGCTCAGACAGGCAGGGACGAGGGCGAGCAACACCAGCGCGCGTCCCCACTCCAGGGCGCGCAGCCATGCCCAGCAGGGGAGCGTCAGCCCCAGGTAGAGCACGCCCAGCATCGCCAGCCCGATGCGCTCCGCACTCCCCGAAAGCTCCGGGGCGCGCGCCATGACGATCATCGTGACCGCGAAGAGGATGCCGATGAGCAGGAGCGGAAGCACGTTGCCGCCGACCGGCCCGAAGAGCATGAGGGCCGCCGCGAGCATGCCGCCGATCCAGACGATGACGCGCCACCACCCCTCGCGCGAGAAGAGGCGCGCGAACTCCGCCAGCCCCAGCGCCGTCACCGCGAGGATGAGCAGGTCGAAACCGCGCTGCGGGAGGAGCCAGACGGCGGCGAGCACCGCGGCGCCGAGGACGAGGGCCATGAGGACACGCATCAGGCAGCACCTCCCCCGCCCTGCCGCAGCTGGTCGCTGGTCAGGCCGAAGCGGCGCTCGCGCTCGGCGAAGGAGGCAATCGCAAGATCGAGCTCCCCTTCGTCGAAGTCGGGCCAGTGCTTGTCGGTGAAGTAGAGCTCCGTATAGGCGAGCTGCCAGAGCAGGAAGTTGCTGATGCGGTGTTCGCCGCTGGTGCGCACGAGCAGGTCCGGGTCGGGAAAGTCGGCCGTGTCGAGGCGTTCGGCCAAGCGCTCCGGCGTGAGTTCCGTTTCTCCCTCGGCGACGAGCACGTTCGCCGCGCGGCAGATCTCCTGGCGTGAACCGTACGAGAGCGCGACGATGAGCGTAATCTTCTCGCCCCCCGCCGTCGCCTCGATCGTGTGCTCCACCTCGCTTCGCACGTCCGCCGGCAGGCGCTCGCGCTCGCCGATCGTGCGAAAGCGCACCCCCTTGCGCACCATGTCGGCGCGTTTGGAGACCAGGAAGTGTCGCAGCAGCTGCATGAGCGCGAGGACCTCGTCACTCGGGCGGTTCCAATTCTCCTCGGAGAAGGCGTAGAGCGTGAGGAACTTGATCCCGCGCTCGCTCGCGTCGTCGACGATCCGCTCGATCGCCTCCGCGCCACGCCGATGCCCCTCGGCACGCGGAAGCCCGCGCTCCTTGGCCCAGCGCCCGTTGCCGTCCATGATGACGGCAATGTGTGTCGGAATTCGTCTCGGCATGGACTACACTTCCATGATGTCCTTCTCTTTGTGTTCCATCGCCGCCTCGATCTTGGCGATGAACTCGTCGGTCAGCTTCTGAATGCGATCGTGGCCCTTGCGCTCCTCGTCCTCGGTGATGTCGCTCGCCTTCTGCAACTTCTTGAGCTCGTCGTTCGCATCGCGACGCGCGTTGCGCACGCCCACCTTGCACTCCTCGCCGTGTTTGCGCATCACCTTCACCAACTCCTTGCGGCGCTCCTCGTTGAGCGGCGGGATGGGCAGACGGATGATCTTGCCGTCGTTGACCGGATTGAGTCCCAGGTCCGCGGTCTGGAGCGCCTTCTCGATCGCGGCAACCGCCCCGCCGTCCCAGGCCTGGATGGCGATCGTGCGCGCATCGGGCACCGAGAGCGTGGCGAGCTGATTCAGCGGCGTGGAGGTGCCGTAGTAATCGACGTGGACGTCGTCGAGGATCGACAGCGACGCTCGGCCGGTGCGCATCTTCGCCAGCTCGTGCGAGAGCGCGGAGAGCGCCTTCTCCATCCGTTTCTTCGTCTGTTCGTATACCTGATTATCCATAGACCACCGTCCCGATGTTGGACCCGTCCACCGCCTTCGCGAAGTTGCCCGACGTGAAGAAGTCGAAGACGACGACAGGGAGGTTGTGATCCATGCACATGGAGATCGCCGTGGCGTCCATCACCTTCAGGCGATCGGTGAGCACCTGCATGAACGAAAGTTTTTCATAGCGCGTCGCGTCCGCGTTCTTTTTCGGGTCAGCCGAATAGACGCCGTCCACCTTCGTGCCCTTGAGCAATGCCTCCGCGGAGAGCTCGATGCCCATGAGCGACGCGGCGGTGTCGGTGGTGAAGAAGGGGCGGCCGGTCCCGCCGGCGAGGATGAGCAGGCGGCCCTTCTCCAGGTGGGCGAGCGCCCGCTTGAGGAAGAAGGGTTCGGCCACACCGGTCATCGGGAGACTCGTCATCAACCGCGCCTCGACGCCGGCGCGACAGCAGGCCTCCTGCAGGGCGATGCCGTTGATGACCGTCGCGAGCATCCCCATCATGTCGGCCTGTGCGCGGTCCACCGCACCCTTGGCGGCGAGCTGTCCGCCGCGCAGGATGTTGCCACCGCCGACGACCACCGCGACCTGCACGCCCTCCGCGAGGACGGGGGCGATCTCCTGTACGATCCGCGCCGAGGCATCGACGCCGACGCCGTGGCCCTCCCCCTTCGGCAGGAGGGCTTCGCCCGAGAGCTTCAGCAACACGCGCTTGTACCGTAGCTTCATCATCCCCCCGCTTCCCCTCCGAGGGCTGCCGCGTCCCGGAGCTTACTGTTCCACGCCCTCGCCCACCTGCAGGCGGATGAAGCGAGCGAGCCGGATGCCGTCGTCGATCTTCTTGAGCCAGGCGCCGACCGACGCCTTCCCCTCTGGGTCCTTCACGAAGGGCTGATCCTCCAGGCAGACCTCGGTGTAGAACTTGCCGAGTTTACCGGTGACGATCTTCTCGAGTATCTCCGGCGGCTTCTTCGTGTCGGCCATCTGTGCCTTCATGATCTCGCGTTCCTTCTCGAGGACCGACTCCGGCACGTCGTCCTTGCGCAGGTAGCTGGGGCTCATCGCCGCCGTGTGCATCGCCACCTCGCGCGCGGTCGTCTCGTCGAGCTTGCCGTTCGGATCGTCGAACTCGACCATGACGCCGATCTTGGAACCTGGATGGATGTACTGGGCCAGTGCCTTGCCGCCGTCGACCGCGATGCGGGCGAAGCGACGCACGCCGATGTTCTCGCCGATCTTCGCGATCACGGAGGTCTGCAACTCCTGCACCGTCCCGTCGTTTACCTTCGTGGCGAGCAGCGCATCGAGGTCGGCCGGGTCGTTGTCGCGGACGATCTCGACCAGGCGCTGCACGTAGCCCTGGAAGTCGTCGGTCTTGCTGACGAAGTCGGTCTCGCAGTTGACCTCGACGAGCGTGCCGAGCGTGCCGTCCTTGGTGAGGTCCGAGCCGATCAGACCGTCGGAGGCGGCACGATGCGCGCGCTTGGCCGCCTTGGCCACGCCCTTCTTGCGCAGGACCTCGATCGCGGTCTCCATGTCGCCGTCGCTCTCGGTCAGCGCCGTCTTGCAGTCCATCATCCCCGCGCCGGTCTTCTCGCGGAGCTCCTTGACCATCGTGGAAGTAATCGCCATCGTTCAATCCTCCCATGCTGCACGGTGTGAGTGGATCTCTTTTCGTTTACGCCTCGGCGGCCTTTTTCTCTTCGGCCTTCTCCTCGGCCGGCTTCTCCGCCGACTCCGCCGGGTCCTCCGCCTTCGCGCTGGCGTACTGCTCGACGTCGGCCTCCGCCGGCGCCGCCTCGCCGCCCTTCTTCGCGACCCAGGCGCGGCCCTTCCCCTCGATGCGCTGCTCGCGCACCGCAGGACCCTTCGGCGCCGCCCGCTCGGCCTTCTTCGCCCCCTCCTCGCGGATCGTGCGCTCGCGGCGCTTCGACCCCTCGATGCAGGCCTCGGAGAGGAGGTGCGCGAAATAGCCGATGGAGCGGATCGCGTCGTCGTTGCCGGCGATAAGGTAGTTGATCCCCTCTGGATTGCAGTTTGTGTCGGTGAGCGCCACGACCGGGATGCCGAGCTTGTTCGCCTCGCGCTTCGCGATCTCCTCGTGGTGCGGGTCGATGAGGAAGACCGCGCCGGGGAGCTTCGTCATCTTCTGGATGCCGCCGAGGTTGTACTCGAGCTTGCCGATCTCGCGCTCGATCCGCAGCGCCTCCTTCTTCGTGAGCTTCTCCAGGTCGCCCTTGTCGCGACGCTCCTGCAGGTTGTTGAGGCGGTCGATCGACTTGCGGATCGTCTGGAAGTTGGTGAGCATGCCGCCCAGCCAACGGCGGGTGACGGAGAACTGCTCGGCGCGCTCCGCCTCGTTCTGCATGATCTCCTGCGCCTGGCGCTTGGTGCCGACGAAGAGCACCGAGTTGCCGAGCGCGATGGTGTCGGCGATGAAGGTGTAGGCCTTCGCCGCCTGCTTCGCCGTCTGGTCGAGATCGATGATGTGGACCCCATCGCGCGACGCGTAGATGTAGGGGCGCATCTTGGGATTCCAACGCCGCGTCTGGTGCCCGAAGTGGACCCCCGCTTCGAGCAGCTCCTTCACCTGCACACTGACTGACATACCATCCTCCTTTGGTTTCACCGACCAAAGCCCCTCGTACCGCATCGGCGCGGGCCATTCCGTGCCGCGCGGAACCAAAGGGAGAGGCCTTTCGGGATTTCCGCAGTCCCTTTAAGTCTGCGGATTTTCTGAATGAATCCGGTCCTTCCGAGCGGGCGCGTCTGTAGCATGCGCCCTGCCCCGATGCAACTGTAAAATCAGGAAAAAGCCCTTGGTTTTCCGCCCTCTCGCCCTCTCCCGCCCCATCTCCCTCCCATGGTTCTCCACACGTGTCGGACACGTATTGAAAAGTGTCCGACACGTGTGGAGAATTGCATTGGCAGGGTCGCTCTGCTATAGAGAAAACATGTGTTCATTCAAGAGGATAGGCATCCCGGCCCTGGCGGCCATCGTCCTGCTGATCGCCCACGCCGCCGGCGCTGGCCCGGCGCCCCGCACCCCCCGCGACCGGATGATCGGCGCCGCCCCGGCGGGCGCGCCGGCGAAGGCGGAGAAGCCGGCGCCGCTCCCCCCGCCGCACGATCTCGGCCTCAATACGAGCGAAGATATCAAACAGTACCGCCTGCGCGGCCATCGCTCGCCGAAGTGGAACGAACTGGTCGAGCCGGCCTTTCAGACCTTCGACGGGGGCAACTTTCCGACCGCCTTCGTCTTCCTGCAGAAGGCCTACGAGCGCGGCTGCCGCGATCCGCTCGTCCTCTTTCGTCTGGCGCTCTATCGCGAATCGACCGGCAAGCTCCCGGAAGCAGCAACCCTCTTCGAGGAGGCCGCAAAGGAGTTCCCCCAGCGCTATCCCGGGCACCACCTGACAAAGGAGATCGACGCCCATGCCGCGCGCGTCCTCTACCAGCTCGACCGCCCCGATGCCGCGATGAAGCACATCCGCCGGGCGCTCAAGGAGACGCCCGACGACTTCATGATGCTCTTCCTCGGAGGACAGATTCTGCGCCAACGCAAACAGCCGCGGGAGGCACGTACGCTCCTGGAACGGGCCATCGTCGTCCCGATCCCCGCCGGCATGGATAAAAAGCAGACGAAGCGCACGCTCTACAACGAGCTGATCGCCGTCACCTATGAACTCGGCGACTTCGATGCCGCGCTCAAATACGCCGATGCCGTCTTCAGCTTCGATCCCAACGACCCGGTCGCGCGCAACTACGCGCAGAAGATCCAGCGCGAACTCCAGCGCCGCCGCGAGCGCGAGATCATCAACCGATTGGTGCAATAATGTCTCCCGCCCCCGCCAAAGAGAATGGATAACCGGG
>CAYPII010000039.1:0-18406 GCA_964410765.1 uncultured Myxococcales bacterium | reverse complement strand
GGGCCCAAGTTGCTGGGACGAAGGGGGGTCTGGATAGGTGGGACGGGACAGCCTACTGAGCTTGATCCCCCCGCATGTTGTGCTCCAAGGGCGATCTGCCCTCCAACTCATTCTCCCCTCGTTTTTATCCACAGGTGTCGGACACTTTTGACACTCAACCGCTGGGATATGAAGCGATGAACGGCGGCAATCGCTTCAGGCATATGGGGGTTGTGTCAATATGTGTAGTATTATCATATAATTATGCGATTCAATCAACGGCGACGGGGTTTCGCTTTTTGCAAGATGCGCCCTATTGCCCAGCTGAAAACGATTTATAAAATATGATTTACATATTGTAGCATTCATCATATCATATTGATATCACATGAAATATAGAAACCTCGAACATATCATTCGAGACCGTTTGGCGGAGAAGGAGCCCCTCATCCAGGTCGTCATCGGCCCTCGGCAGGTCGGTAAGACAACGGCACTCAAAGCGGCGCTCTCTGGTGGCGGTGTCTACGAAAATGCGGATTATCCCACCCCCCTTCCCTTCACCGTCATCGAGAAGTGGTGGAACGAGGCGCTCAGGGATCCCAGTCGGATCCTGGCCATCGATGAGGTGCAAAAGATCCCCGGGTGGAGCGAAATCCTGAAGAAGCTCTGGGATGCCTCAGACCGCGTGCTCAAGGTCGTCGTCACCGGTTCGTCATCTCTCCTGGTCGAAAAAGGTTTGCGAGAGACGATGTCCGGCCGTTTCGAACTCATCCGAGCGGAACACTGGAATTATCAAGAAGCAACGTCGATTTTCGATCTCCCGCTCGATCGGTATCTTGAGTTCGGGTGCTATCCGGGCTCCATACGGATTCTCGACAAGGGCCTGGAACGATGGGCGGAATTCGTTCGCGATGCAATCGTCGAACCCGCCATCGGGCGAGATCTCCTCCAGCTTCACCCCGTGGATCAGCCGGCCCTGCTCAGGCAAATCTTCGGTGTTGCCGTGTCGCTCCCCTGTCAAATCATTAGTCTTCAAAAGATGCAGGGTCAGCTCCAGGGCAAAGGAACGCTTCCTACTATTCAGAACTATCTTTCCCTGTTGGCGGACGCTTATCTCATTACCGGCATCGAAAAATATTCAAAGGTTCCATTTCGGAGGAGAAAGAGCTCTCCGAAACTCATCATTCATGACAACGGCCTCATTCGCGCCTTCGAACGCCCGATCGATCAACCTCTCAGCGAAAGTCGTCTCGGTCGATATTTTAAAAACGCCGTCGGTGCACGATTGCTGGAGGCCGGGTGGGATCTCTTTTACTGGAAGGACCGTGATGTCGAGGTTGATTTCGTCGCGCACGGAAGAAATGACGAGCATCTCGCCATTGAAGTCAAATCATCACACGTCGCGGACAAAGAACTTTCTGGCCTTCGAAAGTTCTGCGAAGCTCATCCTGAATTCGAACCCTGCCTTGTTTCCCTCACCCGACAGGAATTCCCCGGCATTCGCACCATCGCCCCGGAGGAGATTCTCAGCTTCGCGCGTAGGTATTAAATGATTTCCCGCGCCCTTTTCCAGGTCGAGCGCTGTGTATGCGCGGCGCTCCCCGACGACCTCGGGGCGGTGGCGCGTGCGGTGAAGGGGCTCTCGGACGCCTTCACGAAGGAGCGCGACGAGCTCCCGCACACCTACCTCGACGACCCGCAGAACCGCCTCGCCTATCTCGCCGGCTTCCTGCTCCCCAACGCGGCGAAGGCGCTCCACGTTCTCGAGCAGCTCGCCGAGGCGACGGAGATCCTGCAGCACGAACGCGTGACCTTCCTCGATATCGGCTGCGGACCGGCGACCGCCTCCCTCGCCGCGTCGGCCTTTTTCGCCGAGCGCGCGCCGAAGGTGGAACTCGTCGCCACCGGCCTCGAACAATCGCCGGCGATCCTCGCGGAGGGGGAGCAGCTCTTCGCGGCGCTCGGGAACGAACGCCATCGCTTCGAGGGGATCGCAGCGCGGATCACGCGCGCGTCGATCGCGCGGCACCTCTCCGGGCGGCGCTTCGATCTGATCTGCGCCTCCAATCTCTTGAACGAGCTCGCCGATGCGGAGGAGGCCTACGCGCTCCTCCATCGCCTCGCACACGATCATCTCGCCTGTGGTGGCGCGCTCGTCGTCATCGATCCGGCGCTGAAGAAGACGACGCGCCCCCTGATGCACATCCACGACCGACTGTTGCACGAGAAGGCGCTGCACGTCCTCTCGCCCTGCCTGCACCAGGGCCCCTGTCCGATGTCTGCCGCCAACGAGCGCGATTGGTGCCACTTCTACATCGAGTGGCGGCGCCCGAAGCTGATCGCGGAACTCGATCGCCTCACCGGCCTCGACCACCGATTCCTCAAGATGGCCTATTCCATTTTTTCGAAAGGGATTTCCGAATCACGAATATCGAATCACGAATCACGGCATCTATGGCGCGTTGTCTCCAGCCCCCTCAAATCAAAGGGCAAGTTGGAGCTCGTGCTCTGCGGAACGAACGGCAAGCTGCGCCGCATCATGCGCCTCGACCGCGAGGCGGGCGAGGCCAACGCCGACCTCGACCGCGCGAAGCGCGGCGATGTGATGGAGATCGATGCCAAGCGTCGCATTTCAAAAGACGACTGCGTGAGAATCGTTAAAGCATTTTAACCGGCACGTCCTCTGGACTAAATAGGGCTGGATTCCCGCCTCAACCACACGGGGATGACCGTGACACTACTTCCCCTCGCGCAGGTCGTCGATGAGCTTCTTGAGGTCCTTGGGGAGCGGCGACTGGAAGAGCATCTTCTCGCCGCCCGCGGGGTGTTTTAAGCCGAGCGGCTTGGAGTGCAGGGCGTGGCGGCCGAAGGGCATTCCCTTGCCGCTGCCGTAGACCGCGTCGCCGACCACCGGGTATCCCGCGCTTGAAAAATGCGCGCGGATCTGGTGCGTTCGCCCGGTGCGCAGCGAGACGTCGAGCAGCGTCGCGTTCCCGTAGCGCTCCGCGACGCGGTATTCGGTGATCGCGCGCTTGCCCTCCTTCGACTCACGCACCTTCTTGCCCCCGCCGAAACTCCCCTTTTCCAGCGCGCGGTCGATGACGCCGTTCTCGCGCTCCACGCGCCCCTCGACGACCGCCGCGTACTCGCGCCGAATCTTGTGGTTGCGGAAGGCCTGCGCAAGTTTCTCCCCCTTCTTCGAGAGGGCGAAGACGACGATGCCGCTCGTCCCCGTGTCGAGGCGATGCAACGGGGTGAGGTTCACGCCCTTCGCGTCCGGATGCTTGCGCTGGAGATAGCGGCGGACCTCGGTGGCGAGGTTCTCGCCCCCACGTGAGCGCTTGCCGCCGCGGCGACGACCGCCGGTGACCGGGATGCCCGCCGACTTCTCGACAACGATGATGTCGCGGTCCTCGTGGTGGATCTTCAAGCGCCCGTGGCGCGGCTCGCCGCGCTCATTCCGTTTGCTCCGCTTCCCCCGCTCGCCCCGCTTGCCCCGTTCGGCGGCGCGCTCTTCCTCGCGTTGTTGGCGGCGGCGCTTGCGGCGCTCGATGTGCCGATCGATCGAGGCGCTGATCATCGGAGAATCCGGATGGCGAGGGTGGGCACGCTTGGCATGCTTCGGCGCATCCGTCTCGCCCTCGTCCCCCTCCTCCTCCGCGAAGTCCGGCGCCCCGCCGGGGGGAAAGCGCACCTCCACCTCGTCCTCATCGCGCAGTTCCCAACCGGCGATCACGACCCGGCGTCCGTTGATGAGCACCCGCCCGTCGTCCAGCAACGCCTTGACCTGTTTGCGGGAGGTATCGGGGAGCTTCTCGACGAGCCACTTGTCGAGGCGGCGTCCGGCCTCCGCCTCCGAAACGGTGAATTGGTGTGTCATATCCCTGGCTTTGCCCTTGCCGCCGCAATTTCCGCGTGTTACGGTTTCTCTCCAACAGAGTGGAAGGAGGCGGTATGCCACGCATCGAACTCGCGGAGCTTGCAGCGGAAATACCTGAAAACTGGAACGTTCAGGGGATGTTGACGCTGACGTTGCCCTCAACCGACCCCAACGTCAAGCCGAATGTCATCGTGACGAAGGAGTACCTCCCCAAGGAGGTCGATCTCGCCACCTACTTTGGCCGGATCAAGGAGTCGATCCAGAAGCGCGGGATCAAGGACTTGAAGATTTCGGACGAGAAGGACATCGCCATCTCCGGCATCCGGGGGAAGATGATGGTCTGCTCCTGGGATGTCTCGGCGATGGCCGACATGATGAAGGAGCGCGCCCCCGACAAGCCGGCGCCGAACGTCAAGCCGGGCCAGATCGTCAAGCAGATTCAGGTGACGCTGCTCAAGGAAAAGCTCGCGATCAACATGACGGCGAGCTTCCCGGACGAGCAGTTCAACGACTACTACAAACCGTTTCAGGGGTTTTTGAAGAGTTTGAAGGTGGGGTAATCGCTAGCAACACAAGCAACGGAACCAACGCCAACAACGTGCAATCGAATCCTGAACGTTGCTGGCGTTTCTCGCTTTGCTGGCGTTGCTTGCAGATTAAATATCCAGGTTTCGCACGTTGAGCGCGTTCTTCTCGATGAACTCGCGGCGCGGCTCGACCTGATCCCCCATCAGCACCGAGAAAATGGAATCGGCCTCGACGGCGTCGTCGACGTGCACCTGCAAGAGCGTGCGCCGTTCCGGATCGAGCGTCGTGTTCCAGAGCTGGTCGGGGTTCATCTCGCCCAGCCCCTTATAGCGCTGTATGTCCTGCCCCCGGCGCCCTTCGGTGAGGATGTACTCCTTCACCTCCTGAAGGTTTGAGGCCTCGCGGCTCTCGCCGTCGTGCGCGATCGTGTAGGGCGCCTTGCCCAACTGCGCGAGCACGCCGTGGAGCTCGCGCAACTCCTGAAACTCGGGGGAGGTGAGGAAGTCGGTGTCGATCGCCGTCTCGCGCGCGAAGCCGTTGTAGGTCGTGCGATAGACCACGCGCCGCGCCCCGTGCTCCTCGTCCTCGATCGTCTCGATCTCGAAGTCGCCCAGGTCCTCGTAGCGCTCGTGCACGTAGTCGGAGAGCGCGTCGAGGATGCCGTCGAGCTTCTTCGGCAGGCCGGAGAGGGCCTTCACGGTGAGCGCGTCGGTGACGACCGCGCCGTCGACGATGCGCGGATCGCGGCGGCGGCGCATCAGCTCCAGGATCTGGCTGTAGCGGATGAGCTGGTGCGTGATCTTGGCGAGCGCCTTGCCGGAGTACTCCTTCTTCGTCCCCTTCGGCGTGACCTTAACCCCCTCCACGCCGAGGTCGATTAAGTAGTTCTGCAGCGACGGGTCGTCCTTCAGATACCGCTCGGTCTTTCCCTTCTTCACGCGGTAGAGCGGCGGCTGGCCGATGTAGAGGTGTCCCCCCTCCACGACCTCCGGCATCTGGCGGTAGAAGAAGGTGAGCAGCAGCGTGCGGATGTGCGCGCCGTCGACGTCCGCGTCGGCGAGCAGGATGATGCGGTGGTAGCGCAACTTCTGGAGGTCGAAGTCCTTCTCGCCGACGCCGGTGCCGAGCGCGGTGATGATCGTGCGGATCTCGTCGGAGGAGAGCATCTTGTCGAAACGCGCCTTCTCGACGTTGAGGATCTTGCCCTTCAGCGGCAGGATCGCCTGGAAGCGCCGATCGCGTCCCTGCTTCGCACTTCCACCGGCGCTGTCGCCTTCGACGATGTAGAGCTCGGAGACGGTCGGGTCCTTCTCCTGGCAGTCGGCGAGCTTGCCCGGGAGGGTGCCCGCCTCCATCGCGCTCTTGCGTCGGACGAGATTGCGCGCCTGGCGCGCCGCCTCACGGGCACGCGCCGCCTCCGTGGCCTTGCCCACGATCTTGCGCGCGACCGTTCCGTTCTGTTCGAGGAATTCGCCCAGTTGATCGTTGACGACCTGCTTGACGATCCCCTCGATCTCGGAGTTTCCGAGCTTCCCCTTCGTCTGTCCCTCGAACTGCGGGTTGGGGAGCTTCACCGAGATCACCGCGCAGAGCCCTTCGCGGATGTCATCGCCGTCGGGCGTACCGGAGAGCTTTTTGAAGAGGTCTTTCTTCTGCGCGTATTGGTTGATCGTGCGCGTGAGCGCCGACTTGAAGCCGGAGAGGTGCGTGCCGCCGTCGCGCGTGTTGATGTTATTCGCAAATGAGAAGAGGTTTTCCTTGTAGCTGTTGTTCCACTGCATCGCCACCTCGACGACGACCCCATCCTTCTCGGTCTCGAAGGAGATCACCTTCGGGTGGAGCGGCTCCTTGCGCTTGTTGAGGAACTCCACGAAGCTCGTGATCCCGCCGTCGTACTTGAACTCGTGGCGCTTATCCTCGGCGCGCTCGTCGGTGATCGTGATCTTGAGCCCCCTGTTCAGAAACGAGAGCTCGCGCAGGCGCTGGGAGAGCGTGTCGAAGTTCGAATCGGTCGTCTCGAAGATCTCGCTGTCGGCCTTCCAGATGACCTTCGTCCCGGAGCGCTCGCTCTTGCCCGTCGCCTTGAGCGGCCCGTCTGGATGGCCGCGCTTGTAGCTCTGCGTGTAGAGCTTCCCGTCGCGGCGGATCTCGAGCTTGAGCCACTCCGAGAGGGCGTTCACGCACGAGACGCCCACACCGTGCAGACCGCCGGAGACCTTGTAGGCGGAGTGCTCGAACTTGCCGCCGGCGTGCAGCTTCGTCATCACGACTTCGGCGGCGGAGACCTTCTCGGTCTCGTGCATGTCGACGGGGATGCCGCGGCCGTCGTCCTCCACCGTCATCGAGCCATCGATGTGGATCGTCACGTCGACCTGCGTGCAGAAGCCGGCGAGCGATTCGTCGACGGCGTTGTCGACGACCTCATAGACGAGCTGATGCAAGCCCAGGACGTTCGTCGAGCCGATGTACATCGCCGGACGGCGACGGACGGCATCCAGCCCCTCGAGCACCTTGATCTTCGAGGCGTCGTAGGAGTGCCCGCTCTTCATCGCGCCCTCTGCCGGGGCGGACCCCTTCTTCTTGGCGGGCGCCCCCTTCGCCACCGCGGCGGGTTTCTTCTCATTTGATTTTGTTGCCTTTTTTGTCTTCTTCGTCTTGGCCACCGCGCACACCCCTCGTCGTGTTGGAGACTCCCCGTTGGCGGGAAATGCAGTAATGGAAAGGTTTTCCGGCCAGCGCCGGAGTGGGATGCGTACCAGAACGGGTGGATAAAGTCGAGGAAAAATAAGGGGTTCGGCGATTTTTCGCCTCTCCGAACCCCGCGGATTTATCGGCGAAATCAGCCCTCGCAGATCGCGGCGCGTCCCGCCTCGATGCGATAGCGACGAACCCCCTCAGGCGCGCTCAGGCGGACGTCACGGGCCGCGGTGGCGGTGATGAAGACCTGCCCCTGCACTTGCGTGAGATAGTCGAAGAAGTGGCGGTTGCGCTGCTCGTCGAGCTCGCTGGCGACATCGTCCAGCAACAGCAGTGGAATCTCGCCGCGATCCTGCCGGTGGATATCGATCTCCGCGATCTTGAGCGCCAACACGAAGCAGCGGTGCTGCCCCTGCGAGCCGTAGCGCTTCACTTCGCTCTCACCCAGGTGTGCCACGACATCGTCGCGGTGCGGCCCCACCAATGTCGTGCAACGAATGCATTCGTCCGACCATCGCTGCGCAAGCTCCGCCATGAAATACTCCTGCAATACCGTGTCGCCACCGGCGAGTGGTGCTTCCCCGCAGAAGGGGCGATAGCAGAAGCGTGCCTCCCCGTCGTGCGGCGCGATCGCGCGATACTGTTGCGGAAGTTCCTCGTTGAGCCGATCGATCCAGCGCGCACGCGAGAACACGAGCGTGCTCCCGGTGCGGGCGAGCTGCTCGTCCCAGGGGCGAATTCGATCGCGCCGCTGGACCTCGGAGAGCCGGTCGTCCTGGAGAAGGCGATTGCGCTGCGCGAGCGTGCGCTCGTATTCGCGCACCAAGCGCCGGTGTGTCGGAAAAAGCCCCGAGGCGAAGGCGTCTACGTACTTGCGCCGCGCCGCGGGCCCCTCTTTCAGCAGAAGGATCTCCTCGGGGGCGAAGAGGACGAAGTGTGGACCGTTTGGGCGCACACGCTTGCCATTGCGCCGAAACTGTTTCTTCTCGCGCGTGAGCTGTGCGGCGACCTCATCGACTCCCTTGGGGCCCTGCACGCGCGCGATGACCCCGGCCCCCTCCTCCTCCCAGGCGATGCAGTCCCGGAACTCGCTCGTGCGGAAGGAGCGCCCCGAGGCGACCATCGCGATCGCCTCCAGGACGTTCGTCTTGCCCTGGGCGTTTGACCCGACGATGAGATTGAAGTTCCGATCGAAGGCGAAGGTCCCCTCGTCGAAGTTGCGAAACTGCCGGAGTGTCAGTCTCTCGATGAACATGGGGAAAAAACGCCCGCCCGGCAGCCCCCTGCGCGAACGGGCGATCGCTTTCCAGCCCTCCGGCACCCGGCTACAGGCGCATGGGCATGATCACGTGCGTGAAACCCTGGTCGAACTCGCTCCTGAGCATGCAGGGGGCGGTCTCGTCACCCAGCGCCAGAACCGCCTGATCGTCGTCGATCGACGCCAGGGCGTCGAGGAAGTACTTCGCGTTGAAGCCGATTTCGAAGGCGTCACCCTTGTAGTTCGCCGGGAGCTCCTCGCACGCCTCACCCAGATCCGGGTTGGAGGCGTGGATGTCGATATTCTTCGGCGAGACCCGAAACTTCACGCCGCGAGTGCGATCGGTCGAGAGGACCGAGACGCGCCGCAGGGCATGGATGAAGTCGTTGCGCCCGACCGAGACGATGCGCTTGGGCTTCTTCGGGATGACCTGCTCGTAGGGGGGAAACTTGCCGTCCACAAGCCGGACGAAGAGCGAGACCCCCTCGCGGTGCGCGATGAGGTGCTTCTTGCCGATCCAGAGCTCGACGGGCTCCTCGCCGCCCTCGACGAGCTTCTTGAGCTCGGTGACCCCCTTGCGCGGGATGATCGCCCCGCCGGGGAAGTTCCACTTCTGGTCGATCGTGCGCTCGACGATCGAGAGGCGGTGCCCGTCGGTGGCCACCATCCGCACGCTCGTCCCCTTCTCGGCGTCGGCACGCTCCACATAGACGCCATTTAAGTTGTAGCGCGTCTCGTCGGTCGACATCGCAAACGAGGTGCGCTCGACCATGCTGCGGAGCGTCTCGGTGGGGATCGTCTGGCTCTCGCCCCCCTCGCGCTCGGGGAGCGCGGGAAATTCCTCGGAGGAGAGGCCGACGACGCGAAAATTGCTCTTCCCGCAGGTGATCGTCACCCAGTTCGAATCGCCGACGGTCAGGTGGACCTGCTCCTCGGGGAGCTCGCGCGCGATGTCGTAGATGCTGCGCGCATGCACCGTCACATCACCCGGCGTGAGGACCTCCGCCTTGAGCGCGACGCGCATGCCGACCTCGAGATCGGTCGCCGTTACGGAGAGCCCGTTCTTGTCGGCACGCAACAGGACGTTCGCCAGGATCGGCATCGTCGTCTTGCGCTCGACGATTCCCTGTACGAGCCCCAACCCTTTGAGGATTTCAGAGCGTTCGAGTTTGATGTCCATGGTCTCCTCGCCAGTCTTTACTCTTTGCCGTTCTTTACTCTTTAAATATTAAAAAAATAGTAGAAGCAGTAGGGGCTGCGGATATGTTTACAAGTTGCGAAAGCGCGTTGTACATCCAGTCCTTCGAGTCGTACGCGCATGTGAATTCGAGGTGGAGTGCGGCTGTGGAATCCACAGGCGCCGCTTCCCAAGAGGGAAGTAGTCCACCGCAGGAGAGGTTGTCAACAGGAGAGTTCCCCAACATCCACAGCGCGATGGGGACTTCCTGTGGATTGTTTTGCGGACGCAGATCGACATCGATGAAACGACTGAATGGAATGTGAAGGAAAGCGCTGTGCTGATGGGACGCGGCTAGGGGAGGATGCTCTTCTCGAGGATGTGGATGTCGCCTTGCAGGTGCTTGTCGGATTCGAGCAGGCGCGTGATCTTGCGACAGGCGTGCATGACGGTGGTGTGGTCCTTACCGCCGAACTTTCCGCCGATCTCCGGATAGGAGGAGCGCACGTGCTTCTTGCAGAGGTACATGGCGATCTGCCGCGGGACGGCGAGGGTCTTCATCCGGCGCGGCGATTTGAGGTCGGAAATGTTGAGGTGATAGAAGTCGGCGACGACCTTCTGGATCGATTCGATCGAGCAGCCAGATTCACGCGATCGCGTGAGATTCCCCAACACCTCCTTTGCCAGCTCGACCGAGACCGGTACGCCGGTGAGCGAGGCGAAGGCGTTGATGCGGATGAGCGACCCCTCCAATTCGCGGACGTTGCTGGTGATGGCGCTGGCCAAAAACATCGCGACGTCGTTCGGGCAGGAGAGGCCGGAGACCTCGGCCTTGCGCATGATGATGGCGATGCGCGTCTCCAGGTCGGGTGCCTGGATGTCGGCGATGAGCCCCCACTCGAAGCGTGAGCGCAGCCGCTCCTCGATACCGTGGATGTCCCGCGGGAGCTTGTCGCTGGTCAGGACGATCTGCTTCTGCTGTTCATGGAGGGCGTTGAAGGTGTGGAAGAACTCCTCCTGCGTCCGCTCCTTGCCGCTCAAAAACTGGATGTCATCGATGAGCAGGACGTCGCAGCTCTCGCGGAACTTGCGACGGAACTCAGGCATCTTCTCATAGCGCAGCGAGTTGATCAGCTCGTTCATGAACTTCTCGGCGCTCATGTAGAGGATGTTGAGCCCCCGGCCGTTCGCCGCGGTGGCCAGGCCGATGGCGTGGAGCAGGTGCGTCTTGCCCAGCCCCACACCGCCGTAGACGAAGAGCGGGTTGTAGTGGCCGCCGGGGAGGTCGGAGACCGCCTTCGCCGCGGCGTGCGCGAACTGGTTCGAGCTGCCGACGACGAAGCGGTCGAAGGCGTACTTCGGATTGAGCGACTCGATGACGCGGCTCTGCGGAAGGCGCGCTTGCTCCGGCTGCGAGGCCGGCCGCTTCGGCTCGGACGAACTCCGCACGCGGAAGTTGATCCGGTAGTTCTTCTGTGTGAGGAGGAAGAGCTCCTGCTGGATCAGGTCGCTGTAGTAGTCGGTGATCCAGTCGGCGACGAATCGGTTGGGGACGACCAGCGTGAAGCCGTGGTCTTTGACGTCAGCGTCAAGGATGGGCCGAAACCAGGTGGAATAGTTCAACTCGCTTATTTTCTTGCGAATATTCTCTTTGAGCTGTTCGAGTAGCTGCGTCATGGGGCGAAAAACTCACATTGTTATCCACATATGTGGACAACCCTCTCTGCTTCCCGCGTGATGATTGCGCCGCCCCCCTCATACGATCCGTCGTGCGTTCGGGCGGCTGGTGACGACGATGCGATGCCCGATGACGTCGGCGGCGGTGATCTCCTCTCCTATTTTGAAGAGCGCGATGCGTGCAAGGGAAAAAATTTTGATCTGTGGAAAAATACTCCAACTGCTCTTGCGGGAAGGAAAAATTCGCCTTGACTCTCGAGGGGAAAAGTGGTGGTTATCCACGCCCCGATCGGGGGCTGTCGGCGGTCGGGTGAAGTTGACCACGGTGACGGCAATTAGCCGTCACCTTTTGATATCGGATGAATGGTGTTTTCGATCTTCCCGTGATTGAAGGGGTTCGACGATGAAGAGAACATTCCAGCCGAGCAACCGTCGGCGCAAAAATCGTCAGGGCTTTCGAACGCGCATGAAGACGAAGTCCGGCCGCAAGACGATCAACCGTCGTCGGGCGAAGGGACGCGCGCGCCTTGGCGTCGACTAGCGTTCACGCGATCACCCACGAACGACGGAATTCCATGCAGCGCTTTCCGCGAACGGCACGCCTGCGGACGCCCGACGACTTCGAGCGGGTCCGGCGGGAGGGGTGCTCGTGTCGCCGCGACGGCGTCGTCGTCGCCTGTCGTCCGGGGCGCGTTCGGCGCCTCGGGCTCGTCGTCTCGAAGCGTGCCGGGAATGCGCCGCAGCGCAATCGCATCAAGCGCGTCGTGCGCGAGTATTTTCGAAAGGATCCCGAGCGCTTTCCGCACGGCGACTGCGTCGTCATCGCCGCCGCCGGACTCGGCGATCGCGAAAACGATGCGATCCGCGCGGCGCTCGATGCCGCGCTCGCGGTACTTCAGCGCCGATGCGAGGAGCGCTCTGCATGAAGCGCGTTGCACTCATCGCGATCGCCTGCTATCGCCGCACTCTCTCGCCGCTGCTGGCGGGGCTGGGTGCGGGCTGCCGTTTTCATCCGAGCTGTTCGGCCTACGCCCAGGAGGCCTTCGAGCGCCACGGTTCGGGGCGGGCCCTTCGGCTCGTGCTTCGGCGCCTGGTTCGCTGTGGGCCGTGGCACCCGGGCGGCGTCGATCCGGTCCCGAACAAATGATCTTAGGGAGGGGAGTGCAGATATGAAATCGGAACACCGCGGCATCATCGCCATCGCCCTGTCGGCGGGCTTCTTCATCCTCTGGTTCACCTACCTCAAACCGGAGCAGCCCCCCGCTGCCCCCGCGCAAGCACAGGAGGCCGCGACCGCCCAGGCAACGACGGCGACGGGACAGGCCACAGCGACGGCGACGAATCCGGCGCCGGACCCCGCGACGGGTGCCGGCGCGGCGGACCCCGCGGCGGACCCTGCGGCCGTACACGACCCACAAGTCGCGATGCCGGTGAAGACGTGGACGATCGAGACCGAGCGGATTATCGCGGAGTTTTCGACCGACGGCGGCGTGCCCATCGCCTGGAAGCTCAAGGGCTATCGCGAGACCACGAAGGCGGGCAGCCCGCTCATCGACCTGGCGGCGGTCGACGCAGCGCTCCCGCAGCCGATGGCACTCTCGTTCGCGGAGGCCAACTTCGCCTTTCCCGAGCGGCCGCGCTACGAGCTCGTGGCGGCGGATGACAAAAAGATCGTCTTCCGCTGGCGCTCCGCCGAGGCGGAGGTCGTCAAGACGATCGCCTTCACCGGAAAGCGCTATCTCGCCGACGTGACGGTGGAGGTGAAGAATCGCGGTGGCAAGGCGCTGGTCGGCCGCCCTGCGCTCACCTGGAGTGGCGCCTATCTTCCAAAGGAGGGGGGCGGCATCTTCGGCTTCATCAAGCAGCCGCCGGTCACGAGCCAGACACCGGCCGCCTATATCGACGGCGAGGTCGAGCGCGAGCAGAGCGTCGCGAAGATCCCGGAGCGCGTCGTGCGCGACGGGCAGGTCTACTGGTCGGGGCTGGAGAGCCGTTATTTCCTGGGCGCCATCGTCCCGCGCGTGCAGGGCCAGGGGCTGGGCATCGAGTACGGCGCCGCCCCGGCGACGGCGGGGAGCCCGGAGGGGGCGCGCGGCCTCTATGCGGGGGCGACGCTGCCCAAGATCGTCGTCCCGCAGGGGGAGCGCGCGCAGGCGCTCTTCTCCGTCTACGCGGGGGCCAAGGAGATCGATGACCTGAAGGCCGCCGGCGCGCGCCTGGAGGAGGCGATCGACTACGGGTGGTTCACGATCATCGCGGTGCCGATCCTCTACGTCCTCAAGTTCTTCCAGTCGATCGTCAGCAACTGGGGGATCGCGATCATTCTCCTCACGATCCTCATCAAGCTGCTGTTGCACCCGATCAACATCAAGTCGCTCAAGTCGATGAAGGCGATGCAGCAGCTCCAGCCGCGGCTGAAGGAATTGCAGAAGAAATACAAGGACGACAAGGCGCGGCTCAATCAGGAGACGATGCAGCTCTTCCGCGCGCACAAGGTGAACCCCATGGGCGGGTGTCTCCCGATGCTCGCGCAGTTTCCGATCTATATTGCGCTCTACAAGGTGCTCTGGAACTCGGTGCAGCTCTACCACGCGCCCTTCTTCTGGTTCTATAAGGACCTCTCCGCGCCCGATCCGTATCTCATCACCCCGATCCTGCTGGGCATCTTCATGGTCGCGCAGCAGAAGCTCATGCCCTCGGCCTCGGCCGATCCGGCGCAGAAGAAGATGATGATGATCATGCCGATCATGTTCACCGTCTTCATGGTCTTCCTGCCGGTGGGGCTGGTGATCTACATCCTCGTGAACACGGTGATGAGCGTCACCCAGCAGTACATGTACAACCACGGGATCGGGATCATGGATCTCTTGCGCGGCAAGTTCCGCCCCGCGAAGGCGAAGGCGTAGGAAGCGCTACACGAAGAAAAAAGGCCCGCTCGTAAGCGGGCCCAGACCACTGACAAACCCCGTCATTTTAGGCGGGGTTTGTTATTATTTGGGGCACGGAGAAATTTTGAAAAGCGCTGATGAGCGATAACGCTTTTCGCCGAAAAAGGCTGGCAATCCGTTCAGATGTCGTTCTGATCAGTATTTTCCGAGAAATGAGCCACAATAAAGGCCCCGCCACCAGCAGGGCGATCTTCTTTATATTCTGACAAGCGGCGGCCAGCAGGCATTGCTCTCGGACCTTGCCCATTCCCCGCATCCGGGCATACCGGTGCCCGTGCAACTGCTTGGCATCAGCAAAGCTTCGCTCAACGGTCTCCTTGCGACGCGCATAGAGTGCTTTTCCGCAGTCGGTCAGTCGATGAGCATCGATCCGATCCTTGCTGTCCTGCCAGATATGCCGCGTGATGACCTTCGTCTTGTTCCTGCTGTTCGTACAGCGGCTGAGGTGCGGACATTTCCGACATCGCGCCGGATTCGATTTGTACTCCCGATAGCCCTCTCGATTCGTCGTCCGATAGGTAAGCTCTTGCCCACCAGGGCAGCGATAACGGTCTCGATCCTTGTTGTAGGCGTAATCCCGTTTGTAGAAATACCCCTTCTTATGATTCGGCCGCCGGTACCCCATGACACCGTAGATTTCGCGATCCTCGATCCCCTTGCATATCCCTGGCGTAAAATACCCCGCGTCCAATCCCACCGCCTCCGTCGTAAATCCAAACCGCTCCCGCTGCCGATCCAGTCGATCCAAATACGGTATGCTGTCATGCACGTTCGCCGGCGTTACATACGTGTCCGTGATCAACGCGTGCTTCGCGTCCACCGTCCGATGGTCCAAATAGAAGAATCCCTTTGGCTTCCCCTCCCGCACCATGTATCCACTGTCCGGATCCACCGGACTCACCTTCACCGTCTTGCCGTCATCATCATCACGATCACGCCTCTTGAATGGCTTCTTCCCGCGCGCTGCTCGCTCCGCCCCAACATCCTCCTCCAGGGCCTCCAGATACTTTCGCGTCGATCGCTTCACCACCTTCTCCTCGTACCGATTCTTGTTCGCGCTCGCCTTCAGATGCGTCGAGTCCGTGTACAATATCCGACCATCCACCAGCCGTCGCTTGATCGCCTGCTCCACAATCTCGTCGAAGATCTCCTGGTGGATCGTGCTCCTCGTAAATCGCCGTCGCCGGTTCTGGCTAATCGTCGATGCGTCTGGCACCGGGCCCCGAAAACCCAGCCCCAAAAACCACCGGTACGCCACGTTTACCTGGATCTCCCGCACCAGCTGCCGCTCGCTTCGGATCCCAAACAGGTACCCGATGAACAGCATCTTGAAGAGCACCACGGGATCGATCGCCGGTCGCCCGTTATCGGGACAGTACAGATCCTTCACCCGATCCCGGAGAAAGCTGAAGTCGATCGCCCGCTCGACCTTCCGCAGCAGGTGGTTCTCCGGTACCAACTCCCCGATGCTCACAAATTCCATCGCCTCTTGTTGCTCTGTCGTTTTCGGTAGCATGACCCTTACATAACAAAATCCCCGCCAATTGGCAGGGACTTTGTCAGCAGTCTGGGCCTCACCTTGTGGTGAGGCCATTCTTTGTGCCCAGGGCGAGATTCGAACTCGCACGGTTTTACCCACACGCCCCTCAAGCGTGCGTGTCTGCCAATTCCACCACCTGGGCAATCTGCGAAAGATCGAGCGACCGCCCTTACACCAGCGGTCGGTGGGACGCAATACCGAAGTTATTCGGCCTCTTCCGGTGCCTTCTTGCCCTCTTCAGGGGCGGCGTCCTTCGCCGGCGCTGCGGCGGCCGGCGCGTCGCTCTCGCTCACCGGGGCCTTGTCGATCACCGTCTCGGCGGAACGCTGCTTGGAGATGTGCGCCAGCCAGATCGAGGTGACCAGGAAGGCGGCCGCCACGATCGCCGTCACCTTGTTGAGAAAGGTCGCCGGTCCGCGGCTGCCGAAGACCGTCTGCGAGGCGCCGCCGAAGACCGCGCCGATGTCCGCCCCCTTCCCCGCCTGCAGGAGGATGATCATGATCAGGAAGAAACAGAGCAGGTAGTGCACCGTCAGCAAAAACGTTTCCATAGAAAATCCTTTCTGGATCCCCGACACCACCACTCGGGGATGACAGTCCGATCAATGTGCGCTGTGGACGATCTCGGCGAAGTCCTTGGGCTTCAAGGAGGCGCCGCCCACCAGCGCCCCGTCGATGTCCGCCTTCGTCAGGAGCTCCCGGCTGTTGTCGGGCTTCACACTCCCGCCGTAGAGCAGGCGCGTGCGCTCCGCGACCGGCTCGCCGAAGCTCTCGGCCAGGTGTTTACGGATGAGGCCGTGGACCTCCTGCGCCTGATCCGGCGACGCCGTCCTGCCGGTGCCGATCGCCCAGACCGGCTCGTAGGCGACGACGAAGTCCGGCGCGCCGGCGACGTCGATGTTGCGCATCCCTTCGGTCAATTGTGTGGCGATGACCTCCCAGGTCTTGTTCGCCTCGCGTTCCGCCAGCGTCTCGCCGACGCAGAGGATGGGGACGAGGTCGTTGCGCAGCGCGGCCTCCAGGCGCTTGTTCACCGTCTCGTTCGTCTCGCCGAAGTACTGGCGCCGCTCGGAGTGGCCGACGATGACGTATGTGCAGCCGATCTCCTGTAAGAAAGCACCGGATATCTCGCCGGTGTAGGCGCCGGAATCCTCCCAGAAGAGGTTCTGCGCGGCGAGCTTGATCTCGGTATCCGCACAGGCCACGCCGAACGAATAGAGCGCCGTGAAGGGGGGCGCGACGGCGATATCGATGTCGCCCGCGGCCTTGAGCTCTGCGGTGAAGGCGGCGCAGAATTTCAGCGACTCCGCCACCGTGTTGTGCATCTTCCAGTTTCCGGCGATAAACGGTTTGCGCATGGGTCTACCCCTCCAGGGCCGCGAGGCCCGGCAGCTTCTTCCCTTCGATGAACTCGAGTGATGCCCCGCCCCCGGTGGAGATGTGGCTGATGCGATCGGCCAGCCCCATCGCCTTGAGCGCCGCCACCGAATCGCCCCCGCCCACGACGGAGTGCGCGCCGCTCTCGGCGACCGCCTGCGCGACGGCCCGCGTTCCCCCCGCGAAGGCCGGGATCTCGTAGACGCCCATCGGGCCGTTCCAGAAGATCGTCTTCGCCTTTGCGATGGCGGCCGCATATTCGGCAACGGTCTTCGGTCCGATGTCGAGCCCCTTCATTCCCGCCGGGATCGCGTCGCCGTCGGTGACCGTGGTTTCGGCCCCCGCCTCACAGGCCGCGGCGATGACGTGGTCGACCGGCAGCTGAATCGGGATGTCGCGCGCCGCCGCGCGCTCGAGGATGCGCTTGGCGGTGTGGAGCTTCTCCTCCTCCAGCAGCGAGTCGCCGACACCCTTCCCACGCGCGGCGAGGAAGGTGTAGGCCATCCCACCACCGATCAAGATCCGGTTGCAGAGGTTCATCAGGTTTTCGATCACGCCGATTTTGTCCGAGACCTTCGCCCCGCCCAGGATCGCGACGAAGGGGCGCTCCGGATTCTCGAGGAGCCGGCCCAGCGCTTCGACCTCGCGGCGCATCAGAAAGCCCGCCCCCTTTTCGGCGACGAAGGGGACCATCCCCGCCGTGGAGGCGTGTGCGCGGTGCGCGGTGCCGAAGGCGTCGTTGATGTAGATATCGGCAAGCGAGGCGAGCTGTTTGGCGAAGGCCTCGTCGTTCTCGGTCTCCTCCTGGTGAAAGCGGAGGTTCTCCAGCAGCATGATCTGCCCCGGCTCCAGGTCTGCGGCGAGTTTCTTCACCGCATCGCCGACGCAGTTCTCGGGCATCACGACGTCGACGTCCTCGAGGAGCTCGGCCAGTCGTTCGCCGACCGGCTTGAGCGAGTACTTCGGATCGACCTTCCCCTTCGGACGGCCGAGGTGCGAGGCGAGGATGAGCCGCGCCCCCTGCCCCAGCGCGTAGCGGATGGTCGGGAGCGCCGCGCGGATGCGCGTGTCGTCGCTGATCGTCCCGTCCTCGGCCAGCGCCACGTTGAAGTCGACGCGCACGAAGACGCGCTTGTCGGACAACGGCAGTTCGTCGATGAATGTGATCGTCACAGCTGCTTCCCCATGTAGTGCGCGAAGCGCAGCATCTGCTGGCAGAACCCCATCTCGTTGTCGTACCAGGAGAGGACCTTGACCATGTTGTCGATCGCCTTCGTCGACTCCGCGTCGTAGATCGAGGCGTGCGGGTCGCCCATGAAGTCGACGGAGACCAACGGCTCGTCGC
>CAYPII010000038.1:0-18433 GCA_964410765.1 uncultured Myxococcales bacterium | reverse complement strand
CGAACACGCTCAGAGCGAGCGTTTCTTGATCAGCTCGATGTCCTCGAGCAGGCCCTGCAGGTCCTCCTCGTGCTCGACCTCGTCGGTCAAAATCTCCGTCACGATGTTGAAGGTGAGCATATCCTTGCCCTCGGTCTTCTTCATCAGTTTCTGGTAGACGTCGATCGCGCACTGCTCGCCCTTCACGTTCTGTTCGATGATGTTCACGACGTAGGGGTCGCTCGGCGCCTCGTAGCCGCAGTTGGTCTGCTTGTACCACTCCTCCGGTGTCAGCACCGGCGTCCCGCCGAGCTGGATGATCCGGTCGGCCAGCAGTCCCGCGTGGCGCAGCTCGTCGGCGGCGTGCTCGGTGAGCTCGGCGACCGCCCCCTCGCGCATCGGACCCTTCACCACCTTCGCCCCAAGCCAGTACTGATAGTAGGCGAGCCACTCGTCCGCGAGCGCCCGGTTCAGATTCCCGATCAGCTCCTCGACGTTCATTCCGACGATCTCCCGTCCCTTCGTTCCCATGGGTTCCTCCTGTGTGGTCGTTGTCGTGTCCCGCCAGGGTAGCCAACCGGCGGCGGATGTCCACCCCCATCTCTGGGCACACTCCCTGCCGCCCATTTTCACGAACTACACTCTATATCGCGTTTGACACCCCTCGCGGAACGCATTATGCCCTGAAGCTCAATCGATTCGGGCCGTTAGGGCTGTGGGGAGCCGTGTGACCGAGCATTCAAACACGACCGGAGGCATGAGGAGCAGGAGGGCGCTCCGTCTCCTCCCGCTCCTCCTCCCGCTCCTCGCCGGCTGCCCGCGCCCCGCCCCGGAGATGCACCCCGCCGACTACGCCGCCCCGACGCCCGGCGAGCAACACCGTATCGCCGGCGATACCGATCCCTCGCCCTACGACGAGACGCAGGCGACCGCCCTGCGCCAGGAGCCGCCCGATCCGGACCTTCCGGCACCGGAGCGGAGCGCGGTCATGACGCTCGCCGATCTCGTCGAGGTGGGATTGCGCAACAGCCCGGTGACGCGGCAGAGCTGGGCAAAGACGCGCGCGAGCGCCGCCAACTGGGGGCGCGCGCGTTCGAGCTACTACCCGCAGATCGACGGCGAGGTGCAGGGGGGCGCCGGCGAATTCGGCGCACTGCAGCCGGGCAATCGCATGCTCCAGACCTCGGCCACCCTCTCCTACCTCCTGCTCGACTTCGGCGGCCGTGCGGCAAAGGCGGAGGGGGCGCACCAGGCGCTGCTCGCCGCCAACTGGAGCCACAACCAGACGGTCCAGGACCTGCTGCGCGACGTCCCGCAGTCCTACTACACGCTGCTGGGCGACAAGGCGCAGGTGCGCGCGACCGAACGGAGCCTCGCGGAGGCGGAGACGACGCTGCGCTCGACCGAGGAGCGTCACCGCAACGGTGTGGCGACGATCGCCGACGTCCTGCAGGCACGCGCCTCCGCCGCGCAGGTACGGGTGCAGCTCGCCACCAACCGCGGTTCGGTGGAAATCGCGCGCGGAGCGCTCGCGACGGTCGTCGGCTGGCCGGCGAACACCCCGCTGGAGATCGCGGGCTCGCTCGACCGCGCCCCCGTGCAGCGCATCGCCGAAAGCGTCGATTCCCTCGTGGAGGAGGCGACGCTTGCGCGCCCCGAGCTGGAGGCGGTGCGCGCAGCGGTCCGGCGGAAGGAGGCGGCGGTCGTCGAGGCGCGCGCCATGCCCTTTCCCACGCTCACCGGCGGCGGGACGGCGAGTTGGCAATACATCAATGCGAACAACGCCCTCTATTCGAACAACAACACCTCCTACTACGGAACCCTCACCCTCTCGATCCCGATCTTCCACGGCTTCGACATGCAGAGCGCGCTTACCGCGGCGCGCATGGATCTGGACGCCGCGCGCGCGATGCTCAAGCAGCAGGAAGAGGCGATCGTCAAGGAGGTCTGGGACGCTTATCAGAACTTCAACACGGCGAAGCAGCAGCTGACCGCGAGTCGCGAACTGCTGACGAGCGCACAGGAGTCCTACGACGCCTCGCTCGCGCGCTATCGCGCCGGTGCCGCCGACATCGTCGAACTGCTCAACGCCCAGAGCCTGCTCGCCAATGCGCGCTCGGAGCTGATCAACGCGCAGACGGGGCTCTTCGTCTCGTACGCGGAGTTGCTGCACGCGGTCGGATCGACGCTCGCGGAGGGGCCGCTGCCCAGCACCAGCATCGAGGAGAAGGACATCGCCTATGAAACGGATTGACCGCAGCTGGTTCACGCGCCGCCGGATCCTCATCATCGCCGGAATCCTCGTCGGCCTCCTCGCCCTCCTCTACTGGGAGGAGCACGGACCGCCGCCCGGGCCGTCGGTCACGGTCGCGCGCGTGCAGCAGCAGACCGTCCCGGTCAAACTCGACTACGTCGGCGAGACGGCGGCGGTGCGCACCGTCGACATCCGCGCCCGCGTGGAGGGGTTCCTCATCGAACGCCCCTTCGAGGAGGGCGACGACGTGCCCAAAGGCGAACTCCTCTACGTCATCGACCCGCGCCCCTTCGAGGCGGCGCTCCTGGAGGCGCGCGGCCAGCTCGCGAAGGACCGGGCTGCGCTCGCCTACGCCGAGGAGCAGGTGGAGCGCTACCGCGGCCTGGTCGAGAAGGACTACGTCAGCCGCGAGGAGTTCGACGGGCTGGTCACACAGGCCGACGAGGCGCACGCCGCCGTCGAGGCCGACGAGGGGACGGTGGAGCAGGCGGAGCTCAACCTGAGCTATTGCCGTATGGTCGCCCCCTTCGACGGGCGCATCGGCCGCACGCTCGTGCACGTCGGCAACCTCGTCGGCGCCGGCGAAAGCACAAAGCTCGCCACGATCAACCAGCTCGATCCGATCTACGTCTACTTCAGCCCGAGCGACGAGGACGCGCAGAAGATCATGTCGAAGCGCGACGGCAAGCCCATCCCGGTGGAGCTGACGCTCGCCGACGGCACGGTCTATGCGAATCGTGGGAGTGTCGACTTCGTCGACAACACGGTTGATCTCAAAACGAGCACGGTCGCGATGCGCGCGCTCCTGCCCAACCCCGACCACACGCTCCTGCCGGGGCTGTACGTCGACACGAAGATCCTCGTCGGCGAGATGCACGACGCGCTGCTGGTGCCCGAAAAGGCGATCGGCGAGGACCAGGGGGGCACGTTCGTGATGATCGTCGACCCGGACGACGAGGCCCGCAAGAGCTACGTGACCATCGCCTTTCAGCACGACGGCATGCAGGTCCTCTCCAAAGGGGTAAAGGCGAACGAGCGCGTCATCGTGCAGGGGCTGCAGATGATCAAGCCGGGGACCGTCGTCCATGCCGAGGAACAGGAGCAGAAAAAGGAAACGGTGCGCGGCGTGGTGCATTCCGCCGTCGGGCTGAACAACGGATAACACATGTTCGTCAACTTCTTCATCAAGCGACCGATCTTCTCGACGGTGATTTCGCTGGCCATCGTCCTGGCGGGCGTGGTCTGCATCCCGATCCTCCCGGTCGCGCAGTTCCCCGACATCCAGCCGCCGATGGTCTCGGTCAGCGCCACCTACACGGGCGCCAACGCGGAGGTGGTGGAGAAGACGGTCACGCAGCCGATCGAGGAGCAGATCAACGGCGTGGAGGGGATGACCTACATGTCCTCCATCAGCGGCAGCGACGGCACCTCGAAGATCACCGCGACCTTCGACATCGGCTACGATCTGAACATAGCCGCCGTCGACGTGCAAAACCGCGTGAACATCGCGCTGCCGCAGGTGCCGGAGGACGTCCGCCGCTACGGCGTCACGACGCTCAAGCAGTCGCCGAACTTCATCCTCATCATCAACCTCTATTCGCCCGACAACTCGCTGGGCGACCTCTTCCTCTCGAACTACGCGGCGATCAATATCGTCGACCCGCTCAAGCGCATCTCCGGCGTCGGCGACGTGCAGATATTCGGCGAGCGCAAGTACTCGATGCGCTTCTGGCTCGATCCGGACCGCCTCACCGGCATGGACCTGACGGTGCAGGAGGTGATCGATGCGATCCGCGACCAGAACATCCAGGTCGCCGCCGGCGGCATCGGCCAGCCCCCCAGCGGGCAGAAGCAGGCATTCCAGTACACGATCCGCACGGAGGGGCGCCTGGAGCAGGTCTCGGAGTTCGAGAACATCGTCGTGCGCACCGGCAGCGACGGCTCGGTCGTGCGCGTACGCGACGTGGCCAGCGTGCAGCTGGGTGCGGAGAACTACAACTGGTTCTTCAACTTCAACGGGACGGGCTGCGCCGGCATCGGCGTCTTTCAGCTCGCCGGCGCGAACGCCGTGGAGATCGCCAACCAGGTCCGTGCGACGATGGACGAGCTCTCCACGCGCTTCCCTGACGGAATGTCCTACGACATCGCCTACGACACGACGATGTTCGTGAAGGAGTCGATCAAGGAAGTGCTGATGACGCTGGGGCTCGCGATCCTGCTCGTCATCGGCGTGATCTTCCTCTTTCTGCAGGACTGGCGCTCCACGCTCATCCCCTGCGTGACGATCCCCGTCTCGCTCATCGGCACCTTCGGCGTGATGATGGCCTTCGGCTTCTCCATCAACACGCTCACCCTCTTCGGCCTCGTGCTGGCCATCGGCACGGTGGTGGACGACGCGATCGTCGTGGTCGAGAACACCTCGCGCCTGATCGAGAGCGAGGGGCTGCCGCCGCGCGAGGCGGCGATGCGCGGCATGGCGGAGGTCACCGGCCCGGTCATCGCGACCACGCTGGTGCTCTTCGCCGTCTTCGTGCCGGTCGCCTTCATGCCCGGCATCAGCGGCCAGCTCTACCGGCAGTTCGCGCTGACGATCGCCTTCTCGGTCGGCATCTCCACGATCTGCGCGCTGACGATTTCCCCGGCCATGTGCGCGCTGGTGTTGCGCAAGAAGCCGGAGCACCGGAACATCTTCTTCGAAAAGTTCAACACCGGCTTCGACTGGGCGAGCGAGGTCTACCACGGCTTCGTCGACCGCTTCATCAAGCGCTGGAAGGTCGTCGTCCTACTCTTCGTCGCACTGCTCGGCGCGACCTTCATCATGTTCCGCGTCGTCCCCACCGCCTTCGTCCCCGACGAGGACCAGGGCTACTTCTTCATCATCGCCGAGGGGCAGCCGGGGACCGCGTTGGTGCGCACGCAGGAGGTCGCCGCGAAGATCGAGAAGATGGCGCGCTCCACCGACGGCGTCCTCGATGTCATGTCGATCGGCGGATACAACATGCTCAACCAGGCGCTCGACTCCAGCGCGCTCACCGTCATCCTCACGCTCAAGCCGTGGGATGAACGTAAGAGTCCCGAGCTCTCGCTGCAGGCGATCATGCAGACCATGCAATGGAAGATGATGTCGCTCAAGGAGGCGCGCGCCTTCGCCTTCAACCCGCCGCCAATTCAGGGGCTCTCGCAGACCGGCGGATTTCAGTTCGAGGTGCAGGATGTCGGCGGCGGCGACATCGAGGATCTCGCCGCGGTCGTACAGAAGGTGATCGCGACCGGGCAACACTACCCCTCGCTCGCGCCGCTCTCCACGACCTTCAAGGCAAACTACCCGCAACTCTACATCGACCTGGACCGCACCAAGGCCAAGACCCTGGGCATCGGCATCTCGGATATCTTCAACACGCTCCAGGCCTACCTCGGTTCGCTCTACGTCAATGACTTCAACAAGTTCGGCCGCATCTACCGCGTCTTCATCCAGGCCGAGAACCAGTACCGCGCGCGCATCCACGACATCTCGAAGCTCTACGTGCGCGCGAACTCCGGCGACCTCGTTCCGCTCTCGGCGCTCATCAAGATCCGGCGCATGACCGGCCCGCAGACGATCACGCACTACAACATCTACCGGAACATCGAGATCAACGGCAATGCGGCGCCCGGTCACAGCTCCGGCGAAGCGATGGCCGCGATGGAGCAAATCGCCCGCGACACCCTCCCGGAGGGCTACGCCTTCGAGTGGACCGGCACCGCGCTGCAGGAACAGAAGTCCGCGGGGCTGGCCCCCTTCATCTTCGCGCTCGCGCTCGCATTCGTCTTCCTCTTCCTGGCGGCGCAGTACGAGAGCTGGTCGCTCCCGGTCATCATCATGATGGCGGTGCCGCTGGCGATCCTCGGCGCGCTCTGCGCGCAGTGGATCCGCGGCCTCTATGACGACATCTACTGCCAGATCGGCCTGGTGATGCTCATCGGCCTGGCGAGCAAGAACTCGATCCTGCTGGTCGAATTCGCCAAGGATCAGCACGAGGCGGGCGCCTCGATCGTCGAGGCGGCGCTGCAGGCAGCGCGCATCCGGCTGCGCCCGATCCTGATGACCGCCTTCTCCTTTATCCTCGGCGTCATCCCGCTGATGATCGCCTCCGGCGCCGGCGCGGCCAGCCGCCATTCGCTGGGTACCGCCGTCTTCGGCGGCATGCTCGCGGCGACCATCCTCTCGCTCGGCGTCGTGCCAGTCTTCTACGTCGTCATCGCCACGCTCTCCGAGCGCGGCATCAACCGGGCGGACTGCCGGCTCGCCTGGCATGCGACCGTGGAGGGCGTGCGCGCCGGCTGGCACTGGACGCACACCGCCTCTGCGAGGGCGCGCGATTGGTGGCGGCGGGAGCGCCACAGCAGACCCGATCGACCCGAACCGTCGCCCGAACCGTCGACGGATGAATCGACCCCGTAGGAGGGACTATGCGCAGCATCATCAAACTCGTCCTCTTCATCGCGGAGAAGCTCTCCGCGCAGCTCGCCCTGCTGGCGGCGCTCCTCTCGACGACCGTCTCGGGGAGCATCGCCGAACGCGTCGGCGGCGGCATGGCAGTCATCTGGCGCGCCGTCGCGGGATTCGTGCAGGCGTATATCGACGACGTCCCGCTGGAGCGGGTGCTCACGGATCTCGATACCGGACTTCACCGCGGCGTCCTGGCGCTCGGCGAAAACCTCCAGCGCGACCCGAGCGAGGTGCTCGCCGCCGCGGGGGCCGCCTTCATCGGCTACTTGCTGCTGGCGCTGGTGCTGCGCATCGTCCGGCATCACATCCCCAAGCGGCACCGCCGCGATGAAGAGCCGCCCTCGTCGAAGGGGGGACACACCTACGAGCAGCTCTACGACCGGTCGATCGCGACACACGCATCGGACGACGCGCGCGCGTAATCGAAAACGAACCGTCTCATCGGATCACCGCGGCACGCCAACGCGCGTTGCCGCGGCCACTGCCACGAAGGGAGCAGATCATGCCGAAGCGGAAGAAGGCGACGAAGGCACGCAAGAAGCCCGCACGTACGAAAGCGGCGAAGAAGAAGACGCCGCCCACGAAGAAGCGCACCCCCGAGGCCGCACCGCCGAACGTGACGGACGAGTGGAGCGGACTCGAACCCTCGCGCAAGGACATGGGGCTGGTCCCGCTGACGCTGGACCGCGGCGTGAAGACGAACGTCGTCGGCACGGTCTACGGCCTCGACTACGAGATCGAGGAGAAGGACTACTGGCTCAAGGTCTTCTTCGACTACTACAATCGCCGGCTCAAGGTCATCGACTACGACGGCAACAACTACGGCGCGATGACCAAGCGCCTCGCCTATCTCGCCGAGGAGAATCATTTCGACAAGGTCTTCCTCAAGGCGCACCGCAATGACTTCCAGATATTCCTCTCGCACGGCTACATGATGGAGGGGGTGTTGCGCTACTACTTCCGGGGGGAGGACGCCTACATCCTGTCGCGCTTCTCCTCGAGCTCGCGGGCGATCAGCGAGGACCTCGTCAAGGAGGCGGAGCTCATCGAACAGCTCATCTATCACTCGGAACCGAAGCCCCCGCGTCCCCTCCCGGAGGGGTATGCGATCGAGCGCGCGGATGCCGGGCGCATCCCGGAACTCGTGCACATCTACCGGCGCGTCTTCGAATCCTATCCCTCGCCGTTGACGAATCCCGACTTCATCAAGTCGACGATGGAGCGCAACGTCCTCTATCGCCTCGCCCTCTTCGAGGGAACCGCGGTCGCCGCCGCCTCCGCCGAGCTCAACGAGCGCCACAGCAGCGCGGAGCTCACCGATTGCGCCACCATCCCCGAGGCACAGGGAATGGGGCTGATGCAGCACCTGCTCACCGCGCTGGAGGGGGACCTGCACGAAGGCGACATCGGCACCGCTTACTCCCTCTCCCGCGCGCTCAGCTACGGTATGAACCGTGCCTTCTTCCGCCTGGGCTACGAATACTCCGGGCGCCTCATCAACAACTGCGACATCTTCGGAAAGTACGAGGACATGAACATCTGGGTGAAGCGCCTCAGCGACGCATCCTGAAGCGGCGCTCGCCCCCCTCGCCGACGTGGAAGACGCGTTTGCCGCGACTCCAGGTCTCCAGGATGGGGATATCCTTGATCTTCTCCGGAGGGACGGTGAGGGGATCGTCGCCGAGGACCACGAAGCTCGCCTCCTTGCCCATCACGAGCGATCCGTGGCGCTCCTCGTTGAAGGCCGCGTAGGCGGGGACGACCGTCATCAATTTCAGCGCCTCGGCGGGGGTGAGCCGCTGTTCCGGGTTGGGGTGGTTCACCGCCGCATGGATGGCGAGGATCGGATCGGGCGGGGTTACGTTCGCATCGGTCCCCCCCGCGATCCGCACGCCGGCATCGAGGATGCTGCGCAGGCGGTTCGTGCGCCGCCATCCCTCGCCCAGGCGTTTCGCATACATCCCCTCCGGACCGCCCCAGAAATACTCGAAGGCGGGCTGCATGCAGACGACGACCTCCAGCTCGCAGGCACGGTGGATCTGTTCGTCGGTCGCCATCTCGAAGTGCTCTATGCGATGCCGGTGGTTGTAGCGCGGAAAGCGCTCCTGCGCGCGCTCGTAAGCGGTGAGCACCATGTCGATCGCGCGCGGACCGATCGCATGAAAGGCGAGCTGCACCCCCGCCCGGTGCGCTTCCTCGACGAACCGGTTGAAGTCGCGTTGCTTCTCGTAGAGGTGGCCGCGCCACCCGGGCATGCCCGCGTAGTCCTCGTCGAGGGCGGCCGTATACGAACCGATCGAGCCATCGATGAGGACGCACCCGCCCAGATGGCGGAAGCCCAAACGGGTCGTGTAGAAGATGTTCTTCTCCTGTAAAAAGAGCGTCACATCGATGGGGAGTTGGTCCATGCGGCGCAGGACCATCCCCACCCCCTCGTCGCCGAAGAGGCGTCCCCCCTCCAGGGCGTGCACCGCGGTGATGCCGCGGCTGACGAACCGGCGCGTCGCCTCCTTGATCGCCCCCTCCTTCACCTCCTGCGGATAGAGCTGCCCGATCTTCGCGCGCGCGTAGAAGTAGGCATCCGAGCGAACGATGCCGTTGGGGCGGTCCTTCTCGAGAAGCAGCCCCGGCATGCCGATGGGAATATGCAGGCGTGCGAGCGCCGCGGAGTTGACGACTGCCGAGTGATAGTCGACGCGGTTCATCCAGACCGGGCGCGTCGGCTCCAGCTCGTCGAGGTGATCGCGCGTGACGAACCGCACATCCGCGACGTCGTCCTCCTCGAAGCTGTGGGCGAATATCCAGGTGCGCGGGCCTCCGGCGGTCGTCTCCAGGCGTGCGCCGATCTCGGCGAGCGAGCTCACGCCGCTCATGTCGAGGAAGAGCATATCCACGCCGGTCTGGAAGAAATGGGCATGGGCATCGACGAAGCCGGGGACGACGGTGCGCCCGGCGAGATCGATCGACTGGTCGATCGGCGGGGGCTCCCCGTTCCCGATGCGCTGAATGCGGCTGCCGAGCATACAGAACCACTCCGCGCGCGGCTGCACGTCGTCCGAGGTGTGGATGGTGGCATTGGTGAAGAGCAGCGGTTTGTGCTTCGCCATAAACGAATCCTATCGTTCACGGCGGTTCAATGCAACGCAGACCCCATGCCCGCCGTGACAAAGAGTTTCCATGCCGCGTTGCGGCTTGCTGCTTTTCCCTTTGCAATGTATCAATAATAACAGTATATTAGCGAAAATTCACATTTGAAAGGGGGAGGAACATGGAAGGTCAGCTGATGAGCTGGAAGGATGCGATCATCCGCGCACTACAGGGATTCATGGATGATCTCATCTCCGTCGTACCGAGCATCTTCGCCGCCATCGTCGTCCTGATCGTCGGCCTGGTGCTCGCCAACCTGCTGGGACGACTGGCGCGCCGCATTATCGACCTCACCAAGCTCGACGTCTTCCTGCACCGGACGGTCGGCCTCGGCCGGCTCAAGGAGCAGGGGCTGGACATCAGTGCCGCGAGGCTCGTAGGGTGGACGGTGAAGTGGTTCTTCATCATCGTCACCTTCATCGCGGTTGCCGATATCCTGAAATGGCCGCAGCTGACGAGTTTCTTCGAGGCGGTGGCGCTCTACATCCCGAACGTCATCATCGCGGTCCTCATCCTCATGGCCGGCTTCATCCTGGGCGCCGGGCTGCAGGACATCGTCGTCAAGGCGGTGAAGAGCTCCACGCTGCCGGAGGCCTCGGCGGGTTTCGTCGGGACCGTCGCGCGCCTGGCCGTCATCGTCTTCGCGATCATGGCCGCGCTCACGCAGCTCGGCGTCGCCGCGGATCTGGTCAAGATCCTCTTCACCGGCTTCGTCGCGATGCTGGCACTCGCCGGCGGTCTCGCCTTCGGCCTCGGCGGCCGCGATCAGGCGACCAGCTGGCTGGAGAATCTACGCAAGGAGATTCGCCACTGATCGTCGGACACCAACTGTCGTGAGAAGAGGGGCGGGAGCAATCCCGCCCCTTTTTTCGACCGATCATCAGCCCCGTTCGTTCCGGACCTTCCGGAGGCCCTCCTACCGGCGCAGGCGCACTCGCTCACTATTCACCGCGAAAAATGCGATCGCTTCTGTCCGACCTGGCGTTCTCCCCCGTCGACCGCCAGGTCGGAGAAGCGATCGCATTTTTCACGCCTCATACGCTCGACTCGTAGACGCGCTTTTATGCGCCGTACGAAGGGCCCCACGGAAGGTCTGTCGGAACGAACGGAAGAGATCACTCCTGAACAACGGCGCCCGAGCGTCCTTTTGCCTCGGCGATCTGTCGCTCGAAGTCGGTGCGGTCGCGACGGACGTAGAGAGCCAGCGCCACAAGCGAGACGACGACGGCAGCGACGAGGATCACGTCGGAAGAACCGGCGATCGCCACGAGACAGAAGAGGATGCTGAGCACACAGGCCAGGACCGGGAAGAAGACGTTCTTCCGACGGTTGAGGCTCCGGAGCATGTTGAGCGTGGAGTAGAAATAGGGAAAGATCGTGAGCAGCACTGCGATCGAAACGATGTTCCCGAACATCGCCTGCGCACTCTGGTGTCCGAAGAGCATCAGGACGACCATGAGGGCGCTCATCATGAGCGCGATAAGGATCATCCCCTGCTGCGGGACGTTCTTCGCATTGATGCGTCCGAAGATCGCGGGCAGCATTCCGTCGTGCGCGTTGCGCGCCCCCGCCTGGGCGACGAGCATCATCCAGGAGCCCAGCGAGGTGAGGCAGCCGAAGGCGACGACCGCCGAGACGAGGTCCGCCGTCCAGTGCCCGAGGATATGCCCGGTGGCGAGAGAAAAAGGCGCCCCGGAGGCCGCAACGACCTTGGCCGGAAACATCCCCGAGATCGCGGTGCAGGAGGCAACATAGACGAGCGCCGCGATCCCCGAGCCGATCATCGTCGCGCGCGGGATCGTCCGCTTCGGATCCGCCACGAGACTCGCGTCGGTCGTCGCGCTCTCCACGCCGATGAAGCTCCAGAGGCAGAGCAGCACGCCCGCGAAGACCGCGTGGTGGTCGGGCGCCCCCGAGACGTTCCAGTTCTCCACGAAGAGCTCGGGCTTGAAGTAGAAGAAGCCCGCGATGCCGGTGAAGATGATGGGAATGAGCAGAAACGCCACACCGATGGCGGTGAGCCGGCCGATCCAGTGCGCGCCGGTGAGGTTGATCAACGCGAAGAACCAGACCACGCCGATGGTCGCGATCCCCGCGACCAGGGGGTGCGTCAGCGGCGGAAAGAAGACGGAGAGGTAGGAAACGCCGGTGATCGCGATGGCGAGGTTGCCCACCCAGTTGGCATGAAAGTAGAGGGTGCCGGCTTGGAAGCCGAGGATCGGCGAGAGCTCCTCGGAGTAGGCGATGGGACCACCCTCCTGCGGGTTTTCGGTACCGAGCTTGGCGAAGACGTAGGCGAGCGCCAGCGCGCCGACGATGGCGAGCACCCAGCTGACGATACTGATCGAGCCGATCGCGGCAAGGTCGGAGGGCAACAGCGACACCCCCGATCCCATCATGTTGCCGGCGACGACCGCCGAACAGGTGAGCAGCCCCAACTTGCGCGCCTTGGTGGCTTCCATCGCATCCCCCCTTCGGGCCCCTCTGCCGGGGCCTCGATGGGGAGCACTATAGCGGAAAAGCGGTGCGACGAAAAGCATTGGAAAGGAAGGGCCATTCGCATAGAGAAACCCCTATGCCTCCCTCCTCCCCCTGCGAGATCGCCACCGTCGGCGGCGTGGAGACGCGCGAGTGCTCGTCGAAGACGATGGAGTCCAAGCGCCGCCCGGGGCTCTTCTTCATCGGCGAGGTGTTGGATGTGGCGGGTGATCTGGGCGGATTCAACCTCCACTGGGCTAGGGCCTCCGCCCACGCCGCAGCAGAGGCGCTCTCGTCGAAGCGTTAGCCCGCGGCCCGCATTCCCCCACGCCGTCCGCGCCGCGGCCGGTGCTCCTGCCAACGCCCACCGTTCTTCCGCACCCCCGCGGGGCGCGGGGCCGCCTTCGAGGAGCGGGCGATCGCCTCCGAATGGAAGGGATGGTCCGCGCAAACGGGGACCGCGCGCTTGAGCAAACGCTCGATGTCACGCAGATAGGCGCGCTCCGTGGAACCACAAAAGGAGATCGCGGTCCCCGCCGCCCCGGCGCGCGCCGTGCGCCCAATGCGGTGCACGTAGCTCTCCGGTTCGTTGGGGAGATCGAAGTTCACGACGTGCGTGATCCCCACCACGTCGATGCCGCGCGCCGCGATATCGGTCGCGACGAGTACGCGACAGCGGCCGCTGCGAAAATCCTGCAGGGCGGCCGTCCGCGCCCCCTGCGACTTGTTCCCATGGATCGCGCGGGCTTCGACGGATTCCTTTCCCAACTGCTTCACCAGGCGGTTGGCGCCGTGCTTCGTGCGGGTGAAGACGAGCGCACGATCGACCTCCCGGCGCTCGAGCAGGCGCGCCAGGAGCGCACGCTTGTTCCCCTCATCCACGAAGTGCACGCGCTCCTCGATGCGCTCCGCCGTGGAGGCCGGCGGGGCGACGGAGACCTTCACCGGGTCGGCGAGCAGCCCCTCGGCCAGGCGCATGATTGGCGGCGCCATCGTCGCGGAGAAGAGGAGCGTCTGTCGCTCCCGCGGCAACGCGGCGATCACGCGCTTCATGTCGGGCAAAAAACCCATGTCGAGCATCCGATCCGCCTCATCGAGGACGAATATCTCGACGCGGTTGAGCTGCACGTGACCCTGCTGCTTTAAGTCGAACAGCCGGCCCGGCGTGGCGACGAGGATGTCGACGCCGCGGTTGAGCGCCTTGACCTGCGGGCCCTGCCCGACGCCGCCGAAGACGAGCGTCGCGGTAAGGCCGATGTGGCGCCCGTAGGCTCGAAAGCGCTCCTCCACCTGCGCCGCCAGTTCACGCGTCGGCGTGAGGATGAGCGCTCGCGGATGTCCTCGCGCGGAGCGCTTCCGCTCCGCGGCGAGCCGGTGGAGGATCGGCAGCGCGAATGCCGCCGTCTTGCCGGTTCCCGTCTGGGCGCATCCGATGAGGTCGCGCCCGGCGACGAGCGAGGGGATCGCTTCCGCCTGGATCGGCGTCGGGTGCCGATATCCCTCCGCCGTGACAGCGCGAAGGAGCGACGGCTCGAGGCCGAGCGTATCAAACATCTGTTTCTGGTTCTGCTTCTGGTTCTGCATACAACGTCCTTTTCTCTGCCGGCACGCGCGGATCGACCGCGTCGCCGAACGATGCAGCCCTCCCGACGTCCCCGATGAAGATGCACCGGGACGCCCTCCGAGCTGCGCACGGGTCCTGCTGGGGCACCGCCATGGCGCCATTCAACAGAATCGATTGTGGGTGTGATTCAAAACAGGGGGAGAGAAGTGCTGCGAACCGCTCTCGAACAAACCGTTCCAAACCACCATCGTGCGGAGGCCTCTACCGCGCCCCCTGCGGAAAGGCAAGCATTATCCGCCAGCCCCTTCTCGGTTATCCGGTGGGAAAGGTTGCGTCCTTTTTCAGCGGCCTCCCGGAACAGGCCCCTCAGGCCCCATCCAGGCCGGCCCGCTCGTGGCGGAGGAAATAGTCCTGGGGGTCCTGGAGGTACTCCAGGGCATCGGTGAGCGAGAGCTGGTGCTCCTGCTCGATCTCGTGGAGGAAGGCGAAGAAGTTCTTCTCCATCGGATTCTCGCTGGCCTCGGCGAGCTTCGCGTAGAGGTCGGCCCCCTTCGCCTCGAAGGCAATCGCCTTCGTGAGCGCCGCGATGTCATCGTCGTCGTGCTCCGCCTGACTGCCCGCCTTGCCGAGCAGGCCGTCGAGCGTCTGCTTGACGTTCGTCCCCGCGACATCGATCGGCACGTCGGCGGGCCAGTTTCCCTCGCCCACGAGCTTTTCGTGCAGATCACGGATGCGCCGCATGTGCTCCTCCTCGTCCTTGGCGAGCATCTCGAACATCGTCCGCGCGATCTCGTTCTTCGAACGGCGGGCCTCATTGAGATAGAAATCCCGCTCGGTCGTCTCGTTCTTCAGCGCCATCTCGATCGATGCCATGCGATCCATGGATGCCTCCTCATCGGGGTTTATTGTCGACAGACGAGTCCTACTGAAAGGACGATGGCAATTCAACGACTTTCCCGCTCATGCAAGTCCGAGGGATCAGGATCCACCGGGGCAGGGATGGCTGTCGAGTTGCCCGTAACAGCTTTCCTCACCGGAACAATCGGAGTCGGTCGCACAGAACGTCCCGCACTTCGACTGGGCATCCGACCAGCTGAATCCGCAGCGCGACGTCGGACTCCTGTACGACGGGCACTCTTCGAAATCCTTCTGCCCCGTGCAATCGTCGGCCCAGCCCGCCGGCACCGTGACCCCCATCGCAGTCGTGATCGCCTCGAAGAAGCGCACGCGGTTCGCGGCGTTTGTGCGCCCCTCAGCGCTCGCCCTCGTGCCGCACTCGAGACCGCCGTTGATGATGTTGGTGATGACGCCGAGGTTGGCCGTCGTCCTCCCGCACGCCTCGTCGTACTCCGTCGGCGTCCACTCGCCGACGAGCACGTTGTGGGCCGACGGTTTGTACGGAATGGTCGGGGGCCAGTCAGCGTTGAGCTCCTCGTGTCCCCAGAACCAGATCGAACCGGCGATGCCGATCTCGGGATCCGTCGTGAGCGTGTCGGGATTGGTCACATACTCCAGGCCGACACCCATCGTTTCCCCGAACGAGGCGTAGTTGGTATCCCAGGAGAGCTGATGCGGCCCCCTGCCGAAGTATCCCGCCGCCGCACAGGTGTAGGAAACGCCGCAGGCCCTGCTGTTGTATCCCTGGCTCCCGTACGCATCGCGCTCCTGGATGAAGCAACCGGGGCCACCGTAGGGATCGTCGGTCCCGTGCGCCCCGGTCTCCTGCGCGACGTTCGCCAGAAACGCGGCGATCTCCAGCTTGCGCGTGTTCTCATCCCCCTCGCCGGCGAAGTCCTCGAGCTCGGCCATGCCCGCGATCAAGTTGTCGTAGGTGTAGTACCACTGGCTGTTGGGCGTGTCCGGCAAACCGAGCTCTTCGCGGTTCGACTCCCGGCAGGCGGCGTTGTCGCGCGACCCCGCGGTGATCGTGTTGTAGACCGACTCTGGGATGAGCGCCTTGAGCGCATCGATGCGCGCCTGCAACTCCGTCGCCCCGACCACGTGTGTGAAATCGTCCTCGGAGACACCCGCACTCCCGGAACTCCCACAACCAACGCCGAAGACGACGAGGAAGAGTGCACAGATTACCGAACAGCTGGATCGCATCATGGCATTCATCGATCCCCCCTTTCCGGATTACGACGGTTCCCCCTTTGTCGAACTGCTGACAAAAAGTATAACGCAATTGAGCGATTGGAGAAAATTTTTCATCCCTCCACTGGAGAGGAAAGACCGCGATCGGAGCCCCCCGTCGCCTGAGAGGCGCTATGCCACGATAGAATTGATAGCAAGAAGATCGCATATGGATTTTCTTTAGCCGTTCGAGAGCACCACGCGGACCGATCGATCCAGCGCCTCGAGCGGACCAGATGGCCGACGCCCTCGAACACATGCAGCGTCGCGTTCTCGATGCGATCGCACAACCACCGGGAGTTGGCGGGGGAAATGAGCACATCCTCTGCACTGACCACGATGTTCGTTGGGATAAATATCGCTCCAACCGCCTCGAGAAGATCGCCGGATTCAAACACCCGGCACTGTCGGTAGGCAAATGCTGGCGGTGGAGTGCACCCGACGCCGGTGGAAGATTCCCCATTCAGTTGATTTCGCGATCGACGGACCCTGCTTGCCTTTCCGTTTTGTCTCATTTATAAATGGTTTTCGAAACGGGGGGAATCATGAAAAGAAAAACGGTTGTCATCCTCATCAGCTTCTCCTTCTTCACCATCCTCACACTGCTCTCTCAAACCGCCGAAGCGGGGATCCGCCTCTGGCCCCCGTTTCTCACCTGCCCGGAAGCGCGGAAGGGTGAGACGGTCGACTGCGGGACGATCGCTTTGCAGAACAACAACCGTCTCCTCGGCATCAGCGTCAAAGGCATCTCCATCGGAAACACGGAGGAGTTCACCCTGGACACCAGCGAGTGCGTCGGGAGGTCCCTCCGCGCGGGGCGTTCCTGTGCCATCGGCGTCACATTTCATCCGGTGGAAGGTGGCGGGTATTATACGACGGTCATCGCCCGCTACAAATACCTCGGCTTCCTGCCGGAGCACCGTGTCACATCCGAGGTCTATGGCCTCGGCACCTTTCCGATCGCACGCCTCTCCACGCACGAGGTGGCCTTCGGTGAACAGACGACCGGCACGAGCCATCGCCAGTACGTCAAGCTGGAGAACATCGGAACGGCCACGCTCAACATCTCCAGCATGTCAATTCCGCTGGGCAGCGGATTCAGCTCCGAGGATGACTGCGGGTCGGAACTCGCCGCCGAGAACTCCTGCGGCATCCTGATCTACTTCGAACCGACCGAAGCAGGCGAATACGTCTCCACGATGGATATCTTTGACGACGCCTACGACAGCCCGCAGCAGATCGAGCTCTCCGGGACGGGGATCAATCCCGGCCAACCCGACATCCACATCGAGAAGACGCAGATCCACTTCGGCGAACAGGCCCTCGATAGCGTCACGACCGAGACGATCACCCTCACCAGCACGGGGACGGTCGACCTGGACTTCACCTCGATCACCGCCAGCGGCGATACCTTCTCCCAGACAAACGACTGCCCGGCCACGCTCGCTCCGGACGAGAGCTGCACGCTCAGCGTCAGCTTCGAGCCGACCGTCGCCGGCTTCTTCGAAGGGACGGTCACGCTGGTGGACAACGCCAACGACAGCCCACAGACGATCACGCTCAGCGGCAAGGGGGTCTCCCCAAACGCCACGCTCCTTCCCGGCCTGGTCGACTTCGGCAACCAGACGATCGGGCGCTCGAGCCTCGCGCAGGAGGTCATCCTCTACAACAGCGGAACCTCGGAGCTGACCATCCAGGAAATCAGCACCTCCTCGGCGCTCTACACACAGACGAACTCGTGCGACGAAACGCTGGGCGCAAAGAAGTCGTGCACGATCCTCGTCACCTTCACCCCGACCGAAACGGGGGCCTCCTCGGCGACCCTCTCCGTCGTCTCCGACGATCCGAGCAGTCCCGCGAAGGCCTTCCTCTTCGGCAAGGGCATCACCGGGCCGGACCTCGACATCGCTCCACCGCTCTTCGATTTCGGCAAGACGCCGGTGGGTGAAACGAGCGAACAGAAGGATTTCACCCTCAAGAACACCGGCGAGGGCGACCTCGATCTCGACGCGATCACGGTCAACAGCGACTTCGCGCAGGAAAACGACTGCCCCGACACGCTCGCCGAGGAGGAGACCTGCATCGTGGAGGCAACCTTCTCCCCCGAGGCCGCCGGCAACTTCTTCGGCAACCTGACGATCGTCGACAACGCCGAGGGGAGCCCGCACAAGGCGCACCTGATGGGCTACGGGACCTCGTCCGATGTGACGCTCCTGCCCGCCGGAATCGACTTCGGCCAGCAGACGGTCGGGCGCTCCTCGCTGCCACACGACGTGCGCCTCCTCAACTCCGGAAACGAGGCAATCTCCATCGAGAGTATCGCCTCGTCGAGTGCGCTCTTCGCACAGACGAACGACTGCGGGGCGACGCTCGCCCCCGCGGCATTCTG
>CAYPII010000037.1:0-18764 GCA_964410765.1 uncultured Myxococcales bacterium | reverse complement strand
CAACCGCAGCTTGATCGCCGCGCTGATCATGTTTGGATCGGCCATTGCCCTCGCGGCGGCCTGGACCTGTCTCAGGACGTGGCACGTCTGATCCGCCGCCCCCGCCGCACCCCATCCCCGGAAGGCCGCCGACCATAACGACGACGGTCATCGCCAGGGGAAGGAGCGGGATCAGCAGGTATTTGTGGAAAGACATGTCGCCCCCCTTTCGCAATGCAACGAGGGAGAAAATGAGCAAGCGGCGTGCCAGTTCTTATATGCTTTTTGTCGCCTGCGAATGAAAGTGTTCACAGACATGAGATCATTCGGGAATTTCATCTCCTGGGCGCATCGTGAGAATAGATTCGGGGGCGGGTTGGTCGTTATCCGACGAAGAATCGGCAAAAAGATGACGGCGCGTCAACGGATTGACTGATCGCCATTTCTCCGCGCGTTTCATTGACTTCGCTCGACCGCGCTCTTACAACGACGTCGATGTCCACGCCGATTCCCTGCATCATCGCCGCGCTCGACGACGAGCTTCGGATCATCCGCTCCCGGATGGCGATCGACGCGCGCGAACACCTGCGCCCGGCGCTCTTCCTGCGCGGCATCTACCGCGGGCAGCCGCTGTTGCTCGTGCGCAGCGGGATCGGCGCGCCGGCGATGGCGCGCGCGATGGCGCACCTGTTGGAGCACCGCCGCCCACAGCGCTGTCTGCACGTCGGCTACTGCGGTGGGCTCGATCCGCACTTCGCGGCGGGTGACCTGCTCGTCGCGCGCGAGACGGTCTCCGCCGCCGACGGGGCGCGTCATCCGCTCGACGCGGTCGGCGCGGAGCGGCTGCTGGGGTGCCTCAAGGAGCGCGGGCAGCGCGTGCGGGCGGGGACGCTCGTCACCGCCCAGCGCGCGATCGGTTCCTCGCACGAGAAGGCCTTCGTCGGGACGCAGCACGCTGCGCAGGGGGTGGACATGGAGAGCGCGGCAGCGGCGCGCGCCTGCCGCGAACAGGGCGTGCCGCTCACGATCGTCCGCGCCGTCCTCGATCCGATGGACGTCGAGCTCCCCGACCTCGAGGATATCCTGGACCGAAGCGGTGCCCCGATGGCCGGCGCCCTCATGGGCCACCTCGTCAAGCACCCGCGGGATATCTTGAAGCTCCCGCGCATCCAGTACCTTGCCTCCCAGGCGCGCGCGGCGATCGCCGCCGCAATCGACGCCTGGATTGATCTGGAAGGGGGTCGCGCATGAAGCAGCGCATCGCGAGCGTCACCAAGGCCGCCATCATCGTCCTGCTCCTCGTCTGCTTCGCCTTCCTGCTCAAGGATGCCTCCGATGCCTTCCGAGCGGGGCGCGCCGATCATTACGATGCGATGCGTCCGGCGCCGCAGAAGTATGCCGTACTTGCACGCTGGATCCCCGCGAACGCGGAGCTCGTCGTCGCCGCCGACGTGCCGGTCTTTCTGCAGCGCGACGACCTGCGCGCGCACTTCACCGGCGTCATGCGCGGCGGCGGGGCGGCAGGCGAGCTCGTCCGCCTCCTGCTCGAGGAGCCCGGCGCACTCGGGATGCTCGCCCTGGTCGGCACGCTGGGCAGCCCCGAGGGAACGCCGCGGATCGCGGCGATCGCGCAGGGGCGCTTCGACGAGGAGGCCTTCCTCCCGGCGATCCGCGCGCTGCTGGCCGAGGGGCGCTCCGGACTCGTGGCCGAAGCGGTCGGCGATCGCATCCTCTATACGGAGGCGGGGACCGAACGCCCCTTCGGTTTCGCGATCCTGGATGGGATACACCTGGCCGTGGGAGAGCGCGCGGCGCTCGTCCACCTCCTTCCGGCGATGACCGGCCGCCATGATGACGAGCGCAGCGTTCCCGACGCCCCCCTCTTCGGCCATCTCATCATCGGCCCGCGCCTGCGGGCGATGTTCCCCCCGGAGCTGGGCGCGATCGCGCGCATCGACTTCGCGAGTCCGAATGGAACGGCGCTGGTTGCCCGCATCCCCTGCGACGATCCGTCGCAAGCCGCCTCGGTGCGGATGTTTTTGAAGGGGGTCCGTTCGCTCCTGCTTCTTCAGACGGCGGGGCGCTCTGGCGTCGAGAAACTCGTGCAGGGATTCGAGCTGGCCGACGAGGGCGGAACGGTCGTCGTCACCGGGTCGCTGCTCCCCCTCATCACGCTCCTCGCACCCGCCCCCTGACATCGTTCGCATAAAAGAAGGCGCGGGGGCGAAGGTACCCGCGCGCCAGGGTGTTTCCCCGAACCTCCGGTATCCCTCTAGCTCGTGAAACGACGCATCCCGTGTGGGATGCGCTCGCCGATCCATTCGGTCGCGTCCCCGTCGGAGATATCCTCCAGGGCGCGCCGGACGAAATCGACATCGTCCAGGAGCTGATTGAGGGGCGCCTTCAGATCGGGATGGGCGCATGCCGTGCGACCGCCGCCACAGAGCGCGGCGATCATGATGTCGTGATCCGCGAGCAGCTCGTTTGCGGCCGCCTCGATCGCCGTCCAGTTCTGCCGGACGGCGACGAGCGCGAGCTGCTTGTCGAATCGAAATTTCGGAAAGAGGTGGAGCGCGAGTCCGTCGCGTTGCACCGCGATCATCACGAGTTCATAGAGCGCGCCGCGGTTGCGCCGGAGCACGGGCCCCGTCCAGCGGATCGTGTCCGGGTTGCCCACGACCGCCGCGCGCATGAAGATGGAGTCGTCGCGGATCTCCTCGCTGAAGGTTCCGATCGCATCCGGATTCGCATCCAGCACCGAGAGGACGTAGCTGGTGCGCCCGAGCGGCTCGTACGGCAGGAGCGCGGCAGCGACCTCCGGATGGCTGCGGGCGAGGGCGCGCTGCGTCCCCTCGTCGCAGGTGACGGCGCGCGAGATCTCGCGGCCGATCGCCTCCGCCTCGTCGGCGACGCGTTTCGAGAGCATCAGCTCCTTGTCCTTCGACATCTGCATCGCACCTCTCCCGCGGAGATCGATCGAATGCCTCCGCCTACTGGAATTATCGGCTGGGCGCGAGGATCGTTGTGCCCCTTTGGGGAGAATTCATTCTCGCGAGAGAACGGCGGCCACCCACATACCCACAGGTGTCGGACACTTCTTCAAAAAGTGTCCGACACTTTTTGGGGGGTCAGGTGAAGAGGGAGCTGCGCTTGCCGGAACGCGTATCGACGAGGCCGCCGACGGTGAGCTTGAGCTCCGGGATGACGGAGAGGCCCAGGAAGGAGAGCTGCAGGAAGGGGTTGGCGAGCTTTGTGCCGAGAGCGCGCGCCGCTTTTTCGAGCGCCGCGTAGTCGGCGGCGACGCGCTCCACCGGGCGGTCGGACATCAGCCCCGCCACGGGGAGCGGCAGCAGCGCGCGGACGACGCCGTCGCGCACCGCGGCGAAGCCCCCGCCGCAGTCGATGAGCGCGCGGCAGGCCGCACAGCACTCCTCGGCGCTGGTCCCGACGCAGATCAGGTTGTGCGCATCGTGGCAGACCGTCGAGGCGAGCGCCCCGCGTTTGATCCCGAAGCCGCGCACCAACCCCAGACCGATCTTCCCCGTACGCCTGTGTCGCTCGACGGCACCCAGCAGCAGCAGGTCGCGCTCGCAATCGGGCACCACGATGCCGTCACGCGCGCGAATCGCGACGAGTTCCTCGCGCGTGACGATTTGGCCGGGGACGATCCGGATGACGCGCACGGTGCGTCGTCCACGGGTACGGATGCGGAAGCGATCGGGGGCGATGCCCTTCACGCGCATCGTGTTCGCCAGCGGCGGCGCCTTTCTCGATCGGCAGGGGACGACGAGCTCCCCCTCGCGCGCGACGAGCCGGCCCCCCTTGAAGACCATCCGCGCGCGAAAGGTGCGCAGCGAATCGAGCAGGACGAGGTCGGCGACGTAGCCGACGGCCACCGCCCCCTGCCGGCGCTCGAGCCGAAAGTAGTATGGCGCGTTGTTCGTCGCCATCTGCAGGGCGGTGACTGCCGGAATCTTCGCGCGCACCGCGCGGCGGAGGATGTCGTCCATGTGGCCGTGGCGCATGAGGTCGTGCGCGCTGCGGTCGTCGGAACAGAAGAAGCAGCGGTGTGAATTCGCCGGCGTGACAATCGGCGCGAGGGCTGCGAGATTCTTCTCCGTCGTCCCCTCGCGGATCATGATGTGGAGCCCCGCGAAGAGCTTTTCGCGCGCCTCGGCGGCAGTCGTGCTCTCGTGGTCGGAGTGGATCCCGGCGGCGACATAGGCGGCCAGCGCTTTGCCGGAGAGCCCCGGCGCGTGCCCGTCGCAGCGCCGGCCGGGGAGGAGCCGGATCTTTTCGAGCAGTTCGCGCTTTCCCGCGATGACGCCGGGGAAGTCCATCACCTCGCCCATCCCGACGACCTGCGGGAGCTTCGCGAGCTTTTTGAGTTCAGGCACGGTCAGGCGCGCACCGGCCCCCTCGAAGCGCGAGGCGGGGACGCAGGAGGGGAGGTCGATGTGGACATCGAGCGGGAGCCCCGCGCTGGCCTTCGCCATCCAGCGCACCCCGCGGGCGCCGAGGACGTTGGCGATCTCGTGCGGGTCTGCCACCACCGCGGTCGTTCCGCGCGGGACCACCGCGCGCGCGAACTGCGCGGGGGTCAGCAGCGTCGACTCGATGTGCAGGTGGCTGTCGATGAAGCCGGCGGAGAGGTAGCCCCCCTCGCAGTCGATCTGCCTTCGCGCGCGGTAGTCGCCGAAGCCGACGATCACCCCGTCGGCGATCGCCACGTTCGTCCGCACGATCCGGTCGGCCAGCACCGAGACGACGCGCGCGTTTCTGAGCAGCAGGTCGGCGGGGCGACGGCCGGCGGCAACGGCGATGCGGCGAGCGAGGTGCATGCGGCCATTGTAGCGATCGCCGGTTCGGATGCAGCAAAAAATATCATTCTGCATCAAGCGTCTCCCGCAGGATACGGTTTTTGCGACGGGCGCTCGACAAACGGGCAACGATTGGCGATGAGCGCCGATTCCAGGGAGGCAGCCGAAAGGAGAAGGGCATGGCCGATCACATCCTCGTCACCGCTCCACAGGCCGATGCCATCGGCATCGCCGTCGCCGAACGCTTCTTCCGGAGCATCGGTGTCGAGAGCGATTCCGCACACGACTTCGCCCTCCTCGCGCACGATCGCTTTGCGGCGACCTTCGTCGAGCACACCAACGGCTGGATCCAGGGGGAGGGCTTTCGCCTCTTCATCAACTCCTTCAAGCTCTTCGAGGAGTATGCGCATGCGCAGGTGGGTCATCCCATCTCGCTTGAGGACGCCGTCCCGCTCTATCGCCTCTTCCTCGGGACGCAGTTTCTCCCCGGCAGCGCATTTCTCTACAGCGGCTACGAGGGGATGGAGGGGGTCTATCCGCTCAGCGGATCGTATCCGCTCCTCCTCAGCGGCATCCGACTGGTCAACGCGGACATGACCGGCGCCGCGCTCCCGCACGCATTTCTCGACGGGGCGGATCTGCGCGGGAGCGACTTTCACGGCGCGGTGCTCACCGGCACTCACCTGGAGGGGGCGGATCTGCGGGAGGCGGACTTCGGGGGGGCCGAGCTGCGCGGTGCGGTAATCGATGACGTGACACGCATCAGCGCCGAGGAGATCGAACGGTTCCGCAGCGCCGACGCGATCGTTTTCGAGCGCGAAACGCCGGTCGCTGAAGAGGTGGTGGAGGTGGCCTGGAGGTCGAAGCGATTCGCCGGCTTCGCCGATGCCCTCGCCGTCCTCCCGGCGGACGACCCCGTCCTCAACGCGCTCCTCCTCGCCGAGGAGCTCCCGCCGCTGATGGGCGGACTCTTCTGCTGTGATCCGGAGATCGTCGCGCCCGCGTCACCGACGACGGCGACGACCCCCCGCCCGCGCGGTGTGAGCATGCACTGATCAGAAGAAGGTGTAGCGCAGGGCGGGAGAGACGTGGAAGGCGATCGCCGTGTTGCTGCGCGCCAGCACGTGCAACGCGCAATCGGCGCCAACCGACCAGCGCTCCGTCCACTTCCACCAGAAGCCGCCGCCGGGGATCATGATGTCGGCCGCAACGGTGTCGCCATCCAGCAGCGTCACGCCCACCCCCCCCTGAACGTAGATCGCCCAGCGATCCGCACTCCCCACGTCGAAGACGTAGCGTGCCTGCGGGATGAAGCTCAGGATCGCATTGGGCTTCGCGTCCTTTTTGAAGTCGGTCGCAAAGAGCATGCGTAGTCCCGCGGAAAGTCGGTCGAAGAAGAAGTACTCCCCCTCGATACCGAAGGTCGCCATCAGATCGATCGACTTGTTGCCGGCGTAGAGCCCCGGCGCGACGAGCCCGGCGCGGAAGCGCCCTTCGCGCCCCGTGCGCGTGTCGCGCAGATAGCGATCGGCCATCGGCTCCTTCGTCTCGGCCGCGACCTCCGCGGCGGGCGCCTCGCCCCCCTTCTTCGTCGCCGGTTCGATCGGTTCGACCACGATTCCCTCCAGGTCGAACTCCTCGATCTGATACTCCTCGGCGCGTCCCTCGTCGACGATCCCGGCGATGAGTGCGATGGCGATGATGACGATGACGGCAATGCGATGCGACATATCTCCTCCTCGGTATCGTTTTCCCTTCGACCCTTTTAACGAAAACGCGCGAAGAAATCGATGATCGATTGTGCGGCCGCCCCCTGCTCGGAATCCATCGTGACGACGTGTGCCGAATCCTCGAAGATGCGCCGCTCCACCGCATCCGAGGCGACGAGCCCTTCGACGAGATCGAGGTTGGCGAGCGGGGCGACCGTGTCGTGGCGCCCGTGCAGGAGCAGCAGCGGGTTGGAGACGCGCCCGAGGTCGGCGCGGACGGCCCGCGCGAGGTCGTCGATCTCGAAGACCGCACGCGTCGGGATCGCCGGCAGGGAAAAGGCGCTGTACTGGTGCCGTCCCTCCGGGTCGCGCACGCTGCGCTCGAAGTCCTTCGGCACCGAACGGATGAGCCATTTCAGCGGCGAGTGCCGCACGAGCGGGACGGCCAGGCGTTCGAGGGGACCGAGCGCGAGCGGCGTCCCAATGAGGGCGAGCCCGCGCACCCCCCACCCCTCATCGATCGCGAGCTTGAGGCCTAGGAGGGCGCCGAGCGAGATGCCGGCGTAGAAGACGCGGCCCACTTCGCGGCGCAGCTGCGCATAGGCGATGCGCACCGTCTCGTACCACTCCTCCCAACGGCTCGCGGCGAGATCGGCGAGCGAGCCGCCGTGGCCGGCCAGGCAGGGGGTGGCCACGCGGTAGCCCGCCTCCAGGAGGGGAGTGTTGATCGAGGCGACCGTCGCCGGGGTGCCGGTGAGGCCGTGGATGACGAGACAGCCGGAGGTCATGTGCGGCGGCCTCTAGCACAGGGGGTGGCGGTTGACAAGGCGCCCCCGTGCTGCGACAAGCGCCAAATGCAGAAGGGATGCGAGATCGCCGGACTCGACCGGACGCTCGCGGCGGAGGTGGAGCGCCTCCTTGCCGCAGAACTCGCGCCGCGCGTTCCCGAAGCGGAGAAGCTTGCGCGCTATGCGCTGGGCGGCGGGGGAAAGCGGCTGCGCCCCGCGCTCTTCCTGCTCGCGGCCGCCGCCTGCGGTGCACGCCGCGAGGGACAACCCTCGATCGCCGCGGCGATCGAGCTCGTCCACACCGCCAGCATCCTGCACGACGACGTTTTGGATGAGGCGCCGCTGCGCCGCGGCGTTCCGGCCGCGCGCCTGGGCTGGGGCGATCGCGCGAGCATCCTCGTCGGCGACCTGCTCTGGTGCCGTGCCTCCGAACTCTTCCTCGGCGCAGGGAGCGAGCGCCTGGTCGCCGCCGCCGCGCGAGCGGTGACCGATACGACCGAGGGCCAACTCCTCGAGCTCGCGGCGAGCGCCGATGCGTTTACCCGCACACAGTCGCTCGAGATCGCTCGGCTCAAGACCGCCTCGCTCTTCGCCCTCGCCGCGCGCGCCGGGGCGATCGTCGCCGGCGCCCCCGATGCGATCGAGCGTGCCTTGGTCGACTACGGGACGGCGGTTGGCGTCGCCTTCCAGCTCGTCGACGATGCGATGGACTTCGCCGGCACGAAGGAGCGCCTCGGCAAGGCGGTCGGGGCCGATCTCGCGCAGGGGACACCGACGCTTCCCGCCGTGATCGCGCTGGAACGCTGTACGGGCGAGGAGGGGCGCGCGCTCCGGTCGGTGCTGACATCAGAGGGCGAGCAGGAGCCGGAGCGTCTCGCCGCCGCGCGCGCGGTCGTCCTCGAAAGCGGCGCGGTCGAGGAGACGCTCGCCCTCGCAGACGAACAGATCGAGCGCGCGCGTGCAGCGCTGGCCTCCCTCCCGGGGACCGCCCCGCGCGAAGGGCTCGCCGTACTCGCGGCCTCGGTCGTCGAACGCACGGGGTGCCCCTCCGCGGGCAGAGGGCACCCGATGTCGGCAGTCCGCTAGTCGCCCCTCCTCGCTTCGCACGCATTTCTTCCGAACGTTTTTCCAACGATATCGAGCTGTTCGCATTTTTGGCATCGTCTCCGCCCGCATTGGCATGCCCCTTGCTTTTCTTCCCGCGCACGATCGATCGGCACCGAAGAGAAAGGAAAGGGTCATGAACGGAAACGCACCGAAGGATGTCTTCAACATCATCGAGGAGGAGGGTGGGCAGGCGCGCTGGGTGAGGGTGGGTACCGCCTTCGTCAATCGCGATACCTCCATCAACGTCCTCCTCGATACCTTCCCCAGCGAGGGCAAGCTCCAGATCCGCGAGCGGCGCCGGCGCAACGGGAAGGAGGAGCGGTCGAACTGATCACCACCACACCAAAGGAGGAGACGATGCAGAAGCAAACGAGACGGACAGCACGGATGCTCATCGCGGCGCTGGGGCTCTGCGCCCTGCTGGCGGCCGCCGGACAGGCCGCCGCGGCGAAGGTCGCCCCGGCCGCCCCGGTGGACGTCAACACCGCCGGCATCGAGGAGCTCACCACTATTCCGGGGGTCGGCGGCGCGAAGGCCAAGGCGATCGTCGACTATCGCCGGCAGCAGCCATTCGCCTCGACCGACGAGCTGACAAACGTGAAGGGGATCGGCGAGAAGATGCTCGCGAAGATCGCTCCCTACGTCACCGTCGGCAACAAGCGGCCTGGCACGGCGGGGAAGGCGACGAAGTAGCCCCCCGCCACATCGTCGGCTCGGCCCGGGCGGCTCCCCCTGACCGTCCCGGGCCGATGCCCGACGACGCCCGCCAAGAAGGGCTTTCCCCGCGCCGCGTGCTCTGCTACCATATCCCCATGACAGATAAGGAACCCTCCATCAGCATCAGCGCGAACGAATCGATGCGCTCGGCCAAGAAGGACATGCAGGCGCTCCTCGAGATGTTCGAATTCTTTCTCACCGAACGGCAGTTGGGCAAGCCGATCGAGACGCTCGGCGAGTCGGTGCGTGACATGCGCATCATCATCGGGCGGTTGCTCGTCGATCACTTCCTGCGCCTGGAGCGCGAGGAGGAGGAGCGCTTTTGCTCGGCGCTCGCCTCGATGCTTGCCGACCGAGCCGCGGAGCTGCCGGTGGAGGAGGAGGTCGATCAGGAGTACTGCGACTACTGCGTGGGGGAGATCCTCACCGCCTTCGAGTACGCCCAGGAGATCAAGGGGGCGTATCCCAGCGACAGTGTGATGCAAAAGATCCTGGCGCTCGATATCCCGATCCTGCGTCCCTTCGACTACGGCATGCGTGGCAAGATGAAGCTCGTCCCGGCCGAAGCGAAGAAGCGGGTGAAACATAAGACGTGACACGTGATCCGAAAAAAACCCCCTCGTGCTGAGGGGGTTTTTCACTGTTTGTGGCGCGCCGATCTATTTGTTCCCGAGGATGACGGGGAGGCCGTCCTTGCCGCCGACGATGACGACCTTCGCGTTCTCGCTCTTGGCGAGCTCGCGTGTTGCCTCGATCCCACGGAGCGTCAAGATGTTGCTGTTGAGCCCCCGGGTGACCTGCTTGTTGTAGTCGCTGATCCCCTTCGCCTCGATGCGCTTGCGCTCCGCCTCCTGCCTCTCGCGGTCGAGGACGAACTTCATCTGCTCGGCCTGCTGCTCCGCCTCCAGCTTCTTCTCGATCGCGGTGGCGAGGATCGCCGGGAGTTTGACCGATCGCAACAGGACCTTCTCCAGGCGGATGCCGCGGCTCTCGACCATGGGTTTGAGCTGTTCGAACATCTCGTTCGCGATCGCCTCCCGTTTGGCGGTGTAGAGCCCCTTTGCGTCGTAGGCCGCGGTCACGCCGCGCACGACCGAGCGCAAACTCGGCACGACGACGACATTGACGTAATTGAGCCCGATCGTTCGGTAGACGTCGGCGGCATCGCGTGGCTCGAGCGAGAAGAGGACTGAGAGGTCAAGACCGACGATCAACCCCTCCTGCGAGGGGACGCTCGCCTCCTCGGTGAGCTGCTGCGTGCGCACGCTCATGTCGTGGACCTTGAGCAGCGGGTTGATGACGTGAATGCCGGCGTCGAGCGTCTCGTCGTAGACGCGCCCGAAGAGCTCCTTCACGCCGACGTGTCCCGCCGGGATCATCACGACGCACTTGGAGAGGACGATGAGGCCGACGACGACGGCGACGCCGATCGCGATGAGCTTGCGCTGGCCGGTGAACTGCGGAAACTGGGATGACATAGAACCTCCTTGACAGCTGTTGCGGTGTCGTCCTTCGGCTTTGCCTCCGGATGACATCCTAGGTATATCGAAAAGCGCTCCCCCCCACGAACTCGCGCAGGATCGAGGTGTGCGGCACCTCGACGGCGAGGATCGGAATGAAAAAGGAGAAGAAGCGCACGAGGCGCGAGGCCTCCATGAACGCGGGATGATCGCGTGGCACCTCCATCAGATGCCGCTCCGCGTAGGGTTTGAGCAGCGCGTGTTCGTAGGCGAGCGCCGAGTTGAAGATGACGTCCGCCTCTTCCTGAAAGGGGAAGATGTACTGCCGCTCTCCGGCACGCACGCTCGGCCAGCGCGCAATCGTCTCGGCGGCGGTGGTTCCACGGAAGAGGCGGTCGCGCACGATCCTGCGGCAGAGGCGCGTGTCGGTCGTGAAGATGCGGCTGTGGTCGTCAAGGCACAATTGTGTGAGTGCCGAGACGTAGATCTTGAACTTGTTCTCCGCCGGGAGCATCGGCGTGAGCGCCTCGTTGAGGCCGTGGATTCCCTCGGTGATGATGATCTGATCCTTCTTCAGGCGCATCGGCATCGACTTCGCCGGGTCGCGCCTGCCGAGCGGAAAGGAGTAGGAGGGGATGAGCACCTCCTCGCCGTGTGCCAGGCGCGTGATGTGGTCGTTGAAGAGGGCGATGTCGAGCGCCTCGAGGCATTCGAAGTTGTAGCTCCCATCCTCGTGCTTGGGCGTCACCTCGCGGTCGACGTAGTAATTGTCCATCGAGAGCGCGATCGGCTGCAGCCCGTGGGTCTTCAGGTGAATCGCGAGTTGCTTCGAAAAGGTGGTCTTCCCCGAGCCCGACGGGCCGGCGATGAGCACCAGGCGCGTGTGTTTGCGCTTTGCGATCGCGTCGGCGATTGCGGCGACCTTCCGGTCGTGCAACGCTTCGGCGACCATGACCACTTCCACCGCTGTCTGTCCCATGCAGCGCTCGTTGAGGTCGGCGACGTTCTCGATCCCCACCAGCTCGTTCCAGCGCTTCGTCTCGAGATAGGTGTCGAAGAGCTTCGGCTGCGGCCGGAGCGTCCCGGCGCACTTTCCCTCCTCGTTCGGAAAATCGAGGACGAGGCCGTGCTCGTAGGGGTGCAGTTGGAAGGTGTCGATGAGCGCGGTGCGCGCGGCCATCGGCCCGTAGGCGTAGCCGCGGTTCTTGCCCAGCTCCAGCAGCGGGATCTCGCTGCGACGCAGCTGGCGCATCATCTTCACCAGGTCGTGCAGGCCGCGGCGGCGGAAGATGTCGAGCGCCTCCTCCACCGTCGTCCAGATCGGCTCCAGGGGGAGGTCCTCCGCCACGATCTCGCGCATCCGCTCCTCGAGGAGCCGGATGAAGTCGCCGTCGACCGTGTGGTTGTGGACCTCGAAGAAGTAGCCGTCGGAGATCGACTGGCCGACGACGAAGCGCGCCTGCGGGGCGATGTCAGCGGCGGCCGTGTAGAGGATGGCCGAGGCGGTGCGCCGGTAGATGTCCATCCCCTCGCGGTTGGCCAGATCGATCGTCTCGATCTCCGCGGGGCTCTTGAGTTCATAGTAGAGGCCGTCGAGTCGGTTGTTGATGACCGCGCCGAGCGGTTGGAAGTGACCACGGTGGGGTGCGCGCGGGAGGAGGTCGGCCACGCGCGTGCCGGCGCCCACCGTCAGCATCTTCCCGTTGATCGTCACCTTGAAGTTCTTCTGCATGCCATCCTCGTTGCCATCCGCGTGGAATGACTCGTCACAAATGTCGTTGGACATTTGTCATCTGGGATAGGGGCTTATCCCTACCAGATGGGTTTCGCGAGCACAAGGATGCCCGGACGGCGCAGGGGCGCTAGCGGCGCGGGAGGAGGGCGCTGGCCAGCAGCGCGGCTGCGAGCAGCAGTGCTGCGGCGGCGCGTGTGGCGACGAGCCCCCACAGGGGGACGAGGAGCAGGCTTGCGGCGAGGGCGCCAGCCGCCGCCCCCCAGTGGTCCGCCCCCTCGATGAGCGCGGCGGCGCGCCCGACCCCGGCGTGCGCGGCGACGAGCCGCCCGGCGGCGACCGCATAGAGCGCGCCGGTGAGCGCCCCCATCAGGGCATTGGCGCCGATGAAGGTGAGCGCGGCGAGCTGCGGCTGGATCAAGAGGAGGAGCGCGATCGCTGCGAGCAGCAGCGGGAGCACAATGCGCGGCAGGGTGCGGCGCGCGACCGTCGCGGCGGTGAGCCCCGCCCCCACCATGAAGGCGGTGAGGATCAACCCGATCCGAAAGACGAGGACGCCGTAGCGAACCTGATAGTCGACGAGCAGGACGATCTCGAAGGTCATCGCCGCAAAGCCCGTCGCCGCGAGCGCCCAGGCCGCGCGCGTCGCCTCCGCGCGCCGTCGTCCGAGGATGAGCGAGACGACGAGCAGGAGCGCCAGTGCTGCGGCCCCCATCCAGGGGCGCACCGCGCCCAGCGTCCGCATCAACCCCCGGCCGATCGCGCCGGCGCGCTCCTCCCAGAGGGCGAGCCCGGCGAGATAGGCGATCGGCCGCGCGTCGGTGTTGACCGGCGAGATAACCGCGCGCGCATCGACCTGTTGCGCGAAGCGGTTTACGCGCTCTTGCCCCACGCCGCCCAGGACCCAGGAGAGGAAGTAGTCGCCGCCGGTGTCCGAGGCGCTCATGCGTTTCATCAGCGTCGCAATCTGATCGGTGAGCGCGCCGCGCTTTCCGGAGGCGAAGAAGGTGAACTGGTCGAAGGGGAGGAGGACGACGTGCGGGAAGAGCTCAGCGAGCGTGCGCCGTACGATGCCCAAGACGCGCGCCGCCTCGGGGTTGAGCGTGTTCGCCGGTGCCAGCAGGAAGAGGCCGAGCACCCCGTTTGGTTTGAGCAACCGCTTGGCCGCGGCGAAGAACTCACGTGTGTAGTAGCGTCCCGTTGCCGCCGTGTCGGGGGCGCCGACGTTGACGAGCAGCAAATCGAGGCAGGACTCGCGACACTCCTCCGAGAGGCCGCGCTCGACCAAACGCCGCCCGTCGCCATGGACGATCCGTGCCCAGAGGGGGAGCGCCTCCATATTCGAGGGCAGGGCGTTGCGCTCGAGCGCCGTCACCTCGGGATCGAGGCGGATGAAGGTCGCCTCCTCGATCCCCAGCCCCGACCACTGTTCGATCATCCCGGAGATGCCCCCGCCGATGACCGCGATGCGCTTGGGCGCCGGATGCATGAGCAGCGGGAGGTGGGCGAGCGTCTCGTATCCCTCGGGGCGCGGGAGCGAGAAGGAGGGCGTGCCGTCGATGAAGAGCGTACGCTCGTCGTGGTCGGCCGTGACCATAATGCTCGCATAGAGTGATTCGCGCTGGGCGACCGGATCGTATCCGCGCCACTGGATCTGCGCGATCGCGTGTTCGACGCGCGGGGCGGAGACGACGAGCATCGAGAGGAGGACGAGAATCGCGAGCGCGGCGTATTTGCGTCGACCGCCCGTTGCGGCGATGCCGACGCCGGCGACGAGCACCCCCGCGACGATGGTCGCCCCCTCCAGCGGCGTGAAGAGGCGGATGAGCAGGAGCGAGACGAGGAGCCCCCCCACGCCGGCGCCGATCGCATCGAGCGCATAGACGCGCGCGATCCGTTCGGCGCCGAAGGCGTCTGGCAGGCGCGTGCAGATCACGAAGGCGATTCCGATCGCGATGCCGATCGGTGCCATGAGGATGAGCGTCGCGCCGATGGCGACGGGGAGCCCCGCCATCGACGGCGGGGGGATGCCGAGTGCCGCTTTGGCGAGCGCTGCTGCGGCGGTCGTGGCGGGGATGGCGAGTGCCAGTGCGACGAGGGCGATGCACGCTGCGCGCTCCGCGTCCGCGATGCGATCGGCGAAGCGTCCGGCGATCACGTTGCCCACGCCGGAGAAGCCGAGCCATCCGGCGAGCACCGCACCGGCGACGAGCTCGTTGCCGCCGAAGACGACGATCGCGCGGCGCATGATGATAACCTGCGCGGCCATCGTCGCGAACCCCATCGTGGCGAAGAGCAAGTGCGTGGCGATCGATCGGCGGAACATGGGGGAACGATAGCAGTTTTGATGGGCTCTTTCCAGCGCTGTGCGTGCGTCGCGTTTCCCCCTTGCATCTGCGCCCCCCTGTGCTACGCCGCGCGCATGGGCAAAAACATCATCGTCTATGACATCGAGACGAAGCAGGCATTCGACGACGTCGGGGGGCGCGAGCACTTCACGAAGCTCGGCATCTCGGTCCTGGGCGCGTATGACTACAAGGCGGGCGAGTATGTCTGCTTCGAGGAGGGGGAGCTGGGGAAGCTCGAGGAACGATTGATGGAGAAGCCGCTGCTCGTCGGCTTCAACAGCCGTCGCTTCGACACGCCGATCCTGCAGGAGTACCTCCCCTTCGACATCCAGAAATTTCCGCAGCTCGACATCATGGAGGAGCTGACCCGCGTCCTCGGCCACCGGGTGAGTTTGCAGAGCGTCGCGAGCGCGACGCTGGGCGCCGGCAAGAGCGGCGACGGCCTGATGGCGCTGAAACTCTTCCGCGAGGGGCGGATGGATGAACTGAAGAAGTACTGCATGGACGACGTGCGCCTCACCCACCAGCTCTTCGAGTACGGCGCGGCGCACGGCGAGCTCTTCTACACCCCGAAGTTCGGGGCCGGCCGTGCCCGCGCGCCGGTCTCCTGGCGCGTCGCCCACCCCACCGAGCCCGAGGAGGGACAAGCCCAGCAGTCCCTCTTCTAGGTTGTCATCCCGAGTGCTTGAGTCGGGGATCCAGACCGAAAGTGACAGGGCTGGATTCCCGCTGAATCCATGCGGGAATGACCGCATGTCCGATTGACATCCCCCCCGCGCAAAGCTAGTTTTTTCCGCTCACTTCAGGGAGTCTCGTCATGCAGAATTCCTATGATGTCATCGTCATCGGTGGCGGCCCGGCGGGGTGCGCGGCCGCGACCTTCACCGCGCGCTGTCGCTGGCGCACGCTCGTGATCGACGCCTCGCCCTCGGCAGGCTATCTGGGGGGATTGGGCAAAGTGAACGACTTCCCCGGCTTTCCCGAATCGATCTCCGGCGCCGACCTCATCGGGCGGATGCGCCGGCAGGCGGAGCTGGTGGGGGTGAACTTTCTGGCCGATACCGCGACCGCGGTGGGCGGGGAGACGGCCCCCTTCAAGGTGATGACCGACGGGGGTAAGGAAATGGAGGCGCGCGCGATTGTTGTCGCCACGGGCGCTGCGGCGCGCACGAACTACCTCCCGGGCGAACGCGAGCTGCTCGGGCGCGGCGTCTACCACGACGCCTTCACCTACGGCTCCGCGATCGCCGAGCGCGTCGTCGCCGTCATCGGAAAGAACGCGCAGGCCGCCGAAGAGGCGCTCCGGCTCACGCGCTTTGCCGAGCGCATCCACTTCATCGTTCCCTCCAGCAAGCTCGACATCGAGGAACGGTTGCTTGCGAAACTGCAGGGAGAGCACTCCGTCGAGATACACTACTCTACGAGTCTGAAGCGCATCATCGGTGAGGAACAGGTCGGTGCGATCATCGTCTTCAGCGGCGGGCAGGAGAAGGAGATCGCCGTTGCCGGCGTCTTCACCTATATGCACGACTACACGCCGACGACGACCTTCCTCGGCAGGGCGGTGGAGCTCTCGGCGGAGGGGGCGGTCAAGGTGAGCCACGAATTCGGCACTTCGGCCGACGGCATCTTCGCCTGCGGCGACGTCCTCTGCGGGCGCCCGCAGCTGGTCGCCGTCTCCACGGCGCAGGGGGTGCTCGCGGGGATCATCCTCGACCGCTATTTCTCCAGGGCGGAGGCCCGAGGGGAGGAATAGATGTTCCGCGCGATCGTATTCGACTTCGACGGGATCATCACCGACACCGAGCCGGTGCACATGGATGCGTGGCAGGGGGTGCTCGAACCGCTGGGTATCCTCTTCGACGAGGAGGAGTTCCGCGCCGGCTATTTGGGGCTCAACGATCGCGACTTCCTCGATGCCGTCGGCAAGCGCCACGGCCATCACTTCGAAGCGGCCGACAAGGCCGACCTCATCGAGCGCAAGCTCGTCGCCAGCCGCGCGCTCCTGGAGCACGACATCCCGCTGCTCCCCGGCGTGCGCCCCTTCGTCGAGGAGCTGGCGAAGGATCGGCTGCTGGCGATCTGCAGCGGTGCCAACCACAGCGAGATCGACTTCATCCTCCATCGCGTGGGGTGGGAGACGATCTTTACCCCGATCGTTGCCGGCGAGTCGGTGACGCACGGCAAGCCCGATCCGGAGGGGTACATCCGCGCGATCGAGGGGTTGCAGGAGCGCGCGACGACGCCGCTGACGGTGGGCGAGTGCTTGGCCATCGAGGACTCGCCGAAGGGGGTCGCCGCCGCGAAGGCCGCGGGGCTTGCCTGTCTTGCGGTGCGCAACACGAACACCTACAACGACGAGCTGTTGGCCGCGGCCGACTGGATCGTCCCCTCGCTCGTCGAGTGCTCCTTCGCCGACCTGAAGTGAAGCGTTTTCCTACCGAACGACCGTGAGGAGTTCTGCAATCTTCTCGTATTCGCCGAAGGGGGGGAAGATGTAGGCGCCGGTGACGCGCTCCATCGCGCGCGCGCCGGCGAGGGCCTCCTGCGCCACCGCCATGCCGATCGCCCGCTGCGCCTCGCGCGTGCCGGCAGCTGCCATGCGTTCGAGGATCGGCTTCGGAATCTGCATGCCGGGGACCTCGTTGTGCAAAAACTCCGCGTTGCGCCGCGAGGCGAGCGGCAGGATCCCGACGAAGAAGGGTATCTGCGGGAAGGCCTTCGTTCGGCCGAAGAAGGTCTCGAGGATCTTCGGGTCGTAGATCGGCTGCGAGAAGACGAACTCCGCGCCGGCCTCGAGTTTCTTCGCGAAGCGCTGCACCTCGAGGTCGAGATCGACCGCGCCGGGGTTCACGCCGCAGCCGATGAGGAAGTTCGAGCGCTGTTTGATCGGCCGCGCGGCGAAGTCGAGCCCCTCGTTCATGTTCGCGACCAGGCGGATCAGCCCGATCGAGTCGACATCGAAGACCGGCGTGGCGTCGGGGTAGTGCCCCATCTTCGGCGGGTCGCCGGTGATGATCAGCACGTTGTTGAGTCCCAGCGCCGAGGCGCCGATGAGATCCATTTGCATGCCGAGCAGATTCCGGTCGCGGCAGCAGTAGTGCACGACCGTTTCGATCTCCGCCTCACGCTCGATCATCACCGCGAGTGCGATTGGACTCATGCGCGCCATCGCGCGCGGCCCGTCGGCGATGTTCACCGCATCCACGCCGAGGTCCTTCAGGCGCTTCGCCCCGTCGAGCGCCCTTTGGGGGTCGAGCCCCAGCGGTGGGTCGACCTCCACCGAGACGGCGAAGCGTTCGGCGATTGCCGCACCGAAGGCGCTCTTTTCCTCGGGGGGGACCGCAGAGGGCTCCACGCGCGGAACGGTCACCTCGATGCGCTCACGCGCGTGCCCGCCGTGCGCGGTGGGCGTGAGCGACTTGAGGAAGCGTTTCATCTCGCGGATATGTTCGGGCGTCGTTCCGCAGCAGCCGCCGATGAGCGCGACACCGATCTGTGCGTATCGGCGCGCATACTCGCCCATGTACTCGGGGTTGGCGAGGTAACGCAGCCGCCCCTGAACCATCTGCGGGAGGCCGGCGTTGGGCATCGCCGAGAGCGGTTTCTCGGTCGCCTCCGCCATGCGCTTGACCGCCTCGAAGACCCCCTGCGGGCCGTCGCAGCAGTTCACCCCGATGACATCCGCGCCCCAGCCGTCCATCTCGCGCGCGGCGTCCTCGGGGAGCAGTCCCTCGAACTCTCCCTCGCCCAGGTGTTTGAGCGAGACCTGCGCGATGATCGGGAGTGCGCAAGCGCTGCGCGTTGCTTCGTATGCCGCGTGCAGCTCCTCCAGGTTCGTGAAGGTCTCGAGGATGATCGCGTCCACCCCGCCCGCCGCGAGCGCGGCGACCTGTTCGGCGAAGGCGGCGCGCATCTCACCGTGGGCGAAGCCGCCCCGGTCCTGTTTCGTCCAGGCGATCGGGCCGATCGAGCCCGCGACGTAGGCCTGCTCCCCCGCCGCCTCGCGCGCGATCTCGGCGCCCGCACGGTTGATCGCGACGGTCCTCCCCTCCAGCCCGTGCGCGGCGAGCGCCGGGCGGCTCGCGGTGAAGGTGTTCGTCT
>CAYPII010000036.1:3082-18929 GCA_964410765.1 uncultured Myxococcales bacterium | reverse complement strand
CCCTAATCCGGCAATAATTTGACGATTTCGAGCACCATCAAGCAGCGAGGATGTTGTTGATACTGGAAATGAGGAATTCCGTTTCCGGTGCCACCGAGAATTTTAACATGCCGCGTCCTTGCGGCCGAACAACCCTGGCCGGTTGATGAATGAGCTTGAAGCGAATCGTTTTGAGGCTGTGCAAAGCGCGATGATACGTTCGTTTGATCGAAAATCGTTTTTCTCCCGCCATCGTCTCAATCTGGAAGCTCCGGATCAGGTTGTGGCCGAGAGTGGAGATCTGCTGCCAGGCGGAGTTGGCTGCGTAATGGTTGGTCGGAATCGTGTCGAAAGCCCATTCACCCTTGAGTTCGGCAATCGTTTTTTCTTGAGCACCACGCCCCGCCATAAATTGCCACAGGAATGCTGGCCGGATGTCGCGGTTGGTGGTAATGGCCGAGTATTCGTAGTGCCCATCGGCGGGATCGAAGAGGTCGAGCTGGTAGTTCTTTCTGCTCTTATGGGCGACGCGTTTGCGGTAGATGACGACACGCTGCGATCGATTCCAACAGGGGATGTCCAGCTTGGCCTCGAAATAACTGAGTTCGCGGGAGATCCGATGCCATCGCTTTCGTGCACGGATGATTGGAATGATCCCCAGCCATCTCATGAAGGGCACCTTGACGGCATAGAACGCTCTGCGGCGTTCGAGGAGGGAGAAGACCTCCTTCTGGAAGAAAGCGCCATCCATTCTGAATTCGAGCGGGAGGCGGCGCGGCAGCATGACATCCAGATCATCGATCAACTCGCGGATGAACGAAACGGCTCCGGTGGAATCGTGGACGTTGCCCGGTCGATTCTTTGTCCGCAGGATGTGACCGGTCTGCGCCAAATGGGCGATGATGGGATAATAGGAGTGATGCTTCCGCTTGTGCGGATTGAATCCGCGAAAACTCCACGCGACGCTCGACCCGGTGGTCAACACGGTTCCATCGACATCGATCGTGAGTCTGCCCAGGCCCTCGCGCTCGATCGCTTCGGCGACGATCTGGCTGTTGATCTCGATGAGTGCACGCATCGACTGCATCGTAAATCGCTTGAGCCAGCGGGAGATGCTGCGTTCATCGGGCAGGCGAGCCAAGCCGCAGAAGCGCTTCACGAGTGGATCGGCGCTCAGGTGGGAGATGTGATCCAGGCGGCTTCCCCCCACGAGGAGCAGGGCGATGATCAGCAGAATCATGTCGGCGGTACTGTAATCACCACCGATGCCATGCCTCGTAAACGCAGAGCGGACGCGGCGATGCAGATGGATGAGGCTCAAGTATTTGCGGATGAGCTCCAGTCCTCCATAGGCTGTAATGCCTTGGGGTGCGAATTCGATACGCAAGTTTTGCTTGATTTGGGATCGCAAATCGGATTTTCTATATCTCACTTGAAGTGGCCTCCATGCGTGAGGGTTGTGTTTGGTAGCACTCCCTTCTTACCCGCATCGGTAGGCCATTTCAAGTTTTGAGGGCTTTCATATTGCTCAAATTATTGCCGGATTAGGGTTAACCGCTCGGCATTGTTCTCCTTTGTCGTTTCGGTTGCATCGGCCCCATACGTTGTTACCCTCTGCTGACACAACGATTCCGTTTGAAAATGAATTTCACCGGAGAGGAGCCATCATGAAAAATATCGGAGAGCTCTATCAGTCCGCAGATTGGCGCGAGGAAAAGCACGTTCCCCTCATCGAATGCCCCGACAGCGTCAAGAAGGGGGAGTTCTTCAACGTGACCGTTACGGTGGGGAAGGAAGTGGCGCATCCGAACAAGACGGAGCACCACATCGACCGCATCACCCTCTTCTTTCAACCGGAGGGGGAGAAGTTCCCGTATGAGATCGGCACCTGTACTTTCAACGCGCACGGCGCCTCGACCAACGGGGCGGACACGAGCACCGTCTACACCCATCACCAGGGACAGCTCGCCATGAAGACGGAGAAGCCGGGGACGCTTCTGGCCACGTCGCTCTGCAACATCCATGGCCTTTGGCAGAACGCGAAGGAGATCGGCGTCGGGTAGGCGCGCGGCGCGTTTCCGCATGCATTCACACCTCGCCTTCGGGCGCGGTTTTTTTGGAGGACGCGATGGGCATCATCCACTCCAACGCGGATTTCTCACTCCTGATCCTGATCACCGGTGCCATCATCGTCGCCACGATCTTTCTCAAGGCCGGCATGGAGCGCATCGCGTTCCCCCCGCTGGTCGGCTTTCTCGTCCTGGGACTCGCGATTCGCGTCGGGGATGAACACTGGACACTGCTCTCCGAGGAATCGCACAACGTCATCCTCTTCATGGCGCGCGTGGGACTCGTCACGCTCCTCTTTCGGATTGGGCTGGAGAGCAAGCTGGGGCTGCTCCTCCACCAGCTGCGCCGTGCGAGCGTCGTCTGGTTGAGCAACGTCCTCTTCAGCGCACTGGCGGGTTTCGCGGCTGCATATGTGCTCCTGCAGCTGGGACTCATCAGCAGCATCATCGTCGCGGCGGCCCTGACCGCGACCAGCGTCGGTATCAGCACTCGATTGTGGCAGGATGCAAAAGCGCTGCAGAGCGACGCCGGCGAATTGTTGGTCGATGTCGCCGAACTCGACGACATCTCCGCCATCATGGTCCTCGTCGTCCTCTTTGCGGTCCTGCCGATCCTGCACAACGACACGCACGCCACGATCCTTCCCGTCATCGGAACGGCGGCCGGCCTCATGCTGTTGAAACTCGCCGGCTTCATGCTCCTCTGTTTTCTCTTCTCGCGCTATGCCGAGGAGCGGCTCACCACGCTCTTTCAACGACTGGAGCCCGTGCCCGACCCGATGCTGATGGTCATGGGCGTCGCCTTCATGATCGCCGCCATCGCGGGCCTGCTCGACTTCTCGCTCGCGATCGGCGCCTTCTTCGCCGGGCTGGTCTTCAGCCGCGATCCGCGATCGGTCAAGATGGAGGCCTCCTTCCTCCCCCTCTACGAACTCTTCAGCCCCTTCTTCTTTATCGGCATCGGCCTGGAGATCGATCCGGCCAGCATCTCCGCCGCCGTCCTGCCAGGCCTCCTCCTCCTGATTGCCGCGGTCATCGGAAAGATTGTGGGGGTGGGGTTGCCCCTCCTCCCGTTTATGGGGAGACGCGCGGCGGCGCTCGTGGGCTTGAGCATGGTTCCGCGTGCTGAGATCTGCATGCTCATCATGCTGCGCGGTTTCTCGCTCGGCGACTGGGCGGTCTCCGCGAAGCTCTTCTCCGCGATGACGCTGGTGGCGACCCTCAGCTGCATCGTGACACCGATCGCCGTCCGCCCGCTCCTGGCACGATTTCGCGCGAACAAGTAACGCATCAAGTGTGCCAAGTTTCTTTTCAGTGATATCAGGACGTTGGAGAGATGTGGGCGATGGCAGAATAACTTTAATGATTTCAAGTGGTTTAATAGTAAGTCCATTACACCTCGATTTGACGGAACGGGGGGTCATCGACTACGGTGGTTCACGAGGTGAGAGAGATGACACGCATTGCACCGATCAAACCGATTCGCCCGCACGGCTGGACGGCCGGCGTGGGTGACTCCCGGCGCACGGAAAGGGAATCCGCACCGAAGCGCCTGGAGGAGACGCTCGAGACGATGCTCAACATGCCCTACGGGCTGGGCCGCTACCCCGACTCGCGCTATCACACGATCGCAGTGCTGCCGGAAGCGGATATCTTTCACGTGAGCTGGTCCGGAGCGCTGGAGCACTCCGCGGAGCGATTCCTGATGGCCCCGTCGTAGGGCAATTTTTCGAAGCGCCGTTGTACCGACTGCCCGCCACAGATGTCCCCCTCCTCGACCGGGACGCGGCGGGCGGTCTTCTGCTTTCTCGTCGAGCGATTCAACCGACCATGTACTGAACGTTGTGCGTGACGGAGGGAAAGGCCCAGGTGATCTCCTTGAGTTTCTCCGCGGGCAATCCCAGCTGAATCGCCAGGGCGAAGAGGTTGATCGTCTCATCGACGTTGTGCCCCAGAAGATGCGCACCGCGGATGCGTCCACTCCCGCGTTCGACGAGGACCTTGTATGCGGAGCGTCCGGGTCCCAAGCGCTTCGTCGTCCCCCACTCCGAGGTGTCGGCGAAGTGGACATCGCACGCGACACCCTGTTCCTTGGCCCGCTCTTCGGTGAACCCGCAGGAGGCGAGTTTCGGTTCCGCGAAGAGGATGGAAGGGATGCCGTCATGGCGCGGCCGCATCGTGTTTCCGCGCAGCATGTTCTCCGCCACCACCTCCGCCTCCTTCCCCGCGACCGGGGTGAGCGGCACGCCGCGGTGATTGGCATCGCCGGCCACGAAGATATCCAGATTCGACATGCTCTGGAGAAAGTCGTTGACCAGGATGCGCCCGTCCTCGTGGCCGACGTTCGCGGCCGCCAGGTCGAGTCCATCGAGGTTCGGAACGCGTCCGGCGCCGTGCACAACCCGATCGGCCTCTACCCAACGCTCCCCCTCGTCGCCGATGCAAATCGCGAAGGATTCCCCCCGTCGCTCCACCGCCGTCACCGGGCTGTCGACATCGACGGCAATGCCCGCCGCGCGTGAATCCTCCAACAATATCTGAACGAGCTGCGGTTCAAAGCGCACCAGTGGTTGCGCCGTACGATGCAGGATGCGCACGACCGAGCCGGCGCGCGCGAAGAGGTGGGCAAACTCAAACGAGATATAGCCACCGCCGACGAAGGCGATGCGCGGAGGCGGCGATTCGAGGTCGAAGAGCTCGTCGCTCGTGGTCAGGAATTCCGCACCGGGGAACTCCAGCGTACGCGGGCGAGCGCCGGTGGCGATCACGGCGCGTTCGAAGGCGATCTCCTCCTCACCGACGCGCAGTGCATGGGTGCCGGTAAAACGCGCGCGGTCATGGTAGCAGTCGATCCCCTGCTCGCGAAATTCCTTTTCCGTACGCTCCGGCACCGGATCGATGAGCGATTGTTTGAAGGCGATAAGCGCCCGCCAGTCGAGGCGGGGCTCCCCGGCGATGCCTCGGCCGGCCATCCGGCGGCTGCGTTCGATCACCTCCGCTGCACCATTGAGGATCTTCTTCGGATGACAGCCGCGCAGCGCGCAGGTTCCGCCGAAGGGACGTTCGTCACAGATGCCGACCGACCATCCCTCCTTCCGGAGGAGGGGCGCCAGTGTCGCACCGACCACGCCCGTCCCGATGATGAAACAGTCGTATCGCCTTTCCATCGTCACCTCCCGCGACCACCCTACCATGCCAGCGCCCGTTGAAAACCCCCTTCCCTTTTTCGTTGCACGGCCGGGCGGGGGGGCTATCCTTCCGGATCGGGAGGAATGACATGCGAAGATTTGCCTGGCGCTTCGGCGTGCCGATCGCCGCCGCAGTCCTACTCGTGCTCTTCTACGGCGCGTATCTCATCCGCGTCCGCGACTTCGTCACGATCCACTGGCACCGCGCGCTGGACGCCGCCTTCTTCGTCCTGGTCGTCTTCGTCGTCGCGCTCTGGCTGCGCATGGTCGCGGGGGTCTTCTACCGCTGGTACGCGCACCGCATCGCGGCGCGCACGCATTCGACGATCGACGACCGCTTCGTCCCGCTCGCGCGCAAGGTCACGGGTGTCCTCATCTGGGTCGTGGCGCTCGCGATCGTCCTGGCGGTGCTGGGCGTGAACGTGAGCGCGCTCATCGCCACCCTTGGCGTCGGCTCGCTGGCCATCGCGCTGGCCGCGCAGGACACGATCGCCAACGTCATCGCCGGCTTCCTCATCATGATCGACCGCCCCTTCCGCGTCGGCGACGACATCCAGCTCCCCAGCGGCGAGCGCGTGCGGGTGAAGGCGATCGGCAACCGCCGCTCGACCTTCACGACCGCTGACGGCGCGATTCTCATCATGCCGAACGTGGACATCTCCAAGAGCAAGATCGTGAACTACACGGCGGGCGCGGAACCGGAGCGAAGCTGATCCTCCTCCAGGAGGCGCCGCTGTGCCAGCAGCGCGTCGGCTTCCGTGAGTGACGCGTCGAGCAGCTTCCCCGATGCGGTTTCGGGCAGGACGATCTCCGAGCCATCCCCCTCCAGCGCGCGCACGACGTCGCGCACCGTCATCGCGCGCGGATCATGCGCGGGCGCGAAGCGCTCCCCCTCCCCCTCGACGGAGAGGAGCAGGCCGCCGCGGTCGAGGGCGTCGAGCAGCTCGTGGACGAGTCGCGAGGGGAGCCCCACCACCGCGCGGAGCTCGGCAAATGTCGGCGGCGGACGGTCCTCCTCGAAGTGCGCGGCGAGAATCGTCATCAGGCGTAGCGCCGCGCGCACCTTCGCGCGCATGCCCAGCTTCGCCACGCGATGTTCCTCGAAGGCGGTCTCCGCGTTCTGATCGGCGAAGGCGATCTCGGCGCCGAGCAGGACGATCGCCCAGGCGATATAGACGAAGAGGAAGATGATCGGCACGGCGGCGATCGCCCCGTAGACGTAGCGGAAGAAGGCGGCCTTCCCGCTCACCGCGAAGGCGTAGCCGAAGAGGTCGACGGCGGTCATCAGCAGGAAGCCGGAGGCGAGTCCGCCGAGCAGCGCGGAGCGCAGGCGCACGCGCGTGTGCGGCAGGACGAGGAAGAAGAGGGTGAGCATGACCGTGGCGATCCCGATCGATGTGGCGCTGCTGGTGAGGAAGTCAGCGAACGCCTCCACCGGGACATGGCGCGCCACCCACTCCACCATCGCCTGGCTGTGCGAGAGGATGCGCGTGGAGACCGACACGATGAAGAGGATCGGCCCCAGCGAGAGGATCGCCCAGTAGATGACGAAGCGTCCGATGAGCGAGCGCCCGCGGCGGATCCCCCAGATGTCGTTGATCGTCTCCTCGGCGGTGCGCAGGACCGAAACGGCGGTGATGAGCAGGAAGACGACGCCCACGCCGCCGATGCGCCCGGCGCTCATTCGCGCCGCGAAGTCGTGGAGGGAATCGGCGATCGCCCCCGGCAGCCCGGCGCCCCCGTGGGCGAGCAGCGCCTGCGGGAGGATGCGCGCGATCACCTCGCGGATGCGCTCTATGACGATCTGCTCCTCGGCGCCACTCCCGAAGGCCTTGAAGATGAGCAGGAGTGCGGCGAGCAGCGGCACGATCGAGAGAAGCGTGGTGAAGGCGAGCGCGGCCGCGCGCAGCAGGCAGCGGTCGTCGATGAAGCCGCGCACCACGAGGACCGCGCGCCGCAGCCAGCGGCGCACGAAGGTGTCGCCCCCCTCGAGCATCTCCCAGAGGAGGCGGCGCGTGCGATCGAACTGTGTCGTGATCCAACCCATCGCCCCTCAGCGGCCGCAGGAACGGCCCTGCTTCTCGAAGTACTTCTGATGATACTCCTCGGCGGGCCAAAATTGTTTCGCCGGAACGATCTCGGTGGCGATCGGCCTCGCGAATTTTTTCTCCTTCGTCAGGCGTCGCTTCACCTCCGCTGCGATCCGCGCTTGTTCCGGCGTAGCGGCGAAGATCGCCGAGCGATACTGCGTGCCGACGTCCGGCCCCTGGCGATCCTGTTGCGTGGGGTCGTGCAGGGCAAAGAAGCGCTCGACGAGCTGCCCGTAACTGATTTGCTGTGGATCGAAGACGACCCGCACCGTCTCGGCGTGTCCGGTGCGCCCCGTCTTCACATCCTCGTAGGAGGGCTTCTCGACATCGCCCCCCGCGTAGCCCACCTCCGTCTCGACCACGCCGGGCGTCTTCGCGAAGGACTCCTCCACCCCCCAGAAGCAGCCGGCGGCGAAGTAGGCGGTCTCGGTCGTCATCGTCGCTCCCTTCTTTTCGTCGAAGAGGGCGGCATATTGTCCGTAGCCCTCCTCCTCCAATTTCTCGACGGGGATGAAGCGTAGCGCTGCGGAGTTGATGCAGTAGCGCTTGCCCGTCGGCCCCGGGCCGTCGTCGAAGACGTGCCCCAGGTGCGAATCGCCCTTCTTCGAACGCACCTCGGTGCGCTCGAGCATCATGCTGCGGTCCGCGTGGGTCGTCATGTTCTCCGGCTCCAGGGGTTTGATGAAGCTCGGCCACCCGGTGCCCGACTTGAACTTGTCCTGCGAGGAGAAGAGCGGCTCGCCGGAGACGGCGTCGACATAGATCCCCGGGCGCGTGTTGTTCCAGTAGGCGTTTTTGAAGGGGGGCTCCGTTCCCCCCTCGCGCACCACGCGATACTGCTCCGGGGTAAGTTTCGTTTTGAGCTTCGCTTCGTCGTCGCTCCCCTTCGTCGCGCTCCCCCCTCCTTTGCGCAGGCCGTCGCAGCCGACGACGAGGATCGTCGCGAAAACGATCAGCCAGAGCAGCCAATAGTGTCTGCGATCCATCATCATATTGTCCGCTCTTGAAGCTGCCCCGTCAAGGGAGGCGCTCGGCGCCATTCCCCCTTGTCTTCCCCGGAGCGTCCCCCTATGGTTTGGAGAAGGGGGACCCCATGCTCAACGTCTATGCCGCCGAGTGGTGCCCGCACTGCCGCAACACCATCGCCTATCTGAAGGAAAAGGCGATCCCCTTTGAATACCACGACGTCGACGCGATGGATGCCGAGACCGAGCGAAAACTCATCGAGGTCAACGGGGGGGAGGACTGGGTGGTGCCGACGCTCGAGCACGATGGGCGCTGGCGCCCCGGAAAGGCCTTCGATCGCGACGAGCTCGAGGCGGATCTGAAGAAGTTGGGTGTAACCGCATGAGCATTCCGCTCACCGCAGCACTTGCGCTGGCGCTGGCCGCAGGGGCCTTCGTCGCCGCCCTGATGGGGATCGGCGGCGGAGTGCTCTACACGCCGCTGCAGGTCCTCTTCGGCATCGGCATCCACCAGGCGGCGGCCACCAGTCTCTTCCTCATCATCATCCTCTCGTTCGCTGCCACGCACGTCTACCGGCGCGCGCGCAAGGTCGACTGGCGGATGGCGGTGGTGCTCGAGCTCTTCACGATCGCCGGCGGATTCCTCGGTGGCTACGGCGCGCACCTGGTGCCGAGCACACCGCTCGTCGTCCTGCTCGCTGTCGTCCTCGTCTTCTCCGGCGCGATGATGCTCCTGCCGGGCATGCGGAGAACGCGCGCGGGCACGGAGGAAAAGGCCTGGTTCTGCTGGCAACGCGCGTTCGGCGACGAGCGTTACACGATCAACTGCCTCGTCGCCTTTCCGCTCTGCTTCCTCGCCGGGATCATCAGCGGCGCGGTCGGCGTGGGGGGCGGTGTGGTGAAGGTCCCGCTGCTGGTCTTGCTGCTGGGTGTGCCGATCGATATCGCGATCGCCACGAGCGCGTTCATGGTCGGGATCACCGCGGTCGGCGGCTTCGCCGGGCACCTCGTCGCCGGGAGCTGGGACTGGCGGCTGAGCATGATCCTCGCCCCCGGCGTCTTCCTCGGCGCGCAGCTGGGCGCGCACACGATGCTGCGCATCGACCGCGGGCGATTGAGAAAGATCTTCGGCCTGCTCGTGATCGGCATCGCGATCGTCCTCGTCGCAAAGCGCTTCGCGTAATCGCTGAGACCTTCGGCACAAAAAAGAGGGGGCGCCTGCGGGCGCCCCCTTCTCCATGGCATGACGATCCTCAATAGACGTCGCTCGGAACCGTCGGCATCGTGAAGGACATGTCGCCGATCGCGAGCAGGTCGTTCGCAAAGGCAGCCGTCGCCGTCGGAACATCGTTGGTCATCGTCCCGGCGTCGCTGGCATAGGTGAAGGCCCCGCCCGGATAATCACAGCTGTTGGTCGGCGCATAGAGGATCTTCGGCGCCGGCGCCGCCGCGGAAGCGTAGACGCCGTCGGTCCCCACCTCGACGCACTGGCGCTGCACCAGATCCTGCGGGGTGTGATCGTTGTTCGGCCCCGCCCAGTTGCAGATCATGCCGTCGATCCGCCCGAGGTTCGTATCGAGCTTCGCCTGCGGGCCGTAGCCGAAGTAGGCGCAGCCGCTGCGCTCGCCCGCCGCACCCGAGGTGACCGTCGCGTTGAAGGCGCGCGTGTTCGAATCGTTCTGTCCCGCCGACCAGGCGTAGGCGTAGCTCCCGGCGCCGGTCTGCGGATCGAGCGAGAAGAGCGCGTAGTTGAAGTTGTTCGCCCAGCCGGTCGTCGAATCATCCTGTTGGATGATCGTCGGATCGATGTCGCGATCGACGGCGCTCAGCGGATCGGCGGTGAGCCCCGGGTTGGCGACGTAGTTCGCCTGCTGCAGCCGATAGGTGAGCGCGGTCGCCGCGCTCTTGTGATAGAGCACCGACCCCGCGTCGGCCTGCGACCCGCCGCCGCCGTCGGTGAAGGCATAGCTGAACGAGAGCTTGCCCTTGTAGGTGGCGTTCTGCGCATCGAGCGGGACGTGGCGCAGGAAGAGCTCGACCGCGCGCGTGTTCGTGCCGTCGGTCACCTCGCCCGTGAAGGCGAAGTCGTAGACGGCGTTGCCGTCACCATCGTTCGCCGCGCGAGCGAGCGAGACTGCCGTCACCGTCACCCCCGCGATCCCGTTCTGCGTCACGAGCGACTGAAAGGCGCTGGTCAGATCGATCGTCTGTCCGATCAACGGGAGCGACTGGCCGTTGACGTTGAGCGAACAGGCCGCGCTCGCGAAGATCTGCACGGCGGAGTCGACCAGGACGCCGACCGAATCGACCAGGTGGTTGAGCTGCGCGGCCGCACAGGCCTCCGCCCCCTCGAGCTCGTTCCAGATGCCGACATCGCCCGTGGGCATCGTACCGCTCTCCGGCGGAGTCGCATCGGGATGGTCCGTGTAATCGAGTTCCGGTCCGTAGCAGGAAGGCCCCGCCCCGAGATCGGTGAAGAGCGTGAGCGAGAAGCCACATGCCGCAGCGGTCGTTCCGGCGATCATATCCTGCAGCTCACCACGTTCGGTCTCGTAGTCGCCCAGCTCTTTGACCACGAGCGCCGCCGCCGCGCTCGCCTGCGCATAGGGCGAGGTGACGACCAGGTCGATCGGGAAGACCTGCCCGGCGGTCGTGGCGATCACATCGCTCCCACCACCGCCGTCATCATCATCGCCGCCGCCGCCGGAGGAGGAGCCGGAGCTCCCACAGGCCGCAAGGACGATGGCCAGCAGACAGGCACAGCCGATTCCCAGAAAGCGCTCTCTCTTCATATCCCCCTCCCCTCCGGATCGCTTCGTGATCCTGATAGTTATTATATAAAAAGACGGGAGATTTCGAGAAACATTTCCCGACTGGGCGGATAAATACGATGCGAGCGCACCCCGTTCGAGGGGCGTTCTCACGAGAGAGCGCTGTTTTTTGCATGTCGGAAACTTTTTCAACGATCCCGCCGATATAGACGATAGGAAGGAAACCGCTTATGCTGCTCTCGCAACGAAACCGATGGGCAATCGCCCTCCCCTGCGCCGTAATGCTGCTCTGCTGCATCTCGTGCAGCGGCGGCGATGCGCCGTCGTCGGTCCGCGATGACGGCCCGGAGGAGGCGACCCCACAGCAGAGCGCAGAAGAGGCCGCCGTCGACGTCATGCGGGCGTGGATCCTCGCGCACGCGCCGCACCTCTCGCTCGATGTCGGGAGCGGGGAATACGCCCCGATCGGCGAACGGGGCGAAACGGTGACGGCTGGCGCGGCATGCGTCCCGCTGCGCTTCCTCGCGCACCTCTTCGAACACGACGCCCACGACGAAGCCCTCTTCTACAAGATCCTCCAACTCGCCGAGGCGGCGATCGCGCTGCAGCACGACGAGCCGGGGGCGTTTCACGACGGCGCCTTCGAAACGCAGGAGGGAAGCGGGTACTTCTATGCAATCGGCGCCGCGCTCTGTATCGAGGGGTTGGTTCACGCCCATCGGGCGACGGGGCGCGCGCGCTTCCTGGCGGCCGCCGAGCGCGCGGCGGCATTCCTGCGCCGCCTGCAGGAGGAGGGCGTGGAGGGGGCGCCCTGCGAGTACTACCGCGACGTCGACCCTCCGCTGTTCAAATGCACGCTGCACACGAAGATGCTGCTCGCCGTGGAGCCGCTGGCGATGCTCGCGGAGGCGACGGGCGATGCGCGCTATCGCGAGTGGGCCGAGGAGCTGCACGCATCGCTCCTCGTCGAGGGACTCGCCGGAGGATACGAATACTTCTCGCCGCGCGATGCGGGCGGCGACGACCGTTGGCATCGCCTGGGAGGAGCGGACTGCGAGGAGGAGTGCTTCGTCTACGCCGACTCGATGAGTGCGGCGCTCGCTTCCCTCTTCGCGTATGAGGGGGCGTCGCCGATCGTGCGCGAGGCGTATGCATTCTATAACGACCTCGACGGCGGAGCGGCGGCACCCGACTACGATCCGGCGATCTCGTGGGCAGGATACTTGCGGCCCGCCGACGGGACAACTGCACAGGGCGCAGGACAACCCTACTACGACGTCGTCAACGCCGGGATCCTGATGGAGCTCAGGCGCGCAATCGACCCGGCGGCGTTCGCGCGTTCGCGCGCGGCGATCGTCGCTCACCCCGAGATCTTCCTGCACTGGGGATTGGACCTGGCGCTCGTCCCGATCAACGCGCGCCAGAACGCGCGCGCGATCGCCCTGATCGGCGATGCGCTGCTCCTGAACGATTCCGCAAGGATGGCCCTCGTCGGAAGGTAATCCCCCCATCGGCCCGATCGACCTTGCGTTCCCTCGGCACTGAGCGTACAAGGGATGCGATTCACTCCCCGTGGCGCGAGCCACACAATCCAAAACGGAGAAAGGAGCGTCGTATGAGCACGACACGCAACACGACCGACCTATGGGTGGAGACGCCAAACGAGCTGGGCACGCTCTCGCGCATGACCACGCCGTTGAAGGAGAACAACGTCAACATCGAGTATTTCGTGGGATGGGAAGAGGGTTCGAACGCGAACTTCTGTCTGATCACGAACGACAACGCGAAGGCGAAGGAGCTGCTGACGAACAACGGCTTCACCGTGAAGAAGGAGAACACGGTGACGCTCTGGGAGGCCCCGAACACGCCGGGCACGCTCAACAACGCGAGCACGGCGCTGGCCGAGGCGCGGATCAACACTTCCTGCATCTATCACGCCACCTCGCCGAACACGAACACGACGACGGTCGTCTACTACACCGACAATCCGGAGAAGACGAACGAGATCCTCGCAAAGATCGGCTGAGCGGGTCTTTCACGACGCAGGGAGCGGGGCGCCGACGAGCGCCCCGTTTTTTTGCCCGGAGCGCGAACGGTTGCACGCAGCATCCGGATGACGCATGATGGGGTCATGGAGAACCGGAAACAACATGCCGCACCGGCCGGGGGGCGCTCCTCGATCCCCTTGCTGGAGGGCATCGGCTTCGCGATCGTCGCCCTCGCAATTTGGCTCAACGAGCTCTTCGACCTCCCGCACGCCCTCTTCGGCCAACCGGTGACCGGCTTCAACTGGCACGAGGCGATCGCCGAAACGCTCTTCGTCGTCATCCTGGCGATTGTTATTATGATCGTCACGCATCGCCTCATCCGCCGCCTCTCCCAACTGGAGGGGCTGCTGCCGATCTGCACAGTCTGCAAGAAGATCCGTCGGCCGAACAGCGATCCGGAGGTGCAGGATTCCTGGGAGATCCTGGAGCGCTACATCAACGAGCGCACCGGAAGCGACTTCTCGCACGGCCTCTGCCCCGAATGTGCGCAGAAGCTCTACGGGGCCTATCTGACGGAGGAGTCCCCCCATGACCGGTGAACGCTTCCCGCATCCCCGTCCGACCATCGGCGTCTTCACGCTGGCGACGCTCAACCTCGCCATCGTCTGCACGCTCCGCGGCCTGCCGATCATGGCCGAGGAGGGGCTGGCACTCGTCTTCTACTTCATCGTCGTCGCGGTGGCCTTCCTCCTCCCGGTCTCGCTCGTCTCCGCGGAACTCGCCACCGGTTGGCCGCCGAACGGACCGGGCGGCGTCTACGTCTGGGTGAAGGAGGCCTTCGGACCGCGCTGGGGGTTCCTTGCGATCTGGATGCAGTGGATCCAGAACGTCGTCTGGTTTCCCACCGCGCTCTCCTTTATCGGTGCCACGCTCGCCTATATCTACGACCCGCGCCTGGCGGAGAACAAAATCTACATGATCGCGGTCATCTTCGCCGTCTTCTGGGGAGGGACGCTGATCAACTTCCGCGGGATGCGCGCCTCGGGACGCCTGAGTTCCATCTGCGTTTTAGGGGGAACGATTCTGCCGGGAATCACCATCGTGGCACTCGGCGTTATCTGGATCCTCTCCGGCGAACCGCTGGCGATCGAGCTCTCCGCACGCGATCTGATCCCCGACATGAGCAACATCCGCAATATCGTCTTTCTGGGCGGGGCCTTCCTCATCTTCTCCGGCATGGAGGTCTCGGCCTCGCACTCGCAGGAGGTGCGCGACCCGAAGCGCACCTTTCCGCGCGCGATCCTGCTCGCCGCCGTCGTCTCGCTGGGGTTGCTCACGCTGGGGGCGCTGGCGATCGCCGTCGTCGTCCCGCAGAAGGAGCTGAGTCTGGTGTCGGGCGTAATGGAGACCTTCGGCACCTTCTTCCACGCCCACGACCTGGGCTGGCTCATTCCGGTGCTGGGCTTGCTCATCGCGGGTGGGGCGATCGGCGAGATCTCCGCCTGGATCATCGGTCCCGCCAAGGGGCTGATGATCACCGCCGAGGAGGGGTATCTCCCGCCCCTGCTGCAGAAGGTAAGCGAACGCGACGTGCCGACGAACATCCTGATCCTGCAGGGGGTCATCGTCACGATCATATCGCTCGTCTTCCTGCTGATGCCTACCGTGAGCAGCTCCTACTGGATCCTCTCGGCCTTCAGCATCGTGCTCTATCTGTTGATGTACCTCTTCCTCTTCGCGGCGGCGATCCGGCTGCGCTACACCCAGCCCGACGTCGAGCGCGCCTACCGCATCCCGGGCGGCAACGTCGGCATGTGGCTGGTGGCGGGGCTGGGCTTCCTCGGCGTGCTCTTCACCTTCGTCGTCACCTTCTTCCCGCCCGCGCAGATCGAGACAGGGAGCCCCCTCTTTTACGTCGGCTTTCTCATCGGCGGGACGGTGCTCATGTGCCTCGTCGCGCTCGGTATCGTGCACGTGCGCAAGCCCGCGTGGCGACCGGATAGATAAGAGCGCACCATCCCGAAGGGCTTCTAAAGGACTCCTTGTCTTTCGGCAGCTTCGGAGATAGAGCTTCCCGTAACCATCAAGGGGGGTTCCCATGAAGCGCCTCGTCTCCTCAGCGGTCATCGTCGTCGCCGTCGGCAGTATCGCCCTCATCGCCCTGCACGGCGGCGGCGGGGGAGGCGGGGGTGGAGGCGGGGACGGCACGACCCCCGTCGACGTCAACACGCTCGACGGCGGCACCGACATCGCCACCGATTCGACCTTTCGCTACACCTTCACCGGCCAGGTCGACAGCGCGACCGTGACGGCGACGAGCTACTTCATCGTCCCCGCGCCATCCGCCTCCGCACAGGTCGCGAAGGCCACCTTCGATGCGACGACCTGCAACGCCGACAACGCGCTGGAGGCGAGCATCACCGTCGGCGGCCCGATGACGGCCAGCACCGCCGACCTGGACCCGGCCTCCTCGCTGCAGTCGAACACCGAATACGCGATCTGCCTCACCTCCGACATCACGGTGGGGGGCACCGCGATCACCCCCTTCATGGCGAGCTTCAACACCGGCACGCACTCCGGGGGCGACCAGACCACGCGCCTGCGCATCACCAACAGCTGCTCCTACACGATCTGGATCCAGCAGCAGAACATGCCCTCCGGCGTGCCGGAGGTGGTGAAGCTCGTCTCCGGCGATCACTACGACTACAGCATTCCCGACGAGGGACTCGCCTCGACGCGCTTCTGGCCGAAGAGCGGCTGCGACGACGACGGCAACAACTGCACGGTCGGGCAGAGC
>CAYPII010000036.1:0-3072 GCA_964410765.1 uncultured Myxococcales bacterium | reverse complement strand
CAGAGCTCCGCGCCCTGCCCCGCCGAGGGATGCGCGCCGCCGGTCGACTCCAAGCTCGAGTCGACCTGGGGCTGCACGCTCTCCGATCAGACCCAGTGCGCCTACGACCCGCAGGGCGATCAGCTGGGGGATACCTTCTGGAACGCGAGCGCGGTCGACGGCTTCACGCTCCCCTTCACGATGACGGTCTCCGGAAACACGGTCACCGATTCGAGCGCTCCGTGCGATGCCGTCGACTGCTCGGGGCTCGACTACACCAGCTGCCCCACCTCCGAGGACCTGAGCACCGGCGAGGGCGGGAGCGACTACCCGCAGTACGCCGACGTCGACCTGCAGGTGAAGAACGGCGCCGATTCGCTCATCGGCTGCTATTCGCCCTGCAAGAAGTTCAACTACCCGACCTACGGCGGCTACGGACTCGACGAGGACAGCGACCCGCCGGTGATCTACTGCTGCCCGACGCCGCCGATCTCCTCGGCGGAGTGCAACGCCGGACCGGTGGTGAACACGCAGTACGTGAACGACGTCCACACGATGTGCAACGACACCGTCTACGGATTCGCCTATGACGACGCCCTGGGGCTGCGACACTGCTCCGCGGCGACGAAGGTCACCGTGGTCTTCGGACCGAACTGCCCGTAAGAGTCCCTTCTTCATGATCGTCATCGCCGCCGGCTACTGCGCCGGCATCGTGCACAAGTACATCCACGACTGGGATTGGGTGGTGGCGCTCTACGTGGTCAACTTCCTGATGGTCCTGACCGATCTCTTCCTGTACTTCCACTATCTCCCACGCGATCGGGTGAGGGTGGTGGAGGGGGGTCCTCTGAATTCCAATGGCCATCGAATCCGTCGCCCAGCTTCTTGCCGCCGCTCCCGGTGAGCATCCGCTGCCCGTCGCAAACCTTCAAGCTCTTCGTCTATGCTTCGCATGTCAGGCCTCCCGACCGGAGACCTTCGCGCAATATTCAAACCCCGCGAACCACCGCCCCTATGACCGGGTTACGATAGGAATGTGCCTTCCACGACGCTTTGAGGGTTTGCGGAAAACCTGCCGCGTCGTCGTCCAGCGCGGCGGAATACAGGTGAAGACAATGGCGACGAGCAGGAGTCCTACCCGGCTCCATGTCGCTATCCGTTGATGCGGCTGAGCGGTAAGCACTATCTGTCGCCGACACGGAGGCCCATCGTGCCGGGCGTGGGTTCTCTCATTCTGAAGATGGGGAAGTAGCCATGCGGTCTATTCGACACCCCACGCGTTCCGTTCGGGGCAATTCTTGTAGCGACGCGACGTGAGATCGTATCGGTAGGTGCAAATCTCCGATATACCCGTCAAGCGCGAAATCGGGATATAGTCGAAGCCCCCGTCTCCGTGGAACGTAGACCAGGAGTTCTTGATAATGATATAATCGTCGGAAATGTAGGAGGGATGGTGCTTCACCAAATCCGGGACATTTCTCTCCCTCACATAGCCGACGGCGAGGACGGCGTGCCCCATGCCATGCTCGGCTACTTCGCCCAGCGGGACCAGAAAACCCTCCTCGACGATACCCACTCGAATTTGATTTGAGTGGGCGATCAGCAATTTGAGCCCCACCGGACGCTTCAGTACATTGATGATGTCATGGATGTATTCGGCGGTTTTCTTCAACTTCCAATCTCTAACATCCTCCTCCAGGTAGTCCACACAGCGACCGTGTTGGCTTTCGAGGATGCCCTCCTCCTCATAGGCCCTGAATCTCTCGCCCTGGAGCGTCACGACGGGGGCCGACTCATCGGGGATGCCCTGGTGCCGGGTGTTTGAGCAGGGGATCGTCTTACCGATCACGTCGCTATAATAACTTCCTGCCTCGCACTCATCCGTGTTGTAGGGCCACTCCTCCTCCAGGCCGACGCTGAGGCCATGAGGGATGATGTCGTCCACGAGGGTAAGTTTGGAGCGTGTGCTAAAGCTAGTTGAAATTGGGTAAAGAAAAGCGGTTCCAAACCTGGTAGAGGTGGGTTTCCGAAGGCCAACCACTACCGAAACAGGAGGAACCGCCATGAGCAGAATATCTCGAATCAGCCGTAAGTCCAGGGGGAAATATCGAAAGATGGTCAAGGTGATGAGCAGCGATGAATACGGTGCACTCAGCGCAGACAGCCGCGTGGAGCTGATCCAGGCGCTGATACCGCTGGGGCTGATGAAGGTCCAGGAGGAGCTCGAAGCCGAGGTCAGATCGCTTGCGGGGGAGCGATATTCGCGTGGTCCTGTGGCACGATACGGCAGCAACCCCGGATCGATCGTCATTGGCGGACAGCGGGTCGGGATCGAGGTGCCACGCGTACGCGATCGGGCTCGCGGGGAGGAGATCTCTCTGAGGAGCTATCGGCGGCTGCATCATGGGAAGGATTGCGACGATGCGGCGCTGATCCGTGTGCTCAAGGGGCTGTCGTGCCGCGACTACGAGTCTGCTGCGATGGCCGTACCGGAAGCATTTGGTCTGTCGTCGTCGACGATCTCGCGTCGATTCATTCGGGCGAGCGGCAGGCAGCTGAAGGCGCTGCAGGAGCGGGATCTCTCAGGTCATGACATCATAGCTATCGTCATCGATGGGAAGACGTTTTCGGACGACAACCTCATCGTCGCGCTGGGGGTGACGATGGAGGGCCCGAAGGCGGTGCTGGGGTTTGTCGAGTCGAGCACGGAGAACGAGCGGGTAACGAGCGAATTTCTGCGTGGACTCATGTCCCGTGGGCTCAGGATCGAGCAGGGATTGTTGGTGGTCGTCGACGGATCGCAAGGTTTTTTGGCCGGCATCCGGAAGGCGTTTGCCGGCCGGGTGCTCATCCATCGCTGTCAGTGGCATAAGCGTGAGAACATAGTATCGTACGTCTCAAAGGAGGAACAAACGCTGCTCAGAAAGCGACTGCAGCATGCTTATGACCGACCGACTGTCCCGTCCCACCTATCCAGACCCCCCTTCGTCCCAGCAACTTGGGCCCCCTGATGTGAATCGGATTTAGGTGTTCATTTTTGTGGGTCTTCTCCCGAAAGAGTGGGTAGAAACGGGTGTTGGAAGCATGTAAGTG
>CAYPII010000035.1:0-18949 GCA_964410765.1 uncultured Myxococcales bacterium | reverse complement strand
GTGGTGTGAGAGGACGGCCCCGGTCACTCACCATGACCGGGGCCTCCTACTCGATACGGGGACGGACCCCGCAGAAGCCCGTCTCCGATTCGTTTTCGTTCGCGACGGGCGATGGGGGTTCGCAAAAATGTCGCGCGGTGTGACGGGGGCTCTCGTGGCTGTCCCGCTCGGAACGGCGGCTCGGCTCAAACGCCGCCTCCGCCGCCTGACACTCTTCGCGCCGGGCATCTTTCGGCTTGGATACGGCGCTCATCGAGTCTCCTCGCGGAACAGCTCCTACGCCCCCCATGTCACACCGCTCCATGTCTCTTTGCGTTCGCGACGACAGGCGATGGGGGTCGCCCCTTCGTCGAAAGGAAGTGTGAAGAGCGATCAGCGTTCCGAGTCTGCAAACATCCCTGCAATTGCTTTTTCGTAGGGTGCTTCCAGGACGCCGCGGTCGGTGATGATCCCGGTGACGAGCTCGGCCGGGGTCACGTCGAAGGCGGGATTGAGGACCTTCACGAAGTCGGGGGTGATCTGTTGTCCGCGGATGTGCGTGACCTCCTCGGGATCGCGCTCCTCGATCGGGATCTCGTCGCCGGTCGCGATCTTCGGATCGATCGTCGAGAGCGGGGCGGCGACGTAGAAGGGGATCTTGTGCCGCTTCGCCAGAACGGCCACCTGGTAGGTGCCGATCTTGTTCGCCACGTCGCCGTTGGCGGCGATGCGGTCGGCGCCGACGACGCAGGCGTCGATCATCCCGCGTTGCATCGTGGAGCCGACCATCGTGTCGGCCAGCACGGTGACGTCGAGGCCGTGCTTCTGCAGCTCCCATGCGGTGAGCTGCGCTCCCTGCAGGCGCGGGCGCGTCTCCGAGGCGAAGACGTGGATGTTCTTGTCCGCGTCCGCGGCGGCGTAGATGACGCCCAGCGCGGTGCCGAAGCCGGCGGTGGCGAGCGCCCCCGCGTTGCAGTGCGTGAGCACGTTCATCCCGTCCTGGAGGAGCTGCTGTCCGAAGCGGCCGATCGCGCGGTTGGCGGCGATATCCTCCGCGTGGATCGCGAGCGCCTCCTGGCGGAGCAGCTCGGTGATCTCCTCCAGCGGACGGTCCTTGTTCGCGATCGCGCAGGCCTTCATCCGGTCGATCGCCCAGAAGAGGTTGACCGCCGTCGGGCGCGTCTCGGCGATGCGGTTGCAGATGCCGACGAGCTTCTCGTAGTAGGCCTCGAAGGTGGAGACGCCGATGCCCAGCGCGCCGAGCGCCACGCCCATCGCCGCCGCGACGCCGATCGCCGGAGCGCCGCGCACGACCATGTTCTGGATCGCCTGCGCCAAGCTCAGGTAATCCTCGTAGGTGTTGTAGACCTCCTCGGTCGGCAGGCGTCGCTGGTCGAGGAGCACGACGGTGTTGTCCTTCCATTCGATCGTCTTGATGGTACCCATGAATGTACTCCCGTGACTCGTGATTCGTAATTCGTGACTCGTAAGTCGAGGAAACAAGTATCGTGTGATGGCGTTACAGTTTCTTTTTCAACAGTTCGTTGACCAACTTCGGGTTCGCCTGGCCCTTCGTCGCCTTCATCACCTGACCGACGAAGAATCCCATCACCGCCGTCTTCCCGCCGCGGTACTGTTCGAGCTGCTTCGGATTCGCGGCGATGACCTCGTCGACGATTTGCTCCAGCTCGCCCGCGTCGGAGAGCTGGCGCAGCCCCTTGCGCTCGACGATCGCTGCGGCGTCGTCGCCGGTGGTCGCCATCTCTTCGACGACCTCCTTGGCGATCTTGCCGGAGATCGTCCCCTCCTCGACCAGCCGGATGAGTTCGGCCAGCTGCCCGCTCGTCACGGGGCTCGCCGCCACCCCCTCCTCGACCTCCTTGAGGACGCGCAGCAGCTCCGAGAGGATCCAGTTCGCCGCCTTCTTCGCCGGCGCGCCGGCGGCGACAACCTGCTCGAAGTAGTCGGCGAGCGTCTTGTCGTCGGTCAGCACGATCGCGTCCGCGTCCGGGATGCCGTGTTCGTGGACGAAGCGCTCGGCGCGTGCGCCGGCGAGCTCCGGGAGCGTCTCGCGGATTCGGGCGATCTGGCGCTCGTCGACGACGAGCGGCAAGAGGTCCGGGTCGGGAAAGTAGCGGTAGTCGTGCGCCTCCTCCTTCGAGCGCATCGATTCGGTGCGTCCGGCCGCGTCGTTCCAGAGCCGCGTCTCCTGAACGACCGTGCCGCCGTCGTCCAGCACCTTCGTCTGCCGCTCGATCTCGTAGGCGATCGCGCGCTCGACCGCGCGGAAGGAGTTGAGGTTCTTCATCTCCGTGCGCGTCCCGAACTGCTCCTGTCCCCTCGGACGGATTGAGATGTTCGCGTCGCAGCGGAAATTCCCCTCCTGGAGGTTGCCCTCGCAGACGTCGAGGTAGACGAGCACGTTGCGAAGCGTGCGCAGGTAGTCGCCCGCTTCGCGTGGGGAACGCAAGTCGGGGCCCGAGACGATCTCGATGAGCGGCACGCCACAGCGGTTGAAGTCGACATGGCTCGCGTTTTCGTGACCATAGTCGTGCAGCAGCTTCCCCGCATCCTCCTCGAGGTGGATGCGGATGAGCGCGATCTCCTTCACCGCACCGTCGGTGCGGATCGGCACGCGGCCGCCGAAGCAGAGCGGAAACTCGTACTGCGAGATCTGGTAGGCCTTCGGCAGGTCGGGGTAGAAGTAGTTCTTGCGCGCGAAGACGCTCTGCTCCTGGATGTCGCAGCCGAGTGCCAGTCCCGTCTTGACCGCCATTTCGATGGCCGCGCGGTTGACGACCGGGAGCGTGCCGGGATGTCCCATGCAGACCGGGCAGATGTTCGTATTCGGCGGATCGCCGAACGAGGTCGAGCAGCCGCAGAACATCTTGCTCCGCGTCCTGAGCTGCGCGTGAACCTCCAATCCGATGACGGGTTCGTAAACGGTCATGGCTTCACCGGGATGCGTGTCGTCCACTCCGTTGCCTGTTCATACGCGTATCCCACATTCAAAATTGTCCCTTCATCGAAGGGCTTGCCGATCAGCTGCAGGCCGATCGGGAGGTTTGTCTTCGAGACGCCGCAGGGGATCGAGAGCCCCGGCAGTCCCGCGAGGTTGACCGGGATCGTGAATATGTCGTTGAGGTACATTTTGATCGGATCGTCGATCTTCTCGCCCAGTTTGAAGGCGGGCGTCGGCGTCACGGGGGCGAGCAGCGCGTCGCATCGTTCGAAGGCCTCGAGGAAGTCGCGCTTGATGAGCGTGCGCACCTTCTGCGCCTTGCGGTAGTAGGCGTCGTAGTAGCCCGCCGAGAGGACGTAGGTGCCGACGATGATCCGAAGCGTCACCTCGGGGCCGAAGCCCTGCGTGCGGTCCCGCGTGTAGAGGTCGAAGAGATCGGCCGCCTTCGGATCGCGGTGTCCATAACGGATGCCGTCGTAGCGCGCGAGGTTCGCCGAGCACTCCGCCGGCGCGATGATGTAGTAGCAGGGGACGGCGTAGCGCGTGTGCGGGAGTGAAACCTCCTCGATCGTCGCGCCGGCCTGCTCCAGCACCGTCGATGCGGCGCGCACCGCCTCCTCGACCTCCGGGTCGATCCCCTCGACGAAGTACTCCTTCGGGAGTCCGATGCGCAGCCCCTTCACCGATCCGGTGAGCCCCGCCGCGTAGTCGGGGACGGGGACCGGCGCGCTGGTGGCGTCGCGCTCGTCGCGCCCGGCGATGGCGCGAAGCAGCAGCGCGCAGTCGGTGACGTCGCGCGTGATCGGGCCCACCTGGTCGAGCGAACTCGCGTAGGCGACGATCCCGTAACGGCTGACGCGCCCGTAGGTCGGCTTCATCCCGACCACGCCGCAGAGCGCCGCGGGCTGGCGCACCGAGCCGCCGGTGTCGGTGCCGAGCGCCGCAGGCGCGAGCCCCGCCGCGACCGCCGCCGCCGCGCCGCCGCTCGATCCCCCCGGCGTGTACGCGCGGTTCCACGGGTTGCGCACCGGATGAAAGGCGGAGAACTCGTTGGACGATCCCATCGCGAACTCGTCCATGTTGAGTTTGCCCAGCAGGACCGTGCCCGACTCGGCGAGCCGTGCGGTCGCCGTGGCGTCGTAGGGGGGGAGGTACCTCTCCAGGATGCGCGAGGCGCAGGTGGTGGGGATCCCCTTCGTGCAGAAGATGTCCTTGAGCGCGATCGGCACCCCTTCGAGCGGGGCGCCCGCGCCTTTGGCGAGGCGGGCGTCGGCGGCGTCGGCGCGCGCGTGTGCTGCATCGGCGGTGACGGCGAGATAGCAGCCGAGCTCGGCGTCCTCCGCGGCGATCGCGTCGAGGTAGGCGTCGGTCGCTTCGCGCGAGCGAATCTCGCCTGCGCGGATGCGCTCGGCGAGTGCGGCGAGCGTCAGCCCCCGGATTCCTTCGCTGTGGGTGCGGTCATTCACCGTCGATCACCTTGGGGACCTGGATGAAGTCACCGTCGCGCTCGGGCGCCGCATCGCGCAGTTGCTCCGCCATCGTGGAGGGGACGACGGCGTCCTCGCGCAGATCGGTGCCGCTCTCCAGGGCGTGCGCGGTCGGCGCGATCCCCTCCGTGTCGAGCTCGCCCAGCTGCTCGACGTATGCGAGGACGGCGCCGACCTTCTCGACGGAGCGGCGGCGCTCCTCCTCGCTGAAGTCGAGGCGGGCGAGCTTCGCCATCCGTTCGACGATGGCTTCGATGTCGGCGTTTGATTTCGTCATGAACGTCGTCGGTCAGAAGCGAAAGATGTCGAGGAAGGACTGCACCCAGCGGCGCTCAGGCCCGGAGAGGCGTTCCAGGACGCCGCGCTCCAGTAGCGTCGCGCTGCAGCCGCGGCAGCGCAGCACAGACTCCCCCTTGAAGGACTGCGCCTCCAGCTGCCCGCCGCAGAGCCCGCAGTGGTGACGGTGCAGCTCGCGCAGCCGCTGGCGCTCCTCGCGCTCCTGCTCGTCGCGACGGGCCTCCGACATGCGCCGCTTCTGGCGAACGTCGATCTGGCCGAAGTACTGAGCTTCCGGACGCGGCGGTTTCGGCACGGGCTGCTCCCTCGATCGTGAACGTTTCTCGGGCTCTACCACAGCGTCCTTTCCGATGGCAAGGCCGGACTCCCCGCACGCGGAGCGCTTTGGCAGGGAGGGATGGATGTGCTAGAGTGCGCTCATGCTCGATGTCCTTCCCGTCTGGTTTCTCACGATCATCGCCGGCCTGCTGGGGGCGATCCTCGGCAGCTTCGCCAACGTCTGCATTTGGCGGATGCCGCGCGACGAATCGATCGTTCGCCCCCCCTCGCACTGTCCGCGCTGCGGCCACCGCCTCGCCTGGTGGGAGAACGTCCCGGTGCTCTCCTATCTCTTCCTGCGGGGCCGCTGTCGGACGTGCCGCGAGCGAATCTCCGTGCGCTATCCGCTCGTGGAGCTCTTCACGATTCTCCTCTCGCTGCTGGTCTGGTGGTGGACGGGCGACCCGATCGACTACCTCCTCTATTTTTGTCTCCTCTTCGTCCCGCTCGTCATCGTGACGGTGATCGATTTGGAGCATCGCATCATCCCGGACGAGATCTCGCTGCCGGGGATCCCGGTGGGCATCGCGGTGCACACGATTACGCATGCCTCGATGGGCTACGGGTGGGCGGCGCTCGACGGCCTCTTGGGAGCGCTCGTCGGGGGCGGGGTGCTCTTCCTCGTCGCCTTTGCCTACGAGAAGCTCAAGAAGCAAGAGGGGCTGGGCGGCGGCGACATCAAGCTCATCGCGATGCTCGGCGCCTTCCTCGGCTGGCGCGCAGCGATCCTCACCCTCTTCGCCGCATCGCTGTTGGGATCGATCGTGGGGCTGATCCTCGTTTTGATCTTGCGCAAGGGAATGAAATACGCCATACCTTTCGGCCCCTTCCTGGTGGCTGGGGGGATGCTCTATTTCTTCTTTGGGAACAACTTTTTACGGTGGTACGCCGGCTTTCTGCGATAAGTTATCCACAAGATGACGCGGCTGGAGAGAGCCAAGTGGGGCTGTGGAAAACCCCTTTAGAGTCATATAATTAATATTAATTATCTCTAAATTAAATAAAAGTTTCAAAATTGCTTGACCATTTTGCCCTCAAAGTGTGTATAATCGTCATTCCTGAGTGGGGAAACGATTTCAGAGACCCGATTTCGGGTTTTTTTGGTGCCCAAAATGATCGATAAGAAGACGATACAGAACAATGTTCAAAAATTTCGCGAGGAGCTCCTCATGAGCAAGGCGGAGCTCGCCCGCAAGGCGGGGCTTTCCGCGCTCACGATCGATCGCGTCGAGAACGGCATGCCCTGTCGCATGGACACGAAGCGAAAGATACTCCTCGCGCTCGGGCTCAAGCTCTCCGAGAAGGATCGCATCTTTCCCGACTGAAGAATGCCTTTTGTTTTTGTGCCCCCGGTATATCGGCCCTTGCCTCAGCAAGGGCTTTTGTGTAATCGAAAGGGAAATGCATCCGCAACTCCTCAACAATTCGCATTTTCTTCGATACTCCAAGCAGTGGCAGGACGATCCTGGCTCGATCGCCTTCGTCCCCATGGCGGAATACTTCCTCCTCTATAATATGGTCGATGAAGCGCTCGCGATCTGTCGCCGCGGTCTGGAGCGGCATCCACGGCTCGTCAGTGGGCACGTGGCGCTCGCAAAGGTGCACATGAAGCGCGGGAACTGGGAGGAGGCCGAGGAGGCGGTGCGCGCGGCGCTCTCGATCATGCCCGAGAACGGGAGTGCGCAGGGGCTGCTCGCGGAGATCGCACAGCGCCGCCGCGGCGAGACGATGTGTGCACCCGCCCCTCGTGACGCGGTCTCCTCCACGGAGACGGAGTGCGATGAGATGTCCTCCTGGAAGACGGTCACCATGGCGACGATCTACGCCTCGCAGGGTCACCATGACGAGGCCCGCCGTATCTTTCGCTCGATCCTCGAGCGTGATCCGAACAACGAACCTGCGCAGCGGGGATTGGCGTCCCTCGCCTGAGCGCGCGCGCGGTGGCGCGCGGGGCCGGCATGGTGGAATCGAAGAACATCGTCAACAAGGAGAAGATCCTCGAACAGGCCCGCCTCTTCATCGAGGAGGGGCGTTTCGACAAGGCCATCCGCGAGTACGAGAAGATCCTCCTCGTCGATCCGAACGACCTGCGCATCAATCTGCGCATTGCCGAGCTCTACGTCAAGCGCAAGCAGATCCAGGATGCCATTCGCATCTATCGCGAGGTGGCCGACGCTTACGCGGCGGAGGGCTTCTACCTCAAGGCGGTGACCGTCTATAAGAACGTGTTGCGCCTCAACCCCTCGCTCATCGAGATCAACGAACAGCTCGGCGTCCTCTACGAACAGATGGGGCTGCCGCAGGACGCGGTACGCCAGTACGACATCCTGGCGAGCGCGCTTGACCAGAAGGGGGAGGTCGACCGCGTGCTGGACCTGCGCGCGCGGATCGTGCGACTGCGTCCGGCGGACGGCACCGCGAAGATCCGGCTGGCGGAGCTCTATCAGCGCGAGGGGCGGATCGACGACGCGATCGACCAGTACGAGGACTTCGCGCGCCTGCTGGAGGGCTCGGGCGAGCGGCCGGAGCGCCTCGCCGACGTCTACGAGAAGATCCTGGCGCATCGCCCGGAGAACGAGGAGATGATCCGCAAGGTCATCACGATCTACGAGCGGGTCGGCGAGCACAAGAAGGCGCTCAAGTGGCTCGAGGCGGGGAGCGCCTTCGTCGAGAAGGATGCGCAGCTGCTCGACCTCATGGCGCACCTCTATGCCGCGCAGAATCAAAGCGAGACGGCGCGTGGAAAGTACATGCAGTTGGCCGACTTGCAGGCCGCGGCGGGCAATGTCGATGCGGCGCTTCAGGCCTACTACGATATCCTCGTCCTCCTCCCCGACGAGGAGGATCGCCTGGAGGCGCGCGTCAATGAACTGAAGCCCGGCGCGATCGCCGAGCTCTCGGCGCGCGCGCAGAAGACGCGCGAGGAGGAGGAGGCGGCGGAGAATCGGCGGCAGGCCGCCGAGGAGGCGGGCGAGGAACTTCCGGAGGAGGCGCCTGCCTCGCCGCCCGCGCCCGCGCCGCAGGCGAAACGCGAGGAGGAGCCGCCGGCCCCGGCACCCGAACCGCCGCCCCCGCCGCCGAAGGCCGCGCCCGATCGGCGCGCCGCCGAGGCCGCCTTTGACCTCGGGCAGGTCTATCTGGGGACAGGGCTCAGCGACGAGGCGCGCGCCGAGTTCGAGAAGGCGGAATCCATCTACAACGCCTGCTTGGAGGCCGACCCCGACGACAGCACCGTGCGCGAGCGCCTGACGCGCATCGCCTCCCTCCTGGGTCGCGCCGCGCCTTCAGCACCGGCGGTCGAAGCGGTCCAGCCGGAGGCGACTCCGGACGAGTCCCCCGCCGAAGCAGCGGATGCGGAGCGAACGGACGAGCCCAAGGAGCCGTCGCCGGAGAAGGAGAAAGAAAAGAAGAGGGAGGAAAAGCCAAAGGGGACGAAGAAGATATCCTACGTCTAACGCTATGGATCACCTTCAATACTACGGTCTGCAGGAAGAGCCCTTCTCGATCGTGCCGCTCACGAATTTCTACTATCACAACGAGCAGCACGACCGGGCATTCCTGCGCCTCTCGCGCGCGGTCGCCACGATGAAGGGGCTCGCTGTCCTGGTGGGCGATGTCGGCACCGGCAAGACGCTCTTGGCGCGCCGGCTCCTCGAGGCGCTCCCCGAGGAGGAGTACGAGGTCTCGATGCTCGTCATCCTCCACGCCGACGTCACCGGCGAGTGGCTCGTACGCCGCATCGCCTCGCAGTTCGGCGTGGAGTCGATCGACGCGAAGAAGGTCGACGTGATCGGCGGCCTCTACCGGCGCCTCTCGGAGATTGCCGAGGAGGGGCGGCGTTCGGTCATCATCCTCGACGAGGCGCACATGCTGCGCAATACCGGTGCGCTCGAGGAGCTGCGCGGGTTGCTCAATCTCGAGCTGCCCAACGCCAAGCTCCTCTCGATCGTCATGGTGGGGATGCCGGAGCTGGATCAGTGCCTCCGCTCCGAACCGGCGCTCAAGCAGCGCATGGCGGTGCGCTGTGAGCTCAAGAACCTCTCGCCGGAGGTCCTGGTCGACTACGTACGTTTTCGCACCTTTCACGCCGGATCGAGCCGGCAGCTCTTCTCCGTGGACGCGATGCAGCGCATCCACGCCCTCTCCAATGGGAACCCACGGCTGGTCAACGTCATCTGCGACAACGCCCTCTTCGAGGGCTTCGTCCGCCGCGCGACGCTGCCGCTCGCTCCGGATGTCGTCGAGAGCGTCGGCGAGGACCTGCGCTTGGCACCCCAGGTCCCGGCCGATCCCCCCTCTGAAAGACGGTAAGGCAGACCGGAGACCGGAGACCGGAGACCGGAGACCGGAGACCGGAGACCGGAGACCGGAGACATTGGTCGTCGGAGCGGTTTGCCCTTGAGTCTACAGTCTACGGTCTCGTGTCTCGGGTCTGCTTCTACGGTGATGTGGTGATCGCGTAGTCGGTCGTCTGGCGTTCGCGCGCGAAGACGAAGGCGGGGCGGCCATCCTCGTAGCGCCAGACGTCCGGGTGGATGAGCAGCTGGATCGGGGCGTAGGCGGGGAAGCTCGCGTCGGTGAAGCCGGCGTCCTCCGGGATCTCGTAGGGGGAGAACTGCTGCGCGTGCGAGATCGAGGCCCACTGCGATTCGGTGGGCGAGCGGAAGGCGAAGGCGCCGACGGTCGGATCGATCGCGTCGCCGTTGAAGATCGCCGCCGCCGTCAGCACCGCCTGGTCGTAGGCGACGAGCCACTCCTCCTCCAAGAAGTTGCGGTCCTGGGCGTTGGAGAAGGTCTCGTAGGTCGGGTCGTCCGGATCGGTGGGGGAGAACTGGTTCTCCGCGAGGATGACGGCATCGTAATAGGACGCCGGCGGATCGCGGTCGTAGTCATCCTCGTCGGCATTGAAGAGAGCGGGGTTGTCGTTGAACTCGATCTGGTCGATCCGGTTGCGGATCACCGCGCCGATCGCATCGCCGGTGGGGCTGATACTCGCGAGCAGGACGACCTCGTCGTCCGGGTAGTCGGGATCGAGCTGCGCCTCGTCGGCGAGCTGTCCCCCCGCCTCGGCGATAAGGATCTGGATGAGCGACTGCGGGGGGACGGTGATCTCGAAGACCTCGTCGAGCGCCGCGTCGTCGAGCGTGCAGCGCACCGCCGTGATCCCGGGTGCCGTCGCGACGAGCTGCACGCCGCTGCCGGTCGCCGCTGTCTCGAAGTCGGGGCGCGTCCGCACGATCAGGATGTCATCGTCCGGCTCGCAGGCGAGCGTCCCATTTCCGAAGTCGCGCGGGTCGCCGTTCGCGTCGATGAAGAGGAGCTCGTCGCGCCCCGGGGCGACGCCGCCCACGGCCAGCGCGAGCGTGTCGGTCGCCTCGACGACGCGCGCCGGCTGGGCGTCGTCGTCGTCCCCCCCGCCACCGCCACCGCCGAAGTCGAAGGGATTGCTAAAGGGGTTGTAGCAGCCGGCCGCCAGGGCCGCTGCACAGAGGAGGGGAATCAGTCGGAGTGTGCGCATTGGGCGTCATCATACCGTATTTCCGCCCCTCCCCGCAAGCTGCGTTGACAGGGGTAGTACACGCTGGTACTCCTGGACCCCACCGATGGCTTCCAAGGGCAAAAAGATCGCAGCGGTCAAGGGGATGGTCGACATCCTCCCCCCCGAGACGAGCGAGTGGCAGGGGGTGGAGGAGATCGCGCGCCGGGTCTTTACGACCTACGGCTACCGCGAGATCCGCACGCCGGTCGTCGAGCGCCTGGAGCTCTTCCGACGCGGCGTCGGCGAGACGACCTCCATCGTCGAGAAGGAGATGTACCACTTCGTCGACCAGGGGGAGGAGGCGCTGGCCCTTCGTCCGGAGGGGACCGCCTCGGTCGCGCGCGCCTATATCGACGCGGGCGTGGACACGCAGAACCCGCTGGCGCGCTACTTCTACCTGGGGCCGATGTTTCGCCGCGAGCGCCCCCAGAAAGGGCGCCAGCGCCAATTCCACCAGATCGGCTGCGAGCTGTTGGGGGTCGAGGACCCCTTCGCCGACGCGGAGGTCATCGCGATGGCGGCGCACTTCCTCGAGGACGTCGGTGTCACGGGGCTCACGATCGAGATCAACTCCATCGGCTGTGTCGCCTGCCGGCCGGGCTTCAACGACGCGCTCGTCGCTTTCCTGGAGGGGACGCGTGATGCGCTCTGCGACGACTGCCGTCGGCGCCTGGAGCGCAACCCGCTGCGCGTTCTCGACTGCAAGGTAGAAACCTGCCGCGCGATCGTCGCCGAGGCGCCGCGCCTCCCCGATCACTGGTGTGAGGACTGCGTCGCCCACTTCCAAGCGGTGCGCGAGGGTCTGGAGCTCGTGGGCGTCCCGTTCGTGCACAACGAGCGGATCGTGCGCGGGCTCGACTACTACGTGCGCACCGCCTTCGAGATCACGACCACTGCGCTCGGCGCACAGAATGCCGTTGCGGCGGGGGGGCGCTTCGACGGTCTCGTCGCGGCGCTCGGCGGCCCGGACGTCGCGGGCATCGGTTTCGCGCTCGGCGTGGAGCGGCTGTTGCTGCTGCTGCGCGAGCAGGGGATGGATGGGCGCACCGAGGACCTCGTCTTCTTCGCGCTGATGGGCGAGCCGGCGCGCCGCGCGATGCTGCCGATCGTCCAGACGATCCGTCGCGACGGCGTGCGCGCCGAGTGGGACTTCGCCGGGCGCTCGCTCAAGGCGCAGATGCGCATGGCCAACCGGATCGGCGCCGAGTCTGTCGTGATCGTCGGCGACGAGGAGATCGCGAAGGGCGAGGCGGTCGTACGCGACATGCGCGCCCAGACGCAGCAGACGGTTCGCCTGCGCGACCTGCCGCTGCACTTCGTGGAAATTGGAGGATAGGCGCCAGCAACGCAAGCAAGGCGAGCAACGCCAGCAACGTTTTTTTCGTTGCTTGCGTTGCTTGCGTTGCTGGCGTTTCCCGCAAAGGAAGTCAGTATGAAACAGCGCACACATACCTGCGGCCAACTGACGGCGAAGGACGAGGGGGCGCGCGTCGTCCTCCAGGGCTGGGTCCACTCGCGACGCGACCTGGGCGGGCTGATCTTCGTCGGGTTGCGCGATCGCTTTGGTATCACACAGGTGACGATCAACCCGGAGGCGGCCGACGCCGCGACCGTGAAGGCCGCCGAGGGCTTGCGTTACGAATACGTCGTACAGGTCGAGGGGACGGTCGCGCGTCGCCCCGCCGGACAGGAGAATCCGGAGATGGCGACCGGCGCGATCGAGGTCGCCGTCGAGCAGATCGAGGTCCTCAACACGGCGAAGTCGCCCCCCTTTCTCGTCGAGGACGACGTCGACGCCTCCGAGGAGCTGCGGCTCAAATACCGCTACCTGGATCTGCGTCGCCCGCGCATGCAGGAGATTCTGGCGCTTCGCCATCGCACTGCGCAGGTCGTGCGCCGCTTTCTCTCCGAGGAGGGGTTCCTCGAGGTCGAGACGCCGGTGCTGACGAAGAGCACCCCCGAGGGGGCGCGCGACTACCTCGTTCCCTCGCGCATCAAGCGCGGGAGCTTCTACGCGCTGCCGCAGAGCCCGCAGATCTTCAAGCAGCTCCTGATGATCGCCGGATGCGACCGCTACTTCCAGATCGTGAAGTGCTTTCGCGACGAGGACCTGCGCGCCGATCGTCAGCCGGAGTTCACGCAGGTGGACATCGAGACCTCCTTCCTCGATCGCGACGGGCTCATCGCCATCATGGACGGCCTCTTCAAGAGGGTGCTGGGTGAGGTCCGCGGCGTCGACGTGAGCACTCCGTTGGAGCGCGTTCCCTATGATGAAGCGATGCGCCTCTACGGGAGCGACCGCCCCGACCGGCGCATCCCCTGGACGCTCTGCGATCTGACCGAGTGTTTCCGCGGCTCCGGCTTCAACGCCTTCGCGAAGGCGGTGGAGGCCGGCGGGATCGTCAAGGGTCTCAACGTCGGCGCGCAGGAGCTCTCGCGCAAGGCGATCGGCGAGCTGGAGGAGACGGCGAAGTCATTCGGGGCGAAGGGACTCGCCTGGGTCAAGCTCGCGCCCGACGGCATGAAGGGGCCGATCGCGAAATTTGTGAGCGACGCCGAGAAGCAGGAGCTCACGAAGGTCGCCGCGGCGAAGGAGGGCGACATCGTCCTGCTCGTCGCCGATGCGAAGGGCGTCGTCAACGACGCGCTCGGCACGATCCGCGTGCAATTGGGAAAGCGGCTGGGGCTGCTGGACGAATCGCGCTGGGATCTCTTCTGGGTCGTCGATTTCCCGCTGCTCGAGTGGAGCGGGGAGGAGCATCGGCACATGGCGGTGCACCATCCCTTCACAGCGCCGCATCCGGAGGATGTATCGCTGCTCGAGAGCGACCCTGGCCGCGTGCGTTCGCTCGCCTACGACATCGTCCTCAACGGAAACGAAGTCGGCGGCGGATCCATCCGCATCCACCGCAGCGATCTGCAGCAAAAGGTCTTCGCGACGCTCGGCATCGACGAGGGGGAGGCGCGCGCGAAGTTCGGCTTTCTGCTCGATGCGCTCGAGCACGGGGCGCCGCCGCACGGCGGGATCGCCCTGGGGCTCGATCGGTTGGTGATGCTGCTCGCCGGCACCGACAACATCCGCGACGTCATCGCCTTCCCGAAGACGACGCGCGCCGCCGACCTGATGGCCGAATCGCCCTCCACGGTCTCCGCAGAGCAGCTCGCGGAGCTTGGGCTCCAAGTGATCTCCGAAAAATAGGGAATGGTTTCAGTGCATGCGCTGTGCTCGCTCGCGGCGTCGTTTGTTCCGCTGCATCTTGAGCGCGCCGAGGATGTCATCCTGGATGATGCGATAGGCCGCCATCGAGATGCGGTCGCTGTGCTCGACCTCCTCGAGGAGCTCCTTGCCGCGCGCGCCGGCGAGGTTGATGTACTCGCGGATATGGATCCCGTTGTTGCCGTCGTCCGATGGTTCGAGGTGTTTGCCGTCGCCCTCCGGATCGACCATGTGGACGGTCAGGTCGCGGACGATGACCGTGTCCTTCAAGTTCTCGAGCACCTGGTTCTTCGAGGGCATCGCGCGCACGCGACGCGGCGAGACGAAGAGGTGGTGGATCTCACCGTTGATCTCGATCGGCCGGACGCGCGCCCTTCGACGGCCGCGTTTGCCGTGCTCGGCGCCGATGACGATCTCGTAGCGTCCGTAGTTGGCGTTGACGCTCAGGACGTGAACCTCGCCCGGTTTCATCCTCGCCAGCTCCTCGATCACCTTCCGGAGCTCCTTCAGGAAGGGCTCGGTCGCGCGACGCTTTTTCATGGAGCACCCCTCTCTTCTTTCGCCACCACCCCCTGAAATGAGCAAGGCCCATGCCAAATGGATCGTGCGGGATGTCCCGCTAATTCCTTGATATTGTGGTGGGTCCCCGGTCCGCGAATGGTGGAAAGGGCAAAAACGTGCTAATGTGGTCAAATGATTGACGATTATTCCGAACGAGAGTCGGTTTTTTGACATTCCCGAAAAAATGCACGGCGCCCGCAACGCGAGGGGGTGCTCCTGCCGATAATTCTCCTGGAGGGGGCCTTTTGACCGTGGAAGGGGCATCCATGGGCGAGGCCAAGGCCGTCCGTATCCATTCCCGCCGGGAGAGCGACGCCGCATCCCCACAGGACGATTCCCCGATCGAGCATTCCACCGAACAGGACAAGCAGACGATCGCCGACTTTCTCGCGGAGGCCGCCGAGATGGAGGAGGGCGACTGGGAGGAGCAGTGGCACGCCGCCTGCCGGGAGTCGTCGCGCCGGCTGCGCGCGGAGCACGACTGCGGCCGACCGGTGGTGGGCGCGGAGCGCCTCTTCTCCCGCGAGCGCGTGCTGGAACGCGAGGCGCGCCTGCGCCGGCTCGTGGAGGCCCACGCATTGGAGCGGGGGTGGTCGCCGGGTGCGCGCCGCCTCTGGGAGACTGCACTTCCCTTCCTGGCCCGCGCCTTCGAGCTCGATGCGTGCGCGTCGGAGGACGATCGGTTCGGGATCGCCCTCGCCCGCTTCAGCGAGCGGGGGTGCTGCCGCATTGACCTGGAGGGGACGGGGGAGGGGGCGCGCTGCTGGTTGGATTTGGCGGGGGGACGGATCGAGCTCTGCGAGCGCGCGTATGAACGCTTCGCGCCGCTCTTGCGCCAACAGCTCGAATCGCTCAACCTCCCCTTCGTCTCCTGGCGACACGAGGAGGCGATCCCGCAGGCCGACGGCCGTCGGCTCGTCCATCGCGTCATCTTTTCGGTGAATGCCCCGGTGGCCTGATCAGGCCGCCTTGCGTCGCGGCCGCATGAGGGCCAGCGAGACGATCCCCATCAGGAGGATGAGGAGGATGCCGCGCGCATCGCCTGCGCCGCCCGCGGTCAGCGTGCAGCCGGAGACGAACGCGTCGGCGTCGCCCGTTGCACTGAAGGTGGGGTCTTCGGTCGGATCATCCGCATCGTCGTCGCAGCGGCCGGTCAGCGGATTGCAGCCGTCGTTTGCATCGCTGCTGCTGTTCAGATCGGCGCCGTCATCGCCGTCGTCGTCATCGTCATCGTCCGGCGGTTCGTTGGCGGGGGGATCGTCTTGTTTGTCCGGCGGTGTCTCGCCGTCGTCGCCCGGCGTGGGATCATCCGCGGGCGCATCGATGTCACAGCGCAGGCGTCCGCGATAGAGGACCGGTTCGCTGCGATCGGGGCAGATGCAGTGGATCCACCCGCCGAACCGATCGTCCGGATCGACGAGTGCGGGCGTGTCGATTCCGTCGGGCACCGTCTCGCCCGGGCACTCCGGCCAGACCGCGTTGCCGTCGACGTCCCATTCGTAATCGTGCTCGAGGGAGCAGTAGGGCTCGTGCGCATCGGCGGCGTCCGGATCGAAGTCCATCCCCTCCGGGCAGCGCTTTTCGACACAGTGCCCCGCCTCTTCCACATAGCCCGCTTCGCAATCGATGGAACCTTCGTCGCCGACGCGGCCGTTGTCGATCGGACAGGCCTCGCCCGTGCCGGAGATGTTCATCGGCGTTCCATCCGGACAGGTCGGGACCGTCACCATGATCGGCGCGCCGTAGCCGTCGACGAGCCGGTCGGTTTCCGGATCATAGTCGTCGAGCTTGAGGATCGCGATGTGCTCCCCGTTCTCCAGCGTCCGGTATTCGATCCCCCAGATCGAGGAGTCGGGCGCGCAGCCGATAAGACACATATGATGGAGCGGCTTGACGACATCGCCGCTGCGCAAGCGCAGGGCGGTGGTGACCCACTCCTCCAGGACGCAGCCGTCGGGGAAGCGCTGCTCGCAAGCGATGGGGGCACTCATCGCCCTCGTCGCGGCGCGCTCCGGCGGCGGCATGTCACTTGGCCGGTCGAACTGGAGCCACTCCAGGTCGTGCGGGCCCATGAAGAGCGGCACGACATCGTCGGTCTCGTCCGCGAAGAGCGGGGCCTCGCCGCGCAGGCGGATGATCGAGGGCTCGATCTCCTCGTCCAGCTGCGGCTCGAAGTATTCATCGCCCTCAACGCGACGAAGGACGAGCGGGTTGCGTGCCTCCCAAAAGGTCATGCGGCTGCCGAGGTGTTTTGGGGGGCGCCGCCATTCGTCGTTCCAGGATTTTGAATCGGCGTCGAAGCGATGGACGAGGATCGCGTCGTTCGGATCGTGTTCGGTGTCGACGTCGATGAAGGCGCGCGAGAGGACGACCTTCACATCACCGCGGTTCTCGAAGAGCCGGCCGGACTTGAGCTTGATCTCGATGTCGCGCAAGACGAGCGTCCCCTTGCCCTCCAGGACGAAGGCACTGTTGCCGTCGCCGACGTCGACGACGAGCTCCGCCTTGTAATCGTAGTCGCGCGGGTTGAGGATCGTTTCCTTGCCGCGCTCCTCCGTCCAGTGCTGCTCTTCGAAGTCCTCTCCTTCCAGGATGTCGAGGAGAAGATTGTCCTTCCATTCGATGTCATTTTGATTGAGGTGGTCGCCCACGCCGGAACCGGCGTTCCAGTAGGTGGCCAGCGGGATGGCACCGGAGAGGATGATCGTCTGGCCGTTCGGGTAGAGCTGATCCTCACGGTCGCCGTCGAAGGTGAGCGTCAGCGTCTCGTCGATGCGGTGTTTCCGGGAACCGTTGCCGAGTTGATGATAGCGTTCTCCGGCGATGATATCGATGATCCCGCGTCGGATTTCGGTCAGTTTCTCGATATGCTCCTCCGACGAGTCGTCCATCCAGACGTTGAAGGGGGTCATGGAGGTCTGAAAGAAGAGGACGTTGGCGCGCAGGGTGTCCCGGCGGATCGGTCGAATCATGCCGACCGTCCCGATGCGCGGATCCACGGTGAGCGCCTCGACGGCCTCCCGCAGATCGCACCCCTGGTCGCTGCCGTCGGGTCGTGCCCTCGGTTCGACGAGCATGTGGTTGTCCAGGAGGTCGTCGGCGGACTTTCCGGAGAAGTAGCCGTAGTCGATCGAGTAGAATTCCGCGGCGCCATCCTGCTTGTCGGAGACGAAGATCGGGTGGTCGTCGCCGCCCGCAAAGCGCCATTCGCAGTGGTGGATGCCGGCGAGCGCTCCACCGGCCAAGCTGCAGAGCAGCGTGAGTGCGGCGACCGTCGTCAACAGCGTCTGTTTCCACAAGCGTCTCATCGTCGTCTTTCCCCCTCCGCGTATTCGTTCCTCAGCGCGTCCCCACGCTGATGCTCCAGCCCAGCCGTTCGCCGACCGCGTAGTTGTTCTCGGTTAGCTCCGGACGGTTGGCCTCGATGAACTTGGTGCGCCACGTGCCGCTCGCGACCTTCTCGGCGGCGTCCGATTCATGTGAGAAGCCCACGAGGGTCTCCCCGCGAAAGAGCGAGAGCGCTCCGGCGGCTTCCACGCGCTTGTCGACGTTTGGCTCGAAATGCGGGTTGCCGACGAGGTAGTCGTTGAGACCGTCGTTGTTCAGGTCGACGACGGCGATCGCCGAACCGGTTCCCGCGGGGGCCGCGAGCAGGAGCGGTCCGCGGTCGATCGTGGGGACGCCGCCATCGAGTGCGATGCGATAGCGCGCGACCGCGCTGCCGCCCTCCTCGGGGTGCATCGTGGCGAGGAGTTCGTAGCCCCCATCCCGACCGGGATCGATATCCGCGGCGAGCGCGTGCCCCAGCTTGATGATGCTGTCCCAGTCTTCGCGCAGCGTCTCGCCGGTGAGCAGCAGCTCGTCCCGGAGGAGGCCCAGCGGATCGAGCGTTCGGTCCATCGGAAAGGCGCCGACGGAGACCGTGCCCGCCCCCCGCTCGACATCGGCGTGAACGGCGATGTGCGTTCCGAGGGCCGCAATGCTCCTGCCGAAGCCGTCGCGCGGATTGCCGAAGTCGTCCTCCGCGTCGTTGCGCTCGATCACATCCAGCAGCGTGAAGCGCGCGCCGTCGAAGGCATAGACGATGCCCCGCTTAGGGGCGTACTGCCCGTTGTAGGGGCAGTTGCCCTCCTCCAGGCAGAGGCAGTCCGGGTCGAGCTCGGGGAGGCAGGCGGCCGGGTCGCTGATGACGATGTCGCGAACGCCGTCGCCGTTGAGATCGCCGGCGCGCACGACCTGTAACCCGAAGGGGCTCTTCGTGTCGGCCAGACCCTGGAAGCGGTGGATCGTCACGCTCTCGCCCTCGGCGAGGCGGGCTCCGCTGTAGAGGTTCACGTGCCCACGATACGCCTGGCTCCAGTGCCGCGGATGAGCATTCGGATTGCCGACGAGCAGGTCATCGTGCCCGTCGCCATCCACGTCGCCCGCGTCGACGATTGCCGTCGGGTTGATTCCGGTGATCGTCGCGAAGGCGTTTTCCGCAGTGATCGCAACCGCATTGATGGTGGCGTGCATCTGTGCTGCGATGAGTTTTCCGCTGAAGAGGGAGACGGCGCGAGTGCGCTCGAGCTCGCTGGCGCCGCCGACAA
>CAYPII010000034.1:0-20113 GCA_964410765.1 uncultured Myxococcales bacterium | reverse complement strand
CCCGAACTCGTCGACGACGATCCGGGCGGGAACGGCGGCGGCGGCGGTGGTGGAAAGAGCGGCGGCCCGCAGTCGACATCAGGCCCGAAGGATTCCCCCGGGTCGGGCAACGGCGGCGACGCGACGCCTCCGCAAACCTCGGCGCGATGGGCCGGCTTCGCCGACGGACGCGACGAGGCCGCGTCGCACCAGAGGCATTCGACGACCATCCTCCTCATGACCGACGAGGACGAACCCCTCGACCCCTCCTCGGCAATAAAGAGCGGTGCGAAGGTCCTCACGTTTCCCGTCGGAGGGATGGCGAAGCCGGGCTCGACCCCGATCCCGCGCGGTTAGACGGGAAAACGGCGTTCGAGGAGGGTGCGGAAGTGCGTCGCGTTCTCCGCCATCCGCTCGCGGTAGGAGGGAAGCGCCGCGACGATGCGCTTTCGGATCTCGGCGGCGTCGCGACGGAGCTCGTCCGTCTTCGCCTCGAGCATCCCCTGCAACCGCGGCTCCTCGTAGGAGATGAAGTAGTCCTGCAACAGCCCCAGCTCATCCATGATCGCGGCGATGCGCTCGTCGTGCCCCAGCCCGATCGTCGGCACGCCGCCCCCCATTGCGAAGATGAGCGCGTGATAGCGGCAGGTCACCAGCCAGTCCAGCCGCTGGAGGACGGCGGCGATCTGCCGCGCGTTCGCATGGTCGGCGTCGATGAGCAATGACGAGTGCCGCATGCGCTCCTGTACGCTCCGACAGGGCTCGATGTCGAGGCGCTCCATCGCGAAGAAGAGGAGCTGCGCGCCGAAGCGCTCGATGATGCCATCCGCGTAGGCCGCCATCGCCTCCTGCATCTCACAGCTGCGCCGCTGCCGCTCGTCATCCCACGAATAGTAGTAGATCGATTTGTAGCGCCCCTTCGAGATGCCGAAGAACGCGCGCAACGGCTTGGGGACGACCGGCCACCAGAAGAACTCCTCGAAGGCGATGCCGACGATCGGTCGAGCGAGGTCGACCCCCTGCCCCCCGAGGACCGTCTCCACCCACGACGCCCTCTCGGGGACGAGCGTAAAGGCGGTGTCGGTCGTCACGACGAGGGGACGCGCAACGCCGATCGCGCGCAGCGCCTCGGCGGCGGCCTCGGTGCGCACCATCAGCAAGTCGACGCGTTCGGCCACCTCGCGCGCCCAGGCGCGGTTGACGGGCGAGAGCGGACCCGCGTCGACGCCGTAGGTGACCGTCGGCAGCCCGAAGCGCTGCGCCAGATCGAGGGCATAGAGGAAGAACCAGAGGAGCGCGGCGGAGAAGTTCTCCTTGAAGCAACTCCCCTCGATGATGACGACGCAGTCGGTGCGGCGCACCAGCCGCAGGAGGCTTCCGACGAAGACCGGATGGATCTGCGCCACGCGCAGGCGTTCCCCCTCCTCGACATAGCGGAGCGTCTGGCGGCGATCGAGCGAGGTGAGCGTCACGCGCAGGCGGGGATCGGCGTCGAGCATCTGGCGGATCGCCTCGGCGGTGCGCGCCTCCGCGCCGGTGTTGTTCGCGCCGCCGTAGCCCACGACGAGGCACTCGATCACCTCGCCCGGTCGCCACGCACGGTGGCGGCCGCGGAAGAGCCATGCAAAACAGCGAGTGATGAAACGAAGTACAGGAACCATAATTGTACAGGATATCCTTCGTCGCTCCTCAGGATAACAGCTTTTGTCTCACGTCTCGGGTCTCATGTCTCGGGTCTTCTTTATTCCACGATCCCCCCCACCAGATCGTAGTCGTGCGCCTCGGTGATCTGAACGGTGCAGAATTCGCCCGCCGCCGCGCGCCCCTCGTTGATGTAGATCACGCCGTCGATGTCGGGCGCCTGTCCTGCGTGTCGCGCGACGAGCAGGTGCTCGCTCTCCTCCGACGAACCCTCGAGGAGCGCCTCCATGCGCGTGCCGACGCGCCGCGCGTTTTCGCCGGCGGAGAGCTCGCGCTGCACCTCCATGATCGTGCGCCGGCGGTGTTCGGCGACCTCGGCCGACACGCGGTCGGGGAGCTTCGCCGCGCGCGTCCCCTCCTCCGGCGAGAAGGCGAAGACACCCAGGTGGTCGAAGCGCTGCTCGCAGACGAAGTCGACGAGCTCGTGGAATTCCTCCTCCGTCTCGCCCGGATAACCGACAATCAGACTCGTGCGCAACGCGATCCCCGGCACCTCGCGGCGAAGCCGTTCGACGAGGCGACGGATCTCATCGCCCGAGCCGCCCCGGCGCATGCAGGCGAGGATGCGGTCGCTGACGTGCTGGACGGGGATATCGAGATACCGACAGATGCCGTGGTTCGTGCGCATCGCGTCGATCACCCCTTCGGGAAAGTCGTGCGGATAGGCGTAGAGGAGGCGCACCCACTTCTTCCCCTCGATCGCGGCGAGGTGGCCCAGCAGCAGCGGCAGGTCGACGCCGATGTCGCGCCCGTAGGCGGTCGTGTCCTGCGCGATGAGATTGATCTCGCGAACGCCGCGGGAGAGCATCGCCTCCGCTTCGCGCACGATCGACTCCACCGGGCGCGAGCGAAAGGCACCTCGCAGTTTCGGAATGATGCAGAACGAACAGGGGTGGAAGCAGCCCTCCGCGATCTTGAGATAGCCGACGTGCTTCGGCGTGGTGTGCAGCCGCGGCGATTCGTGGTCATAGAGAAATTCCGGCCGCGCCACGTGCACCTGCTGCACCCCCTCGTGCGCCGCGACGATCTCGGCGATGCGGTGAAACTCCCCCGCACCGATGAAGGCGTCGACCTCCGGCAGCAATTCCGCGAGCTCCTCTTCGTAGCGCTGCGGAAGGCAGCCGGCGACGACCAGCAGGCGGCAGGCGCCCTCTTTCTTCTGCTCCGCCATCGTGAGGATCGTATCGACCGCCTCGCGCCGGGCGTCATCGATGAAGGCGCAGGTGTTCACGACGATGACCTCGGCTGCGCGCGGATCGTCGGTGAGGCGATAGCCCTCCTGCAGGAGCTGCCCCAGCATCACCTCCGAGTCGACGAGGTTTTTCGGACAGCCGAGCGAAATGAAGTGCAGCTTCGTCATGGAATGAAGAGGAGCATGAAGGGAGCCGTCCCACCGGCACCCACCGTCTGCGTCGCGTTCGCGATCGTCCCCGCGCTGTCGTAGGCAAGGATTGAGACATCCGAGCTGTTCGCGTTGCTCACGAAGAGAAATCGGTTGGCCGTATCGATCGCCAGCCCCTCCGGCTTCGTCCCGCCGGTGCTCACCGCGAGCCCAGGCGCCTTCGTCAGCACGCCGGCGGTCGTGTAGGTAAAGCCCGAGATCGTCGATCCCCCCCCGTTGATGACGAAGAGGAACCGATTGGCGGTATCCAGGATGATGCGAAAGGGCAGCGTCCCGTTCGCGTTGAAAGGCGACCCGGCGACCCTCGTGAGGACGCCGGCGGTATCATAGGTGAAAACGGAGATATTGCTCGAATTTTGATTGGCGACGAAGAGGATCCGGTTCCCGGTGTCGATCGCCAACCCCACCGGTGCGGTCCCGTTCACCGGGAAGGGGGAACCCGCCGCCGCCGTGAGGTTCGTGCCGTCGGTGTCGTAGGTGAAGACGCTCACGTCGGTGCTGGCGGCGTTCGCCGTGAAGGCGAGCCGCAGCCCCGTGTCGAGGACGACGTCGTAGGGCTGCGTCCCGCCGATGGCCGCCTCCTCCGCAACGGTGAGTGCGCCGCTGGCGGCATCGTAGGTGTACGAGATGAGCTCGTTGCTGCTGCTCATCACGCCGAAGAGAATGCGCTGCGTCGCATCGGCTGCGAGCGCGATCGGCTGCCCCCCCTGCGCGCCGATCGGCGTCTCCACCGGCGTGATCACGCCGGTGACCGGGTCATAGGTATAGGAGCCGATCGTGGCACTCCCCAGCAGCGCGACGAAGAGATAACCCAGCGTCGTGTCGGCCGCCATACCGCGCGGCCCCAGCCCCTGCGCCGAGGAGGGGGATTGCGCATAGGCGGTGAGCGAGGGCGGATCGCCGCGGTCAACGCCCAGGGTGGAGAGGTTGGCCGAGCCGCGGTTGGCGGTGATGAGCATGCTCACGTACTCGTAGCCGTTCGTGCGCGTCACCGTATCACCGCTCGCATCGGTGATGACGACGTCGACCTGCCCGGTGGTGTTGTTGGAAGCGGGGGTGCTGACGATGAGCCTCGTGCTGTTCACGCTCACGCGCGTCGAGACGCGCCCCCCGAAGGTCGCGGTCGTCCCGTCGTCGAAGTTGCGGCCGTTGATCGTCACCTCCGTCCCCCCCTGCGTCGTCCCGGCGGTGGGCGAGAGCGAGTTGACGACGAGGCCCGTGCTCGTCCCGCAGGCGGCGGCAGCGAGGAAGATGGCGATGAGGAGGAAGCGCCCCTTCATCATATGGATCCCCTTTCGTCCGGTTCGATCGGGAGGGAGTATAGCGCCTCGATTCGGAATTGCCATACAACATCCGAATATGACACAACATTTGCGTACGCCTGCCGATAATCATGACGGGGGAAGGTGCCACCGTGACAACATTCTTGAATAAAATCAGCGATGTAGCCAACTGGAGCGGCCAGCGCGACCTCCTCGACACCCCGGAGGAGATCGACGAAGCGCGCGCGCTGCTCGTGGAGGAGTATGCGGCGCTCCCCGCCGAGGCACAGCGCGCGCACACGATCCTCGCACACGCCTTCACGACGATCGACCGGCATCCGAACGCCGCCTTTCGCATCGTTCCGCCGTACTTCGCCAACGCGCCGCTGTGCACCGAGGAGATGATCCAGGACTGCTTCGCGCCGCTCGTACCGATCAGCACGCCGATGGCGACGGTCTTTCCGGTCCGTTCGGGCGCCATGTTCGCGAACTACACCGACTATCGCTTTTTCACGAACGAGGAGTGGGCGGCCATCATCGCGCCGCTCGCCGAGCCCGCCGCGACGGTGGAGGAGGAGCTCCGGCAGCTTGACCAAGCGGTGGACCGCTTCGACGAGGCGGTCGCCCCGAACGACTGGCCCGGCTTCCTCGGGAACATGATCCCGATGCGCGGCGAGCAGGACTGCACCGATGAGCTGGCCACACTCGGCCCCTTCCTCTCGGCGCTGACGGCCAACGGCCTACTGCGCCACCTCGCCTTCGATCCGGAGGACGACGGCGTGCACATGGGCAACTTCCATCACGCCGTGAAGCTCAAGGGACACGACGGCACCGAGTACGTCGTCGACCCGTGGGAGTTCCACCTCGTCGTGGAGCGCGAGACCTGGGAGCTGCACTACGGCGTCCAGCGCGACATGTGGTACGGCCCGAAGATCTGACCCCAAAAGCGTTGCATCTCCCCGCCCCCTCTGGCAGGGTTTTTTCCCCAAGGGGGCTCTCATGGGCTTTAACTGCGGCATCGTCGGCCTTCCAAACGTGGGCAAATCGACGCTCTTCAACGCCATGACGGCGGCGCACATCCCCGCCGAGAACTACCCCTTTTGCACGACCGATCATCACACCGGCATGGTCGCCGTCCCCGACGAACGCCTGGAGCGAATCGCGGCAATCTTCCGCCCCGAGCGCGTCGTCCCCACGAAGGTCGAGTTCGTCGATATCGCCGGACTCGTGGAGGGGGCGCACAACGGCGAGGGGCTGGGCAACCGTTTCCTGGGCCACATCCGCGAGGTCGATGCGATCGCACACGTCGTGCGCTGCTTCGACGCCCCGAGCGTCGTGCACAGCTACGAGACGATCGATCCGATCCACGATCTGCAGGTCGTGGAAACGGAGCTGATGCTCGCCGACCTGGAGATCGTTGCGAAGCGGCACGAGAAGACGGCGCATGCGGCGAAGACCGGGGCCAAGGAGGCGCGCCACGAGCTGCCGACGATCGATCGGATCAAGGGGGCACTCGAGGCGGGTGAGCCGCTGCGCCGTCTCTCGTTTGCGGAGGAGGAGCGCGCGATCCTCGCCACGATGAGCCTGCTCACGATCAAGCCGGTGCTCTACGTCCTCAACGTCAACGAGACCGATGTGCAGCAACCCTCGGAGCGGGTGCAGCGGATGCTCGCCTTCGCCGAGGGGCAGGGCGCGCCGGCGATCGAGATCTGCGGCTCGATCGAGGACGAGCTCGCCGACCTCTCCGCCACGGAGCAGCGCGAGTTCCTCGACGATTTGGGGCTTGCCGAGGCGGGGCTGCCGCGCCTGATCCATGCGGGCTATAAACTCCTCAACCTCATCACCTTCTTCACGAAGGACGGCCCGGAAACGCGTGCCTGGACGGTGAAACGCGGCACCAAGGCGCCGCAGGCGGCGGGAAAGATCCACAGCGATTTCGAAAAGGGCTTTGTCCGTGCCGAAGTCTATTCGTATGATGAACTCGTCGCCGCAGGCGACGAGCACAAGGTCAAGGAGACGGGCAAGCTGCGCGTGGAGGGACACGATTACGTGATCCGCGATGGCGACATCGTGCACTTTCGGTTCAACGTCTAGTCCGATGGTCCGATGATTAAACCGACGGACTGACGGACAGCGAGGTCAAAGATATGAAGAATCTTGCATCCATCTGTTTGTTTGGTTCCATCTGGGGTCTGCTCGAGGCCACGCTCGGCGGCGTGCTGCACATCGCCCACGTCCCCTTCACGGGAACGGTGATGGCCTCCATCGGCTTCGCGCTCCTCTTCGCCGCACATCGCGCCGGGGTGCGGCCGGCGCAGCTCTTCCTCGTGAGCGGCGTTGCGGCGTCGTTCAAGTTCTTTGACGCACTCCTCTTCCCCATCCCGCTCTTTGACGTCATGATCATCAATCCGGCAACGGCGATCGCCTCGCAGGGACTCGCCGTCGCCCTCGTCGTGCGGTTTAGCGGCCTCCCCAAACGGCCTCTCGCTCTCGCCCCGCGGATGCTCGCTGCGACGGCCGGCGGGATGCTCCTCTTCAACGGATCTTCGCTCGGCATCATGGGGTACGCGACACACCACACGCTCCATCCCTGGAACGCGGCGCTCGTCCAGCTTCCGCTCACGACCGTCGGCGCAACACTGCTCTCGTGGGGATGGAATTCCTGTGCATCGCATATGCGCGTTTCGCTCACACCGCGCTGGCAGGCCGCCACCGCGGGAATCTGCGCCGCACTCGCCGTCGGCGCACGGGTCCTCCTGTAACATGCACGCCCTCCTCTGCGATGCGATCGACACGGGCAAGAGCACCTTCTGCACGGGGCTCGTGCAACGGCTTCTCGGTGCTGGGGTCCCTGTCCACGGCTGGGGAACACCGCCGCACCTCGTCGACGGCGTAAAGGAAGGACACGACTTCATCGCCCTGCAAGGAAACGCGATGGCAGCGCCGGTCCCCTTCACCCGCGCCTATCCCTTCGACGGCGCCGTGCCCTGGCGCCGCTGGCACTTCAGCCAACGCGCCTTCGATCGCGTCACCAACATGCATTCCTCATTCCGCATTCCGCACTCCGCACTGTTTGTGATGGACGAGATCGGACCGCTCGAGCTCGACGCCCACCGCGGCTTCGTCGCCCCGATGCGACGGGCCTTTGCCGAGGCGCCGCACACGCTGACCGTTCTTCGTTGCGGGCTGGAGGATCGCATCCGCACGCTCTTTCCCGAAATCCCCTTCCAGCTTCGTACGCTCGCCCAAGCCCGCGAACTGGAGGACGAATTGCTCCGAACCCTCGCCGGCGGACCGAGGCGACGCAACGCATCATCTTGAAAAAACTCGTTTTTTTATTGCGCATCGCGCGCGCTTCCGGTTTAACCCCGCCCCATGACGAACCTCCCGATCAAAAAGATCGTCTTCATCGAGCCGAAGGCGCCGGGCAAGCACGTCTATACGAAGTGGGGACTGCCGCGCCTGGGGATGCTCCAGCTCGGCGCCATCCTCAAGCAGGCCGGCTTCGAGATCTCCGTCTTCATCGAGGATATCCACGGGATCGACTTCGACGCCGTCTTCGACGCCGATGCCGTCGGGATCACGACGATCACCTCCACCGCCCCGCGCGCCTACGAGATGGCGCACCAAATCCGCAAGGCGGGGATCCCGGTCTTCACCGGTGGCCCGCACTGCTCGTTCATGGTCGAGGAGGCGCTCGAGCACTTCGACTATGTGCTCCGCGGCGAGACGGAGGAGACGATCCAACCCTTCCTCGAAGCGCTGATGCGCGGCGATGGCTTCGAGACGATCCCGGGCCTCTGCTGGAAAGCGAACGACGGCATGCAGATCAACGAGATGCCGCCGCACTGCCCCGACCTGGACAAGTATCCCTACCCCGATTTCTCACTGATGAAGGGGACGAAGACGTTCAAGGGAGATCTCTCGATCACGCCGATCATGACCTCGCGCGGCTGCCCCTTCGGCTGCAACTTCTGTTCCGTCACGCGGATGTTCGGGCGCGGCTATCGCTTCCGCTCGGTCGAGCACGTGATGGGCGAGCTGCGCGAAAAGCACCCCGAGTGGGTCTTCTTCTACGACGACAACTTCGCCGCGAACCGTGCGCACACAAAGCGCCTGTTGGAGCGGATGATCGCCGAGGGGATCACGCCGAAGTGGAGCGCACAGGTACGCATCGACGTGGCGAAGGACCCCGAACTGCTGAAACTCATGAAGCGCGCAGGGTGTCAGATCTTTTACATCGGGCTGGAATCGATCAACCCCGAGACGCTCAAGGCGCTCAACAAGGGACAGACGCCGGAGCAGATCGAGGCAGCGATCCACACGATCCACGACTACGGCATCAAGATCCACGGGATGTTCATCTTCGGTGCGGACAACGATTCGGCCGCCACGATCCGCCAGACGGTGCGCTTCGCCAAGCACATCGGCCTGGCGACAGTGCAGTTCATGATCCTCACGCCGCTCCCCGGCACGCCGGTCTTCGAGCAGATGGAGCGGGAGGGGCGGCTCCTTTCGCGCGACTGGGGCTACTACGACGCGCACCACGTCGTCTTCAAGCCGAAGGGGATGAACTACCTGCAACTCCAGAAGCTGACGGTCAAGGCGATGATCCGCTTCTACTCGGTCTCGCAGATCCTCAACCGTCTCAACCGCTTCGACCTCTGGGCAATGATCGTGCGTGCCTACGGTTGGCGGATGACGCGCCAGTCGCGCAAGAACCTGCGCGACTTCATGGCGCAGCTCAAGGAGCTCTACCACCACGCCGGCGAGAACATCGACACCGCGCGCCACGACCTGGGAATCCGCGCCCGCAAGACGACCGACGACCTCAAGGAGTTCTTCCACTCGGTCAACTGGGAACACCTCCGGCGGGTGAAGGAAGAGCGCATCCAGAAGTGGCGCGAATCCCACGGACGCAGCACCTCGACCCCCCAGTAACCCCTCGGTATCCTTTCGTTTTCAGTAAGCAACTTTTCCCCCGCCCCGCCGATACCAGGGAGCGAGGGAGGGGTATGAGCGAACCGGTGCGCCAGCGGCCGCGCGGGCCCTACCGCGAGCACTATTATACGCAGCTCGAGATGGATCGGGCGGGCAAGCCCTTTATGCTCCTCGCGCCGCAGACGATCGTCCTCTACGGCAACGACAAGCGCTTTCGCGCCAACGTCGGCGGCTCGCTGATCGTCCCCCTGCCGAAGTCCTCCCCCTGCGATCTCGGGTTCGGCTACCACCTCTCTCCCGTCGACGACGACATGCTCTTCGGTGGGCACCGCTTCTCCCTCTTCGCCTCGGTGACGCGCAACTCCTGGCTGCAGCATATCCGCGCCGGCGTCTACGGCGAGCTGGGGAGCATGACCTCCTGGAAGGAACTGCAGAACGACTACAGCATCGGCGCCGAGGTCGCCGCGAGCATCTCGCTCGTACCGGCGAGTTGGCGACCGCACGTCGACATCACGCTCGACTTTCAGGCGGCACTCGACATTCAGACGCTCCTCGGCATCCGCAAGAAGGAGCTCGTCGACAGCATGATCGGGGGCGGACTCTCGCTCTGGTGGATACTATGACCGACGCGATGACGACACGATTGGACGTGCGCTGGTTCAACGCCGAACGCTATGATCGCGTCGGCGATGCGCTCATCCGCGAGCTCGCAGCAAGCGACGGCGACGCGACGACCCTCACGCTCGCCGAACTCGAAGAGTTGGACCGCACGCGCGCGGCACCGGCGTCCGCTGTCTTCAAGCACATCCGCGCCACCGCCCTCTTCGCCGACGTCCGCAACTACCTCACGGCGCTGCAGGTCGTGGGGCTCCCGGAACGACCGGTGCTCTTCGACTCGCATCGCGCCTGGATGGGCTTGTATCTCACGAACGACTTCTCGTTCCAGGAGATCGGCGATCTCCTGAGCGTTCTCGCCTTCCTCCACCCGGAGCGCGCGACGTCGGAGCTCCTCGACGAAGCGGCGACGCTCGCCGATGCAAAGAAGATGACCAAGGGCCTCCTCCCCTTCTTTGCGCGGCTCTCCACCAACGACCTCGTCGTCCTCCTGGAACAGGGGACTGCCTTCCGGAAAGCGGTCAAACGACCCACTGTCGATGCGATCACCGCAGAGCTTCGCCAGCGCCACTACCGCTCCATCCGCGCCGGGGAGGCGCTGCTCGCCGTCGCGCTCCAGCATGCACACCTGAGTCTGCTCGATCGGGCGACCAAGACCTACCACGAGGGGCGCTCCGCCTACGAGGAGGTAACCGACCTCCTCGAGGTCAAGAAGCTCTTCCGCATCTTCACGCAGCGGCAGATGGAGTGGAGCGAACCGCCGAAGAGAAGCTGGGAGGGAAAGCTCCTCGCGCGCCTCAAGTTTCTCACGGACGGGGTCTCGGAGACGATCGCCGATCGGCTGCTCGCGATCGTCGACGACGGCGGCTTCGACCCCTACCTGCGCGCGATGGCGGCGCATGCCCTCGGGCGCTTCGACTGGTCGACGCAGGACGCACGCCGGCGCGTCGCCGTGCACCTGATGGACTTCATCGGCGACATCCACACGCGGCAGCGCACGCGCGAGAAGGATGCCAACGTGTTGGCGAAGATTCATGCCCTCGCGAGCTTAGGCGCGCTCGGGCTGGCGTACTTCGAATACGACGGGGAGCACTACGACGTCCTCGACTTCCTCGGTTTCTACCGCCATCACACGGTCCATCACACCCTGCGCGTCGCCGCCATCACGGCGATGGCGAACATCGCGAAACGCGGCTCCCCCACCGAGGAGGAACGCGTAAATATCGGCGCGAGTCTGCGCGATGCGCTCGGCGACGCACATCCCACCGTCCGGAAGGCCGCCCACGTCCAGTATCGAAATTTTCAGGAGCTTGCAGACAAACACAACTGACGGAACCAACGGATCAGGCCGGCGTGATCAACGGCATCCGGTCATGGCCGGTCATCTCCCGATAGCCCTCGTCGGCGGGGACGGTGATCATGTAGGCGCGCGCCACACCGTCGCGCTCGGCGATGACGCCGGCGATCGTCCCCGCGATGTCGAACCAGACCTTCTTCTCCACGCCGCGCTGCACGGGAATGGCGATCGGCTGTGGGTGGAGGTGGCGCCACCTTCCCTGCGTCAGCGACTCCTCGCGCGCCCAGCCGGTCTTCGGGAGGTCGATCCCCTTTTCGCGGTTGCCCCAGTCGATGAGGTGGATCGGCGCGGCGGGGTCGTCGGCCGGCCGATAGGGGAGGACCGGGCGACGCGCCCAGAAGAAGCTCTCGAAGCGGCCGCTCGCGCGGAAGGCGTCGATTTCGGCGGGGAGGAAGAACTGCTCCAGCTCCGCCATCGAGAGCAAATTCAGATCCAATGCGATGCCGCCGCACATATCCCCTCCCGCTGAAAAAGGTATCAACTCCGACGTTCATTTATGGTATAAGGATTTCCATCGCAGGGCAACGCCAGCAAAGGGGGGACCATGAACGAACAGCAGATGATGCAGATGCAGGCCGAGCAGATGCAGCAGATGGGCGCGGGCATGGGAATCGGGTCGATCATCTTCCTGCTCGTCCTCTATGTCTTCTTCGCCTACTGCCTGGCGGAGCTCGCCAAGCGCCTGGGCATGCCCTTCGGCAAGGCCTTCATCTGGGCGCTCATCCCGATCGCGAACATCTTCCTGATCCTGAAGCTCGCCGAGAAGCCGATGTGGTGGTTCATCCTCATGCTCATCCCGATCGTGAACTTCGTCATCGCAATCCTCGTCTGGATGGCCATCGCCGAGCGCCGCGGCCGGCCGGCCTGGTGGGGGGTGGTCATCGCGATCGTCCCGATCGTCAACCTGGTCCTCTTCCTCATCCTCTGCTTCGGGGGCGAGGGGAGCGCGCCGTCGACGACGCCGCAGGCCGGCGTCCCGGGCGGCAGCATGCCGACCCCGCCGACGACACCGGGTTCGCCGCCGACGACACCGGGTTCGCCACCGACCCCGCCGCAGCAACCGTAACGGCAGAAGAGAACATCTGCGAAGAACCCCGGCGTCCTTCGGCGCCGGGGTTTTTTATCGGTTGTCCATCATCTCCTTCTCGCGTTCCGCGAGGAGGCGATCGACGAATGCCGCGGGCATCCCCTCCGGAAAGCGACGTCGGACCTCCTCGTGCATCTCATCGAGCACGCCGGTCTCCGAAGCACGCCGCTCGTTGTGCGAGCTGGTCATGTCCGCGAGCTCCTGCGGCGAATTGTCGGCCATCAGCGGCGGGATGACCTCCGGGTGCGCGGCGAGCCATCGCTGCAACTGGCGCCGAACGGAAACCGCGTTGCGCACCCCTTCGAAGGCGAGCCCTCCGGCACCGCGAAACGTCAGGTGATGGGAAACCCGCGCGTTCCACGCGGGGAGCACCAGCCGCTGCGCCCAGAGCTCGTCGATCGTCATCCCCGCGACCGTCGCGTCGATATCCTGCAGGGTGGGATGATCCGGATGGGCCGAGCGCTTCAGCAGCAGGATACGCCGCACCGAGTCCTCCAGCTCCCCGCGCGCGATCGCCCCCTCCGCCACCAGCTCGCGCCCCGCCTCGCAGGCATGGTCGATGAACTGCGGCCCATTCGCGTAGAAGAGGAGGAGGTCGCAACCGGCGCGCGTCGCCTCCAGCAGCGCAAACTTCGTTTCATTGAGCGGCTTCGCCGCCACCTCCTCGGCGTGCCGCCGGTTGACATACCCCCGCAGGATACTGCGTCCGAGATCGTCGGAAACCAGAATTGTCTCGGGGGGAAGGCGCTCGCGCAGCCAGGCGATGACCCTCGGCGAATAGAGCGCCGGACAGCCCGACTCGCCGTCGAGTGCGGGGTAGGCGGCGCCTCCGATCATGACCGCGGTGCGCTGCGGATAGCGTGCCGCCACCCGGGCGAAGGGAGCGAAGTCGGCAGCGATCCGCGAAGCCGTGCGGCCGTCGACGACGACCCGATCGCCCAGCTCCGGGTTGCGAGTGATCGCCCCAATCCCCGGCGCATGCTTGATAACGAAGATCGTCTCGGGTGATGCCTCCAGCGTCCGCTCGATGGTGAGGTCGGCGAAGAGCGCGCTCAGGGCGGGGTCATCGGTGTGCGTACGACCGGCGCCCGCCATGTAGCCCCCCTCGTGCGCGAGATCGAGGACCGGCCCGTAGAGGAAGTTGATCCCCCCGCGCGCAGCATCCGGATAGCTGCGCAGCCGGCACCGATAGCGGTCGGCGAGTGCGCGGATCGCCGACAGATCTTCCGGTTGAATGCGCTCGAGGGATGCCCCTTCGTCGGAGGGCGCGGCGCTCGATCCCGCATCGACGAAGGTCGTCTCGGGCTGCGGCGTGACGGGTGGCGAGAGCCCCGGCGGCGTGCGCCATCCGCGACAGCGGTTGGGGGGGCACGCACGCAGGTTGACGAGCCGTTCATATCGGCTGAGCAGAATCTCCCGTGTGGCCTGCATCAAGCCCAAATCGATGCCGGCGGCATCGGCCTGTTCGAGGAGGGCGAATATCTCGCTGAGCAGTGCAATCTGATCGGACCAGGTCGATCGGTCGAGGGGATCGAAGCCCTCCCGATGCAACTGCAGAAACCGGTCGAGCCGCGCCTGGGCCCGCGGGTGCCAGCGCTCCTTGATGTCCTCCATCGCCTGCTCCGGATCGCAGCCGCGAAACTCGGCACAGAGGCGCACCTGCGCCAACATCGCGTCCAGCGCAAAGCTCCTTTGAGCGCTGTCCACAATTTGCTTCTGAATCCAGGTGCAGAGGCGAGCGGCACGCTCCCGGAAGCTGGGCAGCAGCTGCTGGACGCTCCATCCGAGTGCCGGCGACGCATCGCGCATCACGACGAGGCGATCGAGGATCTCTGCCTGCGAATCGAATCCTTCGACTCTCGACGAGCGCGCCCTCTCCCGTTCGAGATCCGCCATCGCGCGCTCGAAGGTCCGGCACACCAGGTTCCGAAAGAGCTCCCCCTGCGGCTCCACACCGACGTCCGGAGCGACCGACTGGGCGATGGAGAGGAGACCGGCAAAGTGCTCACGCAGGGAGGGGCTGGTGTCGAGGAAGAGGTGGCCCGAACGAATGTGGGCGTCGGAGAGGTTCTCCACGTAGGTGCGCAGATCCCGCCACCGCCTGCCGAGGACGGAACTCCCTGTCGCAATCAACCCCTCCGATTGGAGGAAGGCGTCGACGGATTGCGCGGAGATCGTCTCACCGGCGAGCGTCTCCAAGCGATCTCCGGCGTCGATGATCCCATCGCCATCGGCATCGTCAACGTACAGCCCCTGCGCGCCGATGACGAGCAGATGCTCCTCGTCGCGATGGCTCGCCACAGCGGCCTCCAAAGAGCTCTTCGGAGGGACCGCCTTCGGTGAAACGGAACCAGCCATGGCTCACCTCCTCCCTCTCTCTTATCGGCAGAGAGAGGGGGGGCGAAGTGAGGGAGGGAAGTGGAAAAGCATTCTCGGGCGAGAACAGAGAAAGACGTTGTTATTTCAAGTGCATCCGTATCCGCTCGGCGGCCACCTCACACTCGTCGACGGTGGGGACGAGCGCCAGGCGCACAAAGCCCTCGCCGGGGTTTCCGGCGGGGGTCTCCTCGCTCACCCAGTTGCCGGGGGTGGTGACCATCGCGATTTTGGGATCGAGGAGCTTCTCGGCGAGCGCAACCGAGCTCATCCCCTCCGGCACGCGCTGCCAGATGTAGAGCGTCGCCTCGGGGCGGCACTCCGGGAGCCCCACCGCTACGAAGGCGTCGATCATGATGTCGCGCTTGCGCCGGTAGTGTTCGCGCAGCCGCTCGACGTGGCGCTCCTCGGCGAGTGCGGCAACCGCCGCATCCTGGATGAAGGTGGGCGTCCCCGAATCGATATTCGTCTTGAGCTTCTTGAAGGCGGCGACGATCTCGCGGTCGCCCGCGATCCAGCCGACGCGGTAGCCGGTCATGCAGCTGCGCTTCGAGAGCGACTGGAAGACGACGACCCCCTCCCGCGCGACCTCGAGGATCGAGTGCGGCGGCGCACCGTAGTAGTTTTCGGTGTAGGCCTCGTCGGAACAGACGATGATGTCGTGCTCGCGCCCGAAGGCGACCGCCCGCTCGAAGAAATCGCGGGGGGCGAGCGCGCCGGTCGGGTTGTTCGGGTAGTTGATCCAGAGGATCCGCGCGCGACGGCGGACCTCGGCCGGGATCGCATCGAGGTCGGGGAGGAAGCCCTTCTCCGGCAGGAGGTTGAGGAGGTGCACCTCCCCCTCCGCGAAGAGCGTCCCGCGCGAGTAGGGGGGGTAGCCCGGATTCGGGACGAGGACGACGTCGCCCGGATTGACGAAGGCCTCTGGGAAGTTGAAGACCGCCTCCTTGGAACCGACCGAGGCGCAGATCTCCGTCTCGGGGTCGAGCTCGACGCCGAAGCGGCGCCGCGTCCAGGCGGCGATCGCCGCTCGGAAGTGCGGCGCCCCGGTGTAGCTCGGGTAGCCGGCGGTCGCGCGATCGTCGACCGCCTCCTGGATGGCGGCGCGGACGACCTCCGGGGTGGGCTCGCTGGGATCGCCGACGCCGAAGTCGATCGGGTCGATCCCCTGAGCGCGCAGCTCTGTCACCTTCGCGTCGACGGCGGCGAAGGCGTAGACCGGGAGTGCAGCCAGGCGTTTGGATATTTCTCGTGTCATATCGGCTCCTTCCGCGCCCCTTCTACGGGGGGATCGACCGCCCTGTCAACGGGAAGCGCTTCGAAAGCGGCCCCAGAACGCATTTTTTTGCCACCCCTTGACATGTGAACGGACGTTCACATACTGTGGTCCTCGCCGGTCAGGAGGTTCCGGCGCTCGTCCCCCGGGAAGGATGCTCGCGGATCGTTCGGTCGAGCCCCCTCCACGAGGAACGAACCCAGAGAGCGGACCTCCCCCGCGGATGCGACCGGGCCACCCCGTCTCGGGCTCCCCCTCCGGACGGGGTGGCCTCGGCCACCGCACGGCACTCCCCGCCGACCGTTGTCAGGAAGAGAACAATGCGAATGAAGTCGATCGACGAGACAAAGCTCGATGTCCTCCGGCGCTTCTGGAAAGCAAACCGGCGGATGCCGACCTATTCGGAGATGTGCCGCCTCTTCGGCTTCGCCTCGAAGAACGCCTCCTTCCGCCTCGCGAAACGCCTGATCGACGAGGGCTACGTCGAGAAGGATGAAACGGGTCACCTCCTCCCCCGCCCCGAGCGCATGGGGCTCGCTCTCCGCGGTTACGTCCAGGCGGGCTTCCCCAGCCCCGCCGAGGAGGAGCTGGTCGACACCCTCTCTCTCGACGACTACCTCGTCGAGAAGCCGGAGTCCTCGTTCCTGTTGCAGGTCACCGGCGATTCGATGATCGAGGCGGGGATCCACGAGGGGGATCTCGTCATCATCGAGCGCGGCCGCGAGGCGCGCAGCGGCGACATCGTGCTCGCCTGCGTCGACAACGAATGGACGCTCAAGACCTACCGCAAGACCCCCCGCGGCGTGGAGCTCGTCCCGGCCAACCCGAACTACCCCATCATCCGCCCCGAGGGGGAACTCACCCTCGGCGGCATCGTGCGCGCCGTCATGCGTCGATATTGATCAGACCTCAGCAAAAGTGTCGGACACTTTTTGCCACAGGTGCCACAAGTGTCGGACACTTTTTGAATCCTGCTCAAAAAGTGTCCGACACTTGTGGATAATTAGACGTAGCTGCGGGCGATGAACTGCATCGCGATGTTGGCGGTCGCGTGGAAGAGGATCGGCGCGGTGATCGTCCCCGTGCGCTCGCGGAGATACCCAAAGAGGAGCGCCGGGAAGAAGATTGCGAAGTGCCACCAGCGGTAGGTCACCAGCGAGTGCGCAACGGCGAAGACCCCCGCCGTGATGATCCACCCCCAGCCCAGACGAACGCCCAGCACCCGCCAGCGCTTGGGGAAGAGCGTATCGATCGCCGTCTGGAAGTAGCCGCGGAAGTAGAACTCCTCCGGGAGGGCGACGAGGAGGAGCTGAAAGCCCACCATCTGCCAGAAGTCGGGGATGCCGTGGATCCCCGCCCACGCGTGTCCCCACACGATCCGCTCCCAGAGATGCACGCCAACGAAGAAGGGGGGGAAGACGATGAGCGCGGTGATGAGAAAGAGGCGCGCCGCGCGCAGATAGGCCCGCCACCCCTGATCGACGAATGTGACCGCCCGGCGCCGCAGCCAGAGAACGAGGATCGGCACGTAGAGGAAGAGGACCGCCACGATCGTCGGCACCAGCGGCCCGATCGTCGGCAAGCCGCGCAGTCGCATCAAGCCGTGCGCCGCGGTGACGAGCACCCCCGTCACCAGCGCGAGCTCCCAGCCGATCGACCGGCGTCTCTTCGCGTCCGTGCTCATGATTCGATCCGCGTGCGGTTGCGCAGGATGCGCCAGAGAATCACGCCGAAGAGAAAGAAACCGACCATCGCGATCTGTCCCGTGGAGACGGCGCTGTCAAACCACATGCCGCGGTCCTCGTCGCCGCGCAGGAACTCGATGAAGAAGCGCGTGATCCCGTAGTAGATGAAGAAGGTCGCGAAGACCTGTCCGTAGAACTTCCGATACTTATAGGAGAGCAGGAGCACCGCCCAGAGCACGAGGGCATTGAGCTGGAAGTAGATCTGCGTCGCGTGCAGCGGCAGCCCCGCGTGCAGGTGCCCCGCCGTGGAGGCGCGATTCGTGAAGACCAGGTGGAGAAAGAAGTCGGTCGGCTTGCCGTAGCAGCAGCCGGCGCAGAGGCAGCCGACGCGCGTGAAGAAGATGATGAGCGGGATGGAGGTGAGCGCGATGTCGAGATAGCGCCAGGGGTTGAGGCGGCGCTTCCACATGTAGACGCCCCAACCGATGAGCGTCCCCAGATAGGCGCCGATCGAGACGAACCCCCCCTGCCAGAAGTAAAAGACGCGGATCGGGTGCTCCCAGTAGTAGCCGGGATTCTCGACGAGGATGTGAAAGATGCGCGAGCCGAGCACCGAACAGATGATGGCGATGATGCCGAAGTCGAGCATCGCCACCGGATCGGCCCCCTCCCGCTTGGCGATGTGCGCCGCGAAGAAGGTCGCCGCAAGCGCGCCGATCATGATCATGAAGAAGAAGGCGGGCACTCCCATATCGCCGATGTGGAAGAGAAACGGTCGCATACATCCCCCTGGTTTATGTTAGCGCCCCTCCGCGCCCTTCCCGAACAACGCCGAATAAACGATCAGCACCATCGCCACGGTGATGGCGCTGTCGGCGACGTTGAAGGCCGGCCACTCGAGCAGCACCGAGAAGTGCCGCCCGAAGAGATCCCACTCCAGGACGCGATCGCCGATGTGTACCGAGAGAAAGTCGAGCACCTCGCCGAAGCGGATGCGGTCGACGAGGTTGCCCGCGATGCCGCCGAGCACGAGTGCCAACGCCACCGGCATCAGCCGCTCGCGATCGCCGAGGCGCACGAAGAAGACCGCGAGCAGGAGCGTGGCGATCGCCGAGATGATGTAGAAGAAGGGGACGCGGAAGTCGGCCCCCAGCCCACCGAACATCCCGAAGGCCGCGCCCGGGTTGTAGTAGTGGGAGAGGTCGAAGAAACCGGGGATGACCGGCACGCGGCCGCCGACGGGAATGCTGCGCGCCACCGCCCACTTCGTCAACTGGTCGAAGACGAAGACGGTCGGCGCAACGATGAGCAGAATCCTATACTTGATCCGCATGGGTTCCCTCGGCCTGCAACACTCCGGCACACCGCTCGCAGATCTCCGGGCGGTTCGGATCGTCGCTCCGTCCCGCGGTGTACTTCCAGCACCGCGCGCACTTGCCGCCGACGGCCGGCGCGACGGCAACCTTCAGCCCCTCGCCCTTCTCGACGTACTGTCCCTCCGCCGAACCGAAGGCAACCGCGGAGACGATGAAGAGATCGGGAAGCGCCGCGCCGAAGCTCTGCAAAAAGGCGCGCAGCTCATCCCCGCACTCGATCGTCACCTGCGCCGCCAGGGCGTTGCCGATGAACTTGTCGGCACGCGCGTGCTCCAGCGCCTTCGTCACAGTCTGCCGCACCGCCATGAGGCGCGCGAAGCGCTCGCGCAGCGCCGGGTCGTCTGCGCCAGGCGCGGGGAGCTGTGCTAAAAAGATGCAGTCGGGTGCGTCCTTCCCGTGCGGGAGGTGCCGCCAGATCTCGTCGGCCGTGAACGAGAGGACCGGCGCGAGCAGGCGCGCAAGCGTATCGAGGATGCGATAGAGTGCTGTCTGCGCGGAACGGCGCAGCGGTCCGTTGCAGCGCTCGGCGTAGAGCCGGTCCTTGAGGACGTCGAGGTAGAAGGAGGAGAGCTCCACCGCGCAGAAGCGATTGATCGCGTGGACGATGACGTGGAACTCGAACTCCTCGTAGGCCCGCCGCACGCGTTCGTCGAGCTTCGCCAGCTCCGCGAGCGCCCAGCGGTCGATCTCCTCGAGCTCGGCGTCGGGCAGCGCGACGCGCGCCGGATCGAAGTCGCCGATGTTGCCCAGGATGAAGCGCGCCGTGTTGCGCAGCTTGCGGTAGGCCTCCACGCAGCGCTTGAGGATCTCGTCGGAGAAACGGATGTCGTCGCGGTAGTCCTCGGAGGCGACCCAGTAGCGCAGCACCTCCGCGCCGTGCTGGTTGATGAGCGTGTCGGGCGGCACGTAGTTCTTCGCCGACTTGGAGTACTTGCGCCCCTCGCCGTCGACGACGAAGCCGTGCGTGAGTACGCGCTTGTAGGGGGCGCGGTCGCGCGTGGCGATCGAGGTGAGCAGCGACGTGTGGAACCAGCCGCGGTGCTGATCGCTCCCCTC
>CAYPII010000033.1:1912-20303 GCA_964410765.1 uncultured Myxococcales bacterium | reverse complement strand
TGGACACGAAGGCGGGAGAAGGGATGGGGGTATGAGAGGATCGTTCTTTGTCATCGTCGTCTGTGCTTTGGTGGTCGCGATATCGCTGCAGGGTTGCAAGAACGGTCACCATCACGATGCCGTCGCCATACACGAACAGGGGCCGCACGGAGAGATGCTGCACCATGCCGGGGAGCACATGCCGCTCAGCGGGCAGAAGGAGGACGATGTCCGCGTCGTCGAAGTGAAGGCCTTTCGATTTGCGTTCGATCCCGATGTCATCGTCGTCCGGAAGGGGGAGAAGGTGCGCCTCCGTGCGATGAGCACGGACGTCACCCATGGCATCGACATCGACGCCCTCCATATCAACCGCACGCTTCCTCCGCACGAGGAGCAGGTCATCGAGTTTACGCCCGAGAAGGTGGGCGATTTCCACTTTCACTGCAGCGTCTACTGCGGGGCGGGCCACGGCAAGATGCACGGCACGCTCAGGGTGATCGAATGATATGCGCACTTTCCTGAAGTCCGTCTGGCGGGCGAACATCAAGCATCAGATGATCGCGCTCCTCGTCGTCTTCGGGGCGGCGGGGGGCGTGCTCCTCGGCCCCGCGTCGACGCTGCCGCAGATGGCCATCGGGGTGGCCGTCGCCGTCGGGCTCGATGGCTTCATCGTCTTCGCCAAGTCCAGGAAGCCCTTCCTCTCCATCAGCGCCATCATCTCCGGCCTCATCGTCGCCGAGGTGTTGCCGCCGGGCGTGCGCCCGCTCGTCGTCGTCACCGCCGCCGGTGTCGCCATCGCGTCCAAACACGTAATCCGCGTGTGGGGGCGGCACGTCTTCAACCCCGCCGGCTTCGGGCTGATCGTCTCCCTGCTCCTCTTTCGAACGTACCTGTACTGGTGGGGTGGCGCCATGCCGTGGCTCGTCGTCGTCCTCGGTGCCGCGCTGGCCGTTCGGTTCAGGCGGGTGCACCTCGTCGTCAGCTTCATCATCGCCCAGTGGTCCTTCCTCGGTGTCGTCGCCATGCTCGAGGGGCGCTCACCGCTGGAGGCGATTTGGATGACGAACGTCTTCTTCGTGTTTGTGATGCTCGTCGAGCCGAAGACCTCGCCGCTTCGACGATGGGGGAGGATCCTCTTCGGCGTCGTGGCGGGCGTCGTCTTCGCGACCGTCGCGCGCTTCGCTCCAGCGCGCGACCCGGCGATCATAGCACTGCTGGCGGCGAACGCGCTGGTCCCCTTCATCAACCGGTGGCTGAAGCGCTGACAGTCGTCCTCACAGCGCGTTCACGACCGTCTGGAGCTTGCGCTGTATCTCCTTCGCGATGACGAGCAGTTCCTCATTCTCCACCGCCTGCATCGATGCCACCGGTTTCAACTCTTCGGTTGTCTTGTTTAACGCCTCTTCAAATGTCATGCTCACCGTCTTGCTGAAATAATAGCTCATGGTTTCCTCCGATCTCGGTTGCGATGCGGTTGACGAGCCGGTGCGCATGGCGGATCGAATCCACGGTCGAGTTCGCCGGCCCGCTCCTCCGCCGAAAGCGTTGCCGTGCGTGCCGTCACCCGATACGAACCGTTCGCCGGATCGTTCAGTCGGACGGCTCGTTCGTCGTTGTCGAACCCTTCTGCAATTCGTCTGATCCTACGTACTTCGAGGGATTCTCCAGGAATCGATCCCGACACAGGGGCGCGCAGAAGTAGTAGGTCTTGCCTTTGTACTCGGCCTCGGCCGGGGCCGTATTGTGACTGATGTCCATCCCGCACACGGGGTCCCGGTAGTCTTGTTGCGGCCGTTCTCGTTTCATGGTTCATGCTCCTATCTGAATCGAGCGTTTTGGCAGCATGCCACCATTCCTGTTTGCCAGCCCATCAGCATTTTTCGCACACGAACATTTCATGCCCTTGTCAATTTTTAGCCCACGCGATGTACGCACATCCCCCGTAGAGTTCTCGAACGGAAACCTTTCGGCAATATCTCTCCAGCGCCACCCAGGGATGCCGTTTGCCGAGGTCGACGCTGACTCCAAAGGGGCGTGCTAGAAAGACGCCAAGTCGAGTCAGCCACGGGGGCCAGCGTTCCGGGATCTTGAGGTCCAGGATCACGAAGCGCCCTCCGGACGTCATCGCCTCCGACCCGCGTTTGATGACGGTTTCCCATTCCGGGACGAGCGTCATCGCGAAGGCCGAGAAGACGGCGGTCACCTTCCGGGGAAAGACGAAGTCTTCCGCATCGGCCTGCACGAGTTCGACATTCGACCATCCCGCGGCTCGGGTTCGCGCGCGGGCTCGTGTCAGCATGGCGGCGGATCGATCGATGCCGATGATGTGACCGTCGGGCCCGATTTCGTTTTCGATGAGCGGAAAGGAGAGGCCCGTCCCGCAACCGATATCCACGACGGTCTCGCCCCGCTTGAGTTCGAAGCTGGCAATCGCTTGCATGCGATAGGCCTGCATGCGAAAGCCGAGGAGAGCATACAGGCTCGTTGAAAGGTCGTACCGTTTGACCCTCTTCTCGTACAATGCGTCGATTTCGCGTTGAGTAAGCATATGCCGTGACGCCTGGGACCATGCGCCCTACTGCTCACTCCGCTCCGGCGATGTCTGCTTTGTGGCGGAACCGCTCATACCTCCCATGCCGCCGCCGTGGTGCCGCATCATGCCGCCCTGGCCGCCCATGCCGCCACCCTGGTGCATCATCATGTCACCCTGGCCGCTCATCATGGGACAGCGCCAGGATCCTTTGCTCATCAAGCCGCCATAGATGCCGCCGTAGAGGAACAGGACCAGGGCGATGAAGGCGAGGGCGATGGCAATCACTTGGCCAAATCCCTTCAGCCCGCCCGTTTCCCTCTTGGCCTCGACCCAGATGAGATAGGCCAGGCCCACCAGAGCTGCAAAGACGATCACACCCCCAAAGAACATATGCATCATCATACGATCCTCCTTTCGTTGTGGTTTCGATCGGTGTTCTCTCCCTGCAAAGAGGGTTCACGATTTCAGCGTATCAAGATGCCGCTTCGCTCGTAACGCGGCCTTCGCCCCTTCCCCCGAGGAGATCACGATCCTCTTGCCGAAGCAGTCGGTGACGTCGCCGCAGGCGAAGACGCCTGGGGTGCTCGTCGAACAGTCCGAGTTGATGATGATCTCCCCCTTGTCGTTCAGGTCGACCAGGTCCCGGCAACAGGCCACGTTTGGAGCAAAGCCGATTTGGATGAAGACGCCGCGGCAGGGGATTAAGGTTGTGGCATCCGTTTTCCGAGAACGGATGGTTGCCCCCTCGACCCTCTGGTCCCCATGAATTTCGACGACATCGTACGCTTCGTAGGTGTCGACCCCCTCGTAACCGGTCAATTGTTCGATGTCGTGCGGATCGGCGTGAATCCTTTCGTTCGAGACGACGGTCACGCGGCAGTCAGCGTGCTTGAGCTCGATGGCCGTCTGAACGGCGGAATTGCCGCCCCCCACGACCATGGCGTCGAGGCCCGCGAAACGGGCCATGTCCTGCACGGCGCGGAAGGAGACTCCTTTGCGTAGCAGGCGCTCTTCGCCGGGAATCCCCAGTCTATTTCTGGTCATGCCCGTGGCGAGGATGACGGCGTGGGCGGTGAAGGGCGTTTTCGTTGAGGGCAAGATTTCGAGTGATCCTTCCACCGGGCGCACGCTGACCACTTCATCCATCAGGTGGTCCAGATAGTGTTCGTGCAGAAACTGGTGCCGAAAGCGATCCACCAGATCCTTGCCGGAGATGAAGTCGAATCCCATGTAGTTCTTGATCTTCGTGCTGTCCACCGCCTGCCCACCGACATCCTTGGTGATCAGAAGAGTATCGATCTTGAGCACCGAGGCGTAGACTGCCGCGGTGAGCCCCGCTGGACCACCGCCGACGATGATCAGGTCGTAGCTCTGTTTTCGGGGCGCGGCCTGCGGGGCCTGGCGGAATTTCTCAAGGCAACCCAGGGAACAGAAGCAGTAGGTCCGGCCCTCGTATTCGAAGGAGAATGTTTCATCCTTCACCTCCATCCCGCAGATGGGATCCCTTTTCTTTTCCATAACAGCACCTCCTCTGGGCGCTTCTACCGAAAGCGCCTCAGCCGCAGGGCATTGCCCACGACCGACACGGAACTGAAGCTCATCGCCGCCGCGGCGATCATGGGGGAGAGCAGGAGACCGAGGAAGGGGTAGAGGACGCCGGCGGCGATCGGGACGCCGATGGAGTTGTAGAGAAACGCGAAGACGAGGTTCTCCTTGATATTGCGCATCGTCGCGCGGCTCAGCCGTCGCGCCCGCACGATGCCGGTGAGATCGCCCTTCACCAGCGTGACGCCGGCGCTCTCCATCGCCACGTCGGTCCCCGTGCCCATGGCGATCCCCACCTGGGCCTGCGCCAGCGCCGGCGCATCGTTGATGCCATCGCCGGCCATGGCGACCACGCGGCCTTCGCCCTGAATCGTCCGGATTACCTCGGCCTTCCGGTCGGGGAGGACGTCCGCGATAACCTCGTCGACGTTGAGCTTCCTTCCCACCGCCTCGGCGGTCGTGCGGTTGTCGCCCGTGACCATGACGATCCGAAGTCCCTCCCGGTGAAGTTTCTCGATTGCCTCCGGCGTCGTCTCCTTGATCGGGTCGGCCACACCCAGAATCCCGGCAAGGGTTCCGTCGACCGCAACGAACATCACGGTCTGTCCCTCGGCTCGCATGGCCTCCACCTTCGCATCGAGGTCGGCGTTGTCGGACACGCCGAGATCGTCCATGAGCTTGCGATTGCCCAACGCCACGCACTTCCCCTCGATCGTTCCTCGAACGCCCTTGCCGGTGAGGGACTCGAACGATTCCGCTTCGGCGAGCGTCGCGTTCGCCTCGTTGGCGGCGGCGACGATCGCTGCGGCGAGCGGATGTTCGCTGCCGCGCTCGAGGCTCCCCGCGAGCCGAAGGAGGTCGCCCTCGCTCCCACCCTCGGCAGCGTTCGTGCCGATCACCGTCGGTTTTCCCACGGTCAGCGTGCCCGTCTTGTCCACCACGAGGGTATCCACCTTGCGCATCACTTCGATGGCCTCAGCATTTTTGAAGAGCACGCCCATGGTGGCCCCCTTGCCGGTCGCGACCATGATCGACATCGGCGTTGCTAACCCCAGGGCGCAGGGACAGGCGATGATCAGGACCGCCACGGCGTTGATCAGGGCGTGCGCCAACTGCGGGTCCGGACCGATGAGGGCCCATATGATGAAGGTGATGACGGCGGTGGCGACCACGGCGGGGACGAAGTAGGAGGCGACGATGTCGGCCAGCTTTTGGATCGGGGCCCGGCTGCGCTGTGCTTCGGCAACCATCTTCACGATCTGCGCGAGCATCGTCTCGGCGCCGACGCGTTCCGCACGGATGATGAGTGCGCCCGTCCCGTTGACGGTGGCTCCGATGACGCGCGCACCCGCGGACTTCTCGACGGGGACCGGCTCTCCGGAGATCATCGATTCGTCCACCGAGCTCGTCCCCTCCAGGACGACGCCGTCGGTGGGAACCTTCTCGCCGGGACGGACGCGCAGGCGGTCGCCGACCTGCACGTCGTCGAGGGGAACGTCCTCATCGGTGCCGTCGTCGCGTACGCGGCGCGCCGTCTTGGGAGCCAGGCCCAGGAGCATCTTGATTGCGGCGCTCGTCCGCGTTCGCGCTTTGAGCTCCAGAACTTGCCCCAGAAGGACGAGCGTGACGATGACTGCGGCCGCCTCGAAGTAGACCGCGACGGTTCCTCCTTCGCTTCGAAACGACGGTGGAAAGATGCCCGGGAAAAGCGTTGCGATGAGGCTATAGAGGAAGGCCACGGCCACGCCCATGCCGATGAGCGTGAACATGTTGAGGTTGCGGCTGACGACGGATTGGACGCCGCGCACAAAGAAGGGCCACGCCCCCCACAGGACGACCGGCGTGGCAAGGAGGAGCTGGATCCAGGTCCATGCGCGCAATGAGGCCATCCGCTCCAGGGGGCGACCGGGGAGGAGGTCGCCCATGGCGATGAGGAAGACCGGGATCGTGAGGAAGAGACATACCCAGAACCGCCGCGTCATGCTGACGAGCTCGGAGTTTTTCTCCTCCGATTCGGCTTCTTTTGGTTCGCGACGTTCCAGGGCCATGCCGCACTTCGGACAGGAGCCCGGTTCCGGGGACTGAACTTCAGGGTGCATGGGACACGTGTATTCCATGGCGGAGCTCCTCTCGGGTCCTCGCTTCAGCGAGGTTCATCCTCCGTTGGATCGCTCGTCAGCTCCTCAAGTTTACTCGACGCGCCTGCAAGCGGCACGGCCTTCCCCTGCTTCATCTCGTAGCGCCACTTCCAGATTGTGTAAACGACCGGGTAGAGGAGCATCGTCGAGATGAAGGAGGTGATCATGCCGCCGACCATCGGCGCGGCGATGCGCTTCATGACGTCGGCGCCCGCGGCCGAGGTCGCCGCCCACATGATGGGCATCAGGCCCAGGAAGGTGGTCGCCGCGGCCATGAGCTTCGGGCGGATGCGCGAGACCGCCCCCTCGATCGCCGCTTCCTCGACGTCCTTGAGCGTCCGCATCTTTCCGTGTCGCACGCGATCATCATAGACGAGGTCGAGGTAGAGGAGCATCACGACGCCGGTCTCCGCATCGATGCCGGCGAGCGCGATGACGCCCACCCAGACGGCGATGCTCATCTGGTAGCCGAGCAGCCACACCGCCCACAGCGCGCCGACGACGGCGAAGAGGACCGAGGCCTGGACGATGACGGTGCGCACGAGCGAGCGCGTGTTGATGTAGAGGAGCAGGAAGATCAGGAAGAGGGCCAGGGGGATCATCAGCAGCAGGCGCCGATAGGCGCGTTCGATGTACTGATACTGCCCGCTCCACGAGAGGTAGTACGCCGCCGGGATGTCGACCTTTTCGGCGATCAGTTTCTTCGCATCGCGCACGTAGCCGGTGATGTCGGTGCCCTCATCGACGTCGACGTAGACCCACGCGGTGAGCATTCCGTTCTCGTCCTTGATCACCGGCGGGCCGCTCGTGAGCTGGATGTCGGCGACCTCCTCGATCGGGATCTGCGCGCCGGCGGGCGTCGCCACCAGCACGCGCCCCAGGTCGTCGAGATCACCGCGCAGATCGCGGTCGTAGCGCACGCTGATCGGGTAGCGCTCGCGCCCCTCGATCGTCTGCCCGATGGTCATCCCGCCGATCGCCGTCTCGATGACCGCCTCGACGTCCTCCACGGCGAGTCCATAGCGCGCAGCGCGGTCGCGCCGGATGCGGAAGTCGACGAAGGAACCGCCGGTCGCACGCTCCGCGTAGACGCTGCGCGTGTCGTCGAGGGCCGGCAGCGCCGCCTCGATCGCCTCGCCGACGCCCTCGATCGTCGCCAGCTCCGGGCCGTAGATCTTGATGCCGATCGGCGTGCGGATGCCGGTCGTAAGCATGTCGATGCGCGTCTTGATCGGCATCAGCCACGCGTTCGTCGTGCCGGGGAGTTTCACCGTTCGATCGAGGGCGCGCACCAATTCCTCCCAGGTGCGACGCTGATATTCCGGGAGGACGGGTTTCAGCCAGAGCGTCGTCCACCAGGGCCAACCGGAGTACCAGCGCTCCTTCTTGACCTTCGGCCACTCGTCCATGGGTTTGAGGTGGATCGTCGTCTCCACCATCGACAGCGGCGCCGGGTCGGTGGCGGTGCGCGCGCGTCCGACCTTCCCGAAGACGCTCACGACCTCCGGGAAGGATCGGATGAGCTGATCCTGGACCTGCAGCCAGCGCTTGGCCTGTTCGATCGAGATGCCCGGGAGCGTCGTCGGCATGTAGAGGATGTCGCCCTCGTTCAAGGGGGGCATGAACTCGGAGCCGAGGAAGGCGTAGATCGGAACGATCGTCAGCGTGATCGCGACGCTCATCGCCAGGACCTTCCGGCGACGTTCGAGGATCCACCGCATCAGCGGTTCATAGACGCGGAAGAGCCAGCGGCTGATCGGGTGCTCCTCCTCCGCGAGGATCCGGCCGCCGGTAAAGAAGCGCGCGATCCGACGCTTCAGGATGCGGGGCGGGGCGCGGTCGTCGGGTTTGATCAGTATCTGCATGAGGACCGGCACCAGCGTCACCGCGACGATGGCGGCGAAGAGCATCGCGAAGTTTTCGGTGAAGGCCAGCGGCCGGAAGAGCCGTCCCTCCTGGGCCTGCAGCGCGTAGATCGGCATGAAGGCGACGCCGAGGATGAGCAGCGAGAAGAAGAGCGGCCTTCCGACCTCCTGCGCCGCGGCGAGGATGACCTCCCGGCGCTTTCGGCGCCGGCCGTCGCGCTCCCACCGCTCGAGATGTTTGTGCGCGTTCTCCACGAGGATGACCGAGGCGTCGACCATCGCGCCGATGGCGATGGCGATGCCGCCGAGTGACATGATGTTCGAGGTGATCTTCAGATAGTACATCGGGATGAACGCGAGCAGCACCGCAAAGGGCAGCGCGATGATGGGGATGATCGCGCTTCGGAAGTGCCAGAGGAAGACGATGACCGCGAGCGCGACAATGAGCATCTCCTTCGCGAGCGTCGAGGTGAGCGTGTCGATCGAACGGTGGATGAGATCGGAGCGGTCATAGGCGGTGATGAGTTCGACGCCCTCGGGGAGCTGGCCGCGGATCTCCTCGATGCGTTCCTTGACCCGCTCGATGACGGCGAGCGCGTTCTCCCCCCAGCGCATGATGACGATCCCGCCGACGACCTCGCCCTCGCCGTTCCACTCGGCCGCGCCGCGCCGCATGTCGGGGCCGAGCTCCACGCGCGCGACGTCCTTGACCGTCACCGGCACTCCATCGCGGCCCATGCCGACGACGACCTGTTCGATGTCCTCCGTCGTGCGAATGTAGCCCAGGCCCCGCACGAAAAACTCGGTGCCCTGCATCTCGAGGACGCGTCCACCCACGTCGTCGTTCGAGCGCTGGATCTGCATGATGACGTGTTTGAGCGGGATGCCGAGCGCCGCGAGCTTGTTGGGGTCCACCGAGACCTGATACTGTTTGACGAAGCCGCCGACCGGTGCCACCTCGGCGACGCCGGGGACCGATTCCAGGATGTAGCGCAGCGACCAGTCCTGAAAGCTGCGCAGTTCCGCGAGGTCGTGCTTGCCCGACGTGTCCACGAGGACGTACTCGTAGACCCAGCCGACGCCGGTCGCGTCGGGGCCGAGCTGTGGCGTGATGCCGGTCGGCAGCTCACCCTGAATGCCGCTCATGTACTCGAGCGTGCGGCTGCGCGCCCAGTAGAGGTCGGTTCCCTCCTCAAAGAGGATGTAGACGAAGGAGAGGCCGAACATCGAATAGCCGCGCACGTCGCGCACCTTCGGTGCGGCGATCATCGACGTGACGATGGGATAGGTCACCTGATCCTCGATGAGGTCGGGGGATCGACCCGGCCATTCGGTGAGGACGATCACCTGTGTGTCGGAGAGGTCGGGGATCGCGTCGAGCGGCGTGTTGGCGACGGCGTAGAGTCCCCAGGCGATCGCGAACGCCGCTCCCAGGAAGACGAAGAAGCGATTGCGCGTGCACCAGGCGATGAGCTTCGTGATCATCAGACGTCACCCCTCTCAGTGTGCGTGCTGGTGTCCCCCGTCCGAGCCCCCGGCCATCGCCTCGAGCGTCCCTCGGAGCTGGCTCTCCGCGTCGATCAGGAAGTTTGGGGTGGCGACGACGACCTCCCCGGCGCGAAGTCCCTCGGCGATCTGGACGAACTCCGCCGTGCGAGCGCCGACGGTCACGCGCCGCGGCGCGAGCCGGCCCTTTCCCTCATCGACGAAGACGAAGCTCGCCTTCTCGCTCCACAACAGCGCGCTCGCCGGGACCGTCAGCGCCTCGCCGAGCGGCGTGCGGAGGAAGACGTCGACGTAGAGGTTTGGTTTGAGCAGTCCCCTCGGGTCGGCCACTTCAGTGCGCACGCGCGCGGAGCGCGTCTTCTCATCGAGCACGGGGTCGATCGCGGCGATCGTCCCCGTCAATGGCGGCGCATCGACGTTAGGGATGGAGACCTTTACGACCTGTCCCACCTTCACGGAGGGCAGGTCGGCCTCGTAGATCGTGCCGTAGATCCACGCCTTGCCCTCCGGCGCCGGGAGGTAGAGGTTTTTCTGGACGCGGCGCGTGCGGCGGAGCTCGGCGATCCCCTCGGCACCCATGCCGAGGAGCTCAAGGCGTTCTGCGGCGGCCTTCGCGAGCGATCGATCGCCCGTGCGCAGCGTCTCGATGTATTCGCGCTGGGCGACGGCGAGCGTCGGATCGTAGGCGACGACGCCGACCGTCCGGATCTCCTTCGTCAGGTCCCGCGGTCGAACGGCCGCCGTCTTCACGCCGATCATCTGTCGCTGCGCATCGGTGACGTGCATGGCCGCGCGGTCCGGCGGCATCTCCATCTCCTCGTGGACCATGGCGGCGCCGTGGTCTGCCTGCGAATCCTGGCCGTGCTGCCCCCCCGGCTCTTCGACCGGGACGAGCGTCATGCCGCAGATGGGGCACTCGCCGGGCTTTTCGGAGGTATAGGTCGGGTGCATGGGACAGTGATACATCTGTGAAGCGTGAAGCGGGGAGCGTGAAGCGTCGGATCCCCCTTGCTGATGGCCGGAAAAATACCACACGCCGCCGGCGGCAACGGTGAGGGCCGCGACGACCACGACGATCAGAAAACTCTTCATAAATCCTCCTTCGCCGGCGAGGCGCCGACGGCGCGCTCGAGGTCGGCCCAGGCGCTGTGCGCGGCGGCGCGCGACCGCGCGCGCATGACCTCCGCGTTGGAGAGCGAGCGGATGCTGTCGACGAGGCCCAGGAAATCACCCTTGCCTGAGCGATAGGCCTCGCGCGACGACGCCACGAGCTGGCGCGCGCGCGGGACGACCTGTCCCTGATAGATGTGCAGGCGCTTCTTCGAGGCGGCGAGGCGTGCGTAGGCGCCCTTGATCTCCGCCGCGGTCTTGAGCGCCATCTCCTCATCGATCGAGCGAGCGCGTTTGAGGAGCGCCTGCGATTCGCGGACCTCGAAGCGCTGCTTCGAGAGGGCCCAGAGCGGGACGCTCACAATCACGCGTCCCGTCCAGGCGTCTTGCTGGTTGTTGGGACGATCGTCATAGCCCCAGCGCAGCGTGAGGTCGGGGGCGTACTGCGATTTCGCCAAACCGACGCGCGCGCGCTGCGAGGCAACGAGCTGCCCCGTCGCGGCGAGCTCAGGACGCGCGGCGCTCGCCTTCTCGAGCAGCGCCCCCTCGGGTGCGACGGCGGGGGGCGAGGCGGGGGCCGCGACGCGAACGGCGGGATCGAGCGGGCGGTTCATCAGCGCTCCGAGGTTCGCGAGTGCGATCAAACGCTCCTGTTCGATGAGGGCGAGGCGGGCCTCCACATCGCCGAGGTCGACCGCTGCGCGTACCGGATCGGCAACGTTGGCGTCGAGTGAGGCGTAGGCCTGCTCGGCCGCCCCCTTGCTCTGCCGGTATGCGACGAGGGTGCGACGCTCGATGCGCTCCTCCTCCTCGAGCCGCCAGAGTTCGACGAAGGTGAGCGTCACGCGACGCCTGATCTCCTGGGCGCTCATCGCCTCCTCGGAGCGCGCCGCTTCGGCCGCTCGCTTCTCGGCCTTGTAGCCATAGACGAGCTTCGAGGGGAAGGGAATCTCCTGTTGGACCATGTAGGTCGTCGTCCCCTGGTTTACATCGGTCGTGTTGATCGGGACCTGGCCGAACTGGACCATGAAGTTCGGATCGGGCGGCGTGGCCGCCTGTGGCGGGCGGGCGGCCGCGGCATCGGCGCTCGAGGTCGCGGCGTCGAGGCCGGGGTTCTCCCCCAGGGCGGCCTCGATCGCTTCATCCAGCGTCAGGCGATGCTGCGCCTGGGCGACGCCCGGGAGGGCGACGATGATGAGCATCGCGAGCACTGTCGATCCTTGGCACATGAACACCTCCCTCTAACGGATGAAGCGGTCGATCGTCTTGATGAGCTCGTCGATCTTGCAGGGACCCTCTCCCCCCTTGATCGACTCGGCGACGCAGCTCTCGACGTGACGCTTCATGATGAGCAGGGCCACCCCCTCGAGCGCCCGGCGGATGGCGTTCACCTGGTTGACGAGATCGATACAGTACTGTTCCTCATCGACCATCCGCTGTAGCCCCTTGACCTGTCCCTCGATGCGACGCAGTCGCTTGAGGGCGTTTTCCTTGACGGTTTCGTTGATCATGCCACCTCCATCGGTACCATATACCCCTATAGGGTATTATCGTCAAGGTGGGAGTGTAAGTGAACTTCTTTTTGTCTTGCGTTTGTTCCGCCACGTGATATGTGGATCGCAACTCATTGCTTTTTAAGGGTTTTATGCGAATCGCCATCTCCAAAAAAAATGATGACCACGAGGGGCTCCGGGCCCTCCTGGCAGGCCTCGACTATTATGATGATGTGGGGGACGCGCTCGAGGGCTTCTGGACGGCCTCCGAGGAGGGGCACGTCGTGGGGGCGGCGCAACTCCTGCGCTGCGGGGGTGTGCGCTACCTGGGTTACGTCGGGGTCGCGCCGGAGCGGCGGGGGCGGGGGGTCGCTCGCGCCCTGCTCAAGGGCATGCTGGGCGGCGTTCAGGAGCCGGTCTATTGCTACACCGTCATCCCCGACTTCTTTCGGCGGTTTGGTTTCGAAGTCGGCGAGCCCCATCCTGCCATTCCAACACGCGAGGAGAACGACTGCGAGGGGTGCGATCCGGCGCGCTGCACCTGCATGGTCTGGAGGCCGGCATGATCCCGACCTTTCCTGAGTTTGCACCGCTCTCGTTCGCGCAGGCCGATGCGGTGCGCGCCGAGCTCATCGCGCACGGGGCGACGCTCTGCGAACAGTCCTTCGAGACGCAGTTCATCTGGCGGTCGTTCGATCGTCCGAAAGTGACGCGTATCAACGGAAACCTCTGCATCCGTATCGAGCCGCTGAACGAATCCCCCTTCTTCCTCGAACCCTTCGGCACCAATGCGGTGGAGGAGACGGCGCGGGCGATGCTGGGGCACACGCCGCGCATCTCGCGCGCGAGTACCGGCTTCGTCGAGCGGATGGGGGTGAGGAGTTGTTGCATCGAGCCGATGCGGCCGCACTTCGACTACCTCTACCGCGTGAGCGATCTGGCCGAGCTCACGGGGCGTCGCTACGACGGCAAGCGAAACCACGTGAAGCGCTTCGAGCGCGCCCATCCCGAGTGGACCTTCCAACCGCTGCGCGGCGCCGATGCCCCGGAGGCGGTGGCGCTCTTCGACGGGTGGTGCGCACTCAAGCAGTCGGCAGCGGCGGGGGGGCAGCTTCCCGCGCTCGCCTTCTCCTCGCAGCGCGAGGCGCTCGTGGCGACGATGGAACACTTCGACGCGCTGGGGCTGGCCGGCGGAGCGCTCCGCTCCGCCGGGAGGATGATTGGCTTCATCATCGGTAGCCGGCTCAATGCGGAGACGGCGGCCGTACACTTTCGCTACTGTGCGCTCGGCGAGCAGGGGGCGGCGACGATGGCGCTGCGCGAGGCGTGCCGGTCGACTTTTGCGGGGTATGCCTTCGTCAACCTGGAGCAGGACCTCGGCATTTCGGGGATCCGAAAGAACAAGCAGTCCTATCAGCCGGTGGCGCTCGTCGAGAAATTCGACGTGACCGCGGCGGGGGAGGGAAGACGATGAAGCGCGAATACGCCGCACTCCTCGATGGGCTGGAGCGCATCCTGCTCAGCGACGTCGGGGACGAGGACAAGATCCAGGTCTGCTGCGAGTTCCTCCGCGATCGCGTGCCGGGTTGCGACTGGGTCGGCTTCTACCGCCTCGATCCGGAGGACGAGGGGTATCTGGTGCTCGGCCCCTTCGTTGGCGAGCCGACGGAGCACACGCGCATTCCGGTGGGGATCGGCGTCTGCGGGCAGGCGGCCGGACGAGGCGAGACCGTCGTCGTCGACGACGTGACGGAGGAGGAGAACTACCTCGCCTGCAGTGTGGCGGTGCGCTCCGAGATCGTCGTGCCGATCTTCTCCGGCGAGCGGGTCGTGGCGGAGCTGGACATCGACTCACACAACGCCGCCAACTTCACGGCGGAGGAGCGCGAACTCATCGAGGCCGTCGCCCGTCGCGTCGCCGAGCTCTTCTGAACGCACGCAGCGTCCCGTTGAAGCGCGTTGCGGAACGTGCTACGTTTCTCCCCTCACCAAGGAGGGGCCATGTCGGGACAGGACTACATGCGGGCGAAGCGTCGGGTGGAGCGGCTCAAGGGGTTCTACTCCCACCTGCGTTCCTACCTCATCGTCAACGTCATCCTCATCGTCGTCAACGTCATCTTCAATCCCAACCAGTGGTGGTTCTACTGGGTGACGATCTTCTGGGGGATCGGCCTCGCCTTCCACGCAGCGGAGCTTTTCCTCTTTCGCGGGCGCATCCTCGGAAAGGACTGGGAGGAGCGCAAGATCAAGGAGTACATGGAACGCGAGGGCCACACGCAGCCCGACGAGAAGAAGGACGCGTAATTCCATTTGAAATCATTCATGATATCGAAAAAAGTCAACAAATCGGGGCCAGACCCCGATTTGTTGACTTTTCGTGTTAACTATTTGGAAATGATTGTTATTTAGGAAAACGGCAACAAATCGGGGCCTGACCCCGATTTGTTGCCGTTTCTTGAGGAACGGACGGCTGTGTCTAATATCGCTTGTGCCACTCCAGAAAGGCGTTGGCCTTGGCCGACTCGCCGTCGGAGAAGTCCTCCACCGTCGTGCTCACGATCCATCCGCCGCCGAGGCGCCGGCGCAGCCCTACCTCCTGCGAGGAGCCGGCGTTGCTGCCGACCGTGAGCGAGGTCCCCTCCGCGATGCGCAATTTCGCCGAGACCGCCCCGGTCTCCGGGTCGTAACCGATGCGCTGGATCGGCGTGGAGGCGAAGGTGTAGAGCGACCAGAGCGCGAGCGCGCGGTTGGCCACCGCGGAGCTCATGTTCCCCACCGATTCCTGATCCTCCCCCTCCAGGTCGCTGAAGGGTTCGCCGTAGATGAGTGTGGCGATGATGTCCTCGTGTGAGAGCGGCGGATCCGAGGTGAGGATGATGCGCGGCCGATTGGCCGGGCCGGCGAGCTCGATGTTGATCGTGTAGTCGACGTAGCGGACCGTGATGAGGCCGTCGACCTCGGAGAGCCCAAAGGGATCGGCGAGCTGGAGGGCGATCTTCTGGACGTCGGCGTTGCGCCGGAAGAGTTTGATTCGAAATTTCTCGACCGTGATCGTTCCCGATGGTTTTCCATCCGCCAACGTCATGTCGACGGCGATCGGGATCGGCGACTTCGTGAGGTTGGAAGTGAGACGGATCGGCTTGCGCTTCGGCGTCTTCACCGTGAGGTCATAGGTGAGATCGAATGCCGACTCCTCCTGCTCCTCCTGCGCTTGGCGCTTGGCGCGCGCGATGTCGAGCGCGTCCTCCTGGATGCGGCTGTCCGGGACGAGCCGCGGCATGGAGGCGGGGACGATGCGCGGGAGCGTCAGGGCGATGTCGGAGAGCTCTACCGCCGCGGCGACGTCCGCGCTCGAGGGGGCCCAGCCGTCGAAGACGACCGCTGCCTTGCCCTTGCCGTCGATGATGAGCGCCTGTTCGGGCGAGCGCAGCCGTGTCTCCAAAACGACCGGGATCTGGCTCAAGTCGTGTGGCAGGTTGGCACCCCCTCGCACGGCGAGCGCCACCGATCCCTGCAGGACGCTGAAGGGGGCGGGCACCGGAAAGGGGGTCGTGTAGAGGAGCGCGACCAGTTCCTGGAAACGGGCGATCCTGAAGTCGATGTCGAGCGTCGTGTCGATCCTCCAGTCGGTCGGAAACTGGTCGGGGACGCCGTCGATTGTCGCCGCGATGCTGCCGGCATTTGTGATGATCCGGCTCTTCACCGGCGTGAGGTCGACCGAGAGGTCGCCCTTCACGCGCTTGGAGAGGTCGGGGGGGAAGTCGGTGTCGAGATCCGCCGCGAGGGCGAGGCGAATCTGTTCGGGCGTGTGATAGACCGTCTCGACCTCCTCGGGGAGGGGGACCGCCTGCAGGTAGATGTCGAGCGGACAGTGCAGTGCGAGCGTCGCACGTTTTCGGCGCAGCGTCTTGGGCGTGAGTGTCATGCGGCAGTTCGCCAGCGCGATGCGCGGAATGATCTCGGCGACGTGCAGCAGTTCGCCGTCGGCGCGCAGTTCGATTCCCTCATCGCCGGTCGTGCCGGCAAAGCGCAGCGATCCGCGCATTGTTCCGCGTGCGAGCGTCGCGCGGATGTCGGCCTCCAACGCCCGCTCCTTTCGGGTGAGCGTCGCATCCACGTTGGCGCGCCCTCCGTCGGGGAGGCCGGCATCGGCCTTCGCCGCGAGTCCCCAGTCGTCCTCGCGGAAGTGGCTGGGGCTGCTGACCTCGGCGGTGGCCTGGACCGTCTTTGCGTCGGGGAGGCGCAGTTTCGTTTCGAGCGCGATTGCCTTCAGGCGATGTCCGTCGGTCACCGTACCGGTGAGCGTGACCGAAGCGGAGAGCGTCCCCTCCTGCTGCTGGACCCGGATGTCGTCGAAGGTGACGCGGATGGGGAAGAAGCGCGTCTTTTGCAGCATGCGCGGGAGGCGGATCTCGGGGGGGAGCAGCGGCAGCGGTCCGCCCGACGAGTCGTCCTTCGTCTCCTTCGCTTCGCCTCCCGATGCGCGGATGCGCGCGCGCCCGCCGGTGATCGTGATCGGGCCGATCTCGTCCATGGCGGGCGAAAGGCCGGCGAAGGCGTAGCGAAATCCGATCTCCGCCGAATCGACGCAGATCTCCTCGACCGTCGGAGGGACGGCGACGCAGAGTTCGTTGAAGCCGATGGCGATGCGTTCGTTGAGGAAGCCGAACGAGCGCATCGCGACGCGGTTCTCCTTCCAGGTGACGGTTGCGCCGACGAGCGGTGCGCGCTTGCGCAGCCACTCCAGCGAATGCTCGTTGAGCAGGAGCGTGGGCCAGTTGAGGATGCTCATCGCCACGGCGGCGACCAGGACGAGGATGCCGACCCATACGACGAAGAGGCCGAGGAGCGTTTTCCAGAGCCAGTTCAAAATTCCTCCCCGAAGCTGAAGAAGAACTGCCAATGCCCCTGTATATGCTGCGCGGGGTCATCGTCCCAGACGGTGTAGCCGTGCGCCGCCGTCACCCGAAAGACACCGAAGGGCGATCCCCAGCGCATGCCGAAGCCGGGCGACCAGTAGGCGGGCAGTTCCCAGTCAAACGAGTCGTTCCCCAGGACGCCCACGTCGGCGAAGAGGAGCGGCTGCAGGTTTGCCGGCAGGATCCCGACGAAGCGCATTTCGCTACCGACGAAGGCGGCGGTCAGGGCGACGTTTGGATTCTTCGGCAGCTCCTTGCGGCTGTAGCCGCGGACCGTCGCGGCGCCGCCGAGGTAGTGCTGGTACTGCGGTGGGAGCCGGTTGAAGGAGACGCTGCCGCGATCGACGAGCGTCGTCGACGCGCCGCCGCGGATGCCGACGATCAGAAAGGGCGGGTCGAAGCCGGCGACGTTCCAGAGCCAGTGTCCCGCGACGCTGAAGCGCTGCGCGGTGGCGGAGGAGAAGAGGTCGCGGTGGTTGAACTCGGCGGCGAGCCCCACGGTAAATCCGCTTCGCGGTTTGTTGTCGTAATACTCGAAGTCGTGCGAGGTCGCCTGGAATCCGATGGAGCCGGTGAAGAAATGCGTCCCGCCCGTGTTGTCGCCGCGGTAGGTATGCGTGTAGCTCACGTCCGGTCCGGCGAAGAAGTGATAGCCGACCGACTGCGAATCCCAGGCGACCGCGGGGGCGACGAGGATATTCGTCTTGAGCAATTCGTACTGGGCCTCGTCCTGGCGCTCGACGGAGAGGAGCGGGCCGAGATACCAGCGCGAGGGTTTCGGCAACAGATAGAGCTTGCCCTCCACGGCGGCGCGCTGCCGGCGGAAGGAGGCGTAGGCCGAGAGCTTGACTGAGGAGCCCATCCGCCCGATGCGCGCATGCTTCCAGGAGGAGCGGATGATCGCCAATTCCTCGGTGCTTGCGCCGAAGCCGATGACGAAGAGGCGCGGGCGGCCGGGGATCGTCTTCTGTGTGAGCGTCACCCCCTCGGGCGAACACTCGTGCAGGAAGTAGGTGCTCGTGACCAGGCCGTCGTCCTCCGTGCGACGGCTGGTGAGTGTCAACCAGTTCAGGTTGAAGCGCTGGCCGATGCGGAAGGCGTCGTAGCGGCGCAGGATGCCGGTGTCGATTCGCGGCACCGTTTCCTCCGTGACGGAGAGGACGTCGAGCTTCTGGCCCGGTTCGAAGTGCAGCGCCATCTCGCCGGTCTTCGTCGATGGCCAGAGGGTGACGCGGTCGACGTACGAGGCGATGACCCGGCGCATCTGTGCGTCCCGGCGTCCGGCCATCGCATCGCCGCCACC
>CAYPII010000033.1:0-1902 GCA_964410765.1 uncultured Myxococcales bacterium | reverse complement strand
CTTCGCGTCGGCGGTCGCGCGCACCGTCGGGCAGGCGTAGCCGCGCTCTTGGAGCCAGGCCTTCGCCCAGCTCTCCTGCGTCGAGAGGTTCGCGGGGGTCAGCACCGTACGGATGACGCCGCGGCGTTTCCAGATGCGAAAGTTCGGCGGGGGATCGCCGGTGACGGTCAGGTCGCTGACCCAGGTTCGCTTGCCCGGACGGACGATCGTCAGCTCCCCGCGTCGTTCGAAGGTGGGAAAGAAGTAGCCGCGGTCCTGCAGGAAGGTGGTGATGTGAAAGCGCGACTGCGCCGGCGGGATGTGCTGCCAGGCGTGCACGTTCGACTCGCCGCAGATGAGCTCCTTCTCCATCTTGTTGAAGCGGATGCGGTGCCCCGCCTCGACGGCGTAGCTTTTGCAGATCGGAACGACGTCGCTCTTCGGGCGGTCGTTGCGCGGTTTGACGGCTTCGGCCTCCGCGGCGAGGCCCAGCAGAAGTGCCGCTGCGCAGAGCGCGGCGAAGGCCTGTCGCAGAGGGGGTGAGATCATGGTGTGCGGCGGCGCCTCATGCTTCGATGACGATCTTCGTCTTGAGCGAGCGCGCGACCAGGCAGTACTCCTCCGCCATCTGAAAGAGCTTCGGCAGCTTTTTCCGGTCGGCCTCGTCCGCGAGTTCGACCTCGGGGCGGATGACGATCTCGTCCACCTGCTTGTGCTTGCCATCCTCCGTGACGAGGCGGCCGCTGGCGCTGGAGCGATAGCCCGCGATGTCGACGCGCATCTTCGCGGCGACGTCGAGCATCGTCAGGAAGAAGCAACTCTCCACCGAGGCCACGAAGGCGTGCGGCGGCGTCCACTGGTCCTTCGCCTCCTGCCAGCCGGGGAGCTTGGCCATACCGATCGGCGGTTTGTCCGCCAGATGCGAACTCGTCTTCGAGCCGTCGTAGGTCGTGGTCGTCTCCAGCTGCATCAACGTTTCCATGGGGCCTCCGGATGGGAAAGAAATTCTTGTAATTTTGGATGGTTATGTAATTTTCCCCCTGCTGTCAACGCCGTCGGAAGAGAGGGGGAGACGATGCCGACCTTTCCCACGCCGCGGGTCGTGGTCAGCCGTTGTCTGGGCTTCGACCACTGTCGGTGGAACGGCCTCACGATCGCCTCCGATGCGGTCAAGGCGATGAAGCCCTTCGTCGATTTTCAGACGACCTGCCCGGAGGTGGAGATCGGCCTGGGGGTGCCGCGCAAGCCGATCCGCCTGGTCGGCGGGAAGAACGAGGCGCCGCGCCTGCTCCAGTCCGAGACGGAGGCCGACGTCGGCGATCGGATGAACGCCTTTAGCGAACAATTTCTCGATGGCCTGCAGGAGGTCGACGGCTTCCTCCTCAAGGGGCGCTCGCCCTCGTGCGGACTCAAGGATGTGAAGCTCTATCCGCGCATGGGCAAGGTGGCGGCGCTGAACAAAAAGCAGAAGGGCTTTTTCGCGCGCGCGGTCCTGACGCGCTTCGAACACCTCCCGATCGAGGACGAGGGGCGGCTGACGAACTTCGCCATCCGCGAGCACTTCCTCACGCGCCTCTTCGCCGTCGCGCGCCTGCATGCGCTGCTGCGCGAGCCCTCGATGCCACGGCTCGTACAGTTTCAGGCGGAGCAGAAGCTCCTGCTCATGGCCACCAACCAGCGTGCGATGCGCACGCTCGGCCGCATCGTGGCCAACCACGAGAAGCGGTCGCTTCCGGAGGTCATGCGCGACTATGCTGATGAGTTCTACAGCGCGTTTGCCAAACAGCCGCGTGCCACGGCGAACATCAATGTCCTGATGCACGCGCTGGGCCACTTCTCGGAGGGGCTGGCGAAGGAGGAGAAGGCCTATTTTTTAGAGATGCTCGAGAAGTACCGCGAGGGGAAGCTGCCGCTCTCGGTGCC
>CAYPII010000032.1:15491-20641 GCA_964410765.1 uncultured Myxococcales bacterium | reverse complement strand
CCCGGATCGTTCATCGACTCGACCGGGATACGTCCGGCCTCATCGCCCTCGCCCTCTTCCGGACGATTCGACTGCTGACCGACTCCCCCGCGGCCGCCCTGGCCGGGACGCTCCTCGTCCTCTGGGGGATGGCCGATCGTGTGATGGCGCGCCCCTTCCTCGTCACGCTCGCCCTGGTCGCCTGCTTCGCCGCCGTTTTGCATCGCGCGACACGGAAACGCACGGGATGGCTCTGGGCGCTCCCCCCGCTGGCGCTGATCTGGTCGAATATCCACGGCGGCGGCATCCTCGCCCCCGCGCTCGTCGGCGCCGTTGCCCTGGGGGAGGAGATCCAGGCGCGCCTCCGGCGCGATGCGCCGCTGGACTGGCCGGATCGGCGCCGCCTCTGGATCGTCACCGGCCTCACCGCCCTCGCCCTCCTCCTCTCCCCCTACGGGGAGGAGGCGGTCGGCTTCACCCTCTTCGAGCACCTGCGGATGACCGCCGTCCTGCAGTATACGCAGGAGTGGCTCCCCCTCTTCGATTCGCGCCTGAATCATCTCCTGCCGATCCTCCTGACGCGGGCACTCCTGATCCTCGTACCGATCAGTTATCTGCTCAACCGGAGGCGCTTTCGTTTCTCCCATCTCCTGTTCACGCTCCTCTCGATCGTGCTGATCGTCAACGGAAAGCGCTTTGCCCCACACGTCCTCATCATCAACATCCCGATCCTCTTCTTCAACCTCCGCCCCCTCGCCGCGCGCGTCGCCGGCGATGCACGCCGACGCCGGGCCGGGGCCTGGATCACGACGGTCGCCGCCGCCCTCCTCGTCATCGCCTGCAATCTCTTCGGCATCCCCCTGACGGTGGAGGGCCGAACGCTGCACGAGAGTTCGCTCTGCGGGAAGGAGGTCTTTCAGCCCAAGGCGCTCGTCGACTTCCTCGACCGCTACGACCTCCACGGCCGCGCCTTCAACGACATGGCGATGGGGGGCTATCTGATCTTCCGGCGCTGGCCGGGCGACCGCGTCTTCCTCGACGGCCGCACGCCGGTCTACGGAGACGATTTCTACCGACGCTTCGTGAACGCCATCAATGTCCCGACATCCTTCGTCGCACTGGACGACGAGTACGACTTCAACCTCCTCCTCTTCAAGGCCGACGCCGCCTGGGAACAGCGCGCGCTCCACGCCGCACTCGCCGAGGATCCGGACTGGCACCTCGTCTTCTTCCGCTGCGAGGGACTCGTCTACATCAAGGAGCGACCGGAATCGCGCGCGCTGATCGAGCAACTGCGCATCACTCCCCATCCGATCGTCGAGGCGATGAAGCGGAAGCAGTCCTCCTGACCCCCTTTTCATTGGATTTGCACGCCGAATCTGGTATCTTTTCCTCCGATATCAGGAGGATACGCGCATATGGTCTCATCCCTGAAGGAGCTTTTGCACCACGTCGTCGAACACGGGGGAAGCGATCTGCACATCAACGTCGACCTCCCCCCCCACATCCGCATCGACGGCCGACTCGCACCGATCGGTTCGGAGCCGCTGACCGCCGAGGAGTCCCAGGCCCTCTGCTACGAATGCCTCAACCAGGAACAGGTGATGCGCTTCGAGGCGGAGCGCGCCATCGACCTCTCCTTCAGCTTCGAGGGAAAGGCGCGCTTTCGCGGCAACATCTTCTGGTCGCTCGATGCGGTCTCCGGCGCCTTCCGCGCGATCCCCTACGAGATCCCGCGCCCGGAGGAGCTGGGCATTCCGGAGATGGTCGTGCGCATCGCCGACAAACCGCGCGGGCTGATCCTCGTCACCGGGCAGACCGGCAGCGGCAAGTCGACGACGCTCGCCGCGCTCATCGACCACATCAACCGATCGCGCAGCGAGCACATCATCACGATCGAGGATCCGATCGAATACATCTACCAGCAGCGCAAGTCGCTCATCAACCAGCGCGAGGTGGGCCGTGACACGCTCGGCTTCACCCCGGCGCTCAAGTACATCCTCCGCCAGGATCCCGACGTCGTTCTCATCGGAGAGATGCGCGACCTGGAGACGATTCAGAGCGCGATCACCGTCGCCGAGACCGGCCACCTCGTCCTCGCCACGCTGCACACGAACACGGCGGTCCAGACGATCGACCGCATCATCGACGTCTTCCCCCCGCACCAACAGGTCCAGATCCGGACGCAGCTCTCCTTCATCCTGGAGGGGGTATTCTGCCAACAGCTCCTCCCCCGGAAGGGCGGAGGGCGGGCCCTCGCCCTCGAGATCCTCGTCCCGAACTCGGGCATCCGCAACATCATCCGGGAGGGGAAGACCCACCAGATCCCCGCCCAGATGGAGGTGGGGCAGCAGCACACCGAGATGATCCTGATGGACCAGTCGCTCGCCCGCCTCGTCCACGAGGGACTCATCGAGCAGGAGATCGCCCTGCGCCGCTGCGTCAACCGGGAGAACATCGAGGTCTATCTGCAAGGGGGCCACCCGTCGCAGACGCGGGCGGCGAAGAAAGCCCTCTCCTAGGTCTCCGCGTCGCGGCCCTTTACAACGGCCGTTCGATTCTGGTAGAGGATCGCTCTGAAAGTGCACGCCAACGCCCACTCCGGGCGCTCTTCCGCAGGAGGATGACGCGATGTCCGGTCACTCAAAATGGTCCACCATCAAGCACAAGAAGGGAGCCGCCGATGCGAAAAGAGGCAAGCTCTTCTCGAAGCTCATCAAGGAGATCACCGTTGCCGCACGGTTCGGGGGCGGCGATACGGATACCAACGCCCGCCTTCGCACGGTGCTCGACAAGGCGCGTGCGGCCAATATGCCCAATGACAACATCACCCGCGCCATCAAGCGTGGCACGGGCGAACTCGAAGGGGTCGAGTACGAAGAGATAACCTTCGAGGGGTACGGCCCCGGCGGCGTGGCGGTGCTGGTCGAGACCCTCACCGACAACCGCAATCGGACCGTCGCGGAGCTGCGCCACATCTTTTCGAAGATCGGCGGCAACCTCGGCGAGGCCGGCTGCGTCGCCTGGATGTTCACCAAGCGCGGGATGCTCACCTTCGACCAGACGGTCGGCGAGGAGGCGCTCATGAACGTCGTCCTCGACGCCGGCGCCGAGGACATCGTCAACGACGAGGGGATCCTCACCGTCCTGACCGATCCGGGCTCCTTCGACGCCGTGAAGCGGGCCTGCGACCAGAAGGGCATCACCCCGATCGAGGCCAACGTCAGCATGGTCCCGCAGAACACGATCAAGCTCGACGGCAACGCCGCCGAGAAGATGCTCAAGCTGATGGATCAACTCGAGGACCACGACGACGTCCAGAACGTCTACGCCAACTTCGACATCGACGCACAGACGATGGAGCAGCTGGTCTGACGCGTCGTCACGAGCTTATGCGCGTCATCGGCATCGACCCCGGCAGCGCCGTCACGGGATACGGCATCGTGGAGATCGGCGGCGGGGCGATCCGCCACCTGGACAACGGCGGCATCATCCCCCGGCGGACCGATTCCCACCCCCGGCGACTGCACGAAATCTTCCGCGGCCTCACCGCTCTCATCGAACGGCACCGGCCGCAGGTCGCGGTGATCGAGAACCTCTTCGTGGCAAAGAACGCGCGCAGCTCGCTCATCCTCGGCCAGGCGCGCGGCGCGGCCATCCTCGCCGCGGCGGCCGCCGATCTCGAAATCGCCGAATATGCGCCCTCCGCGGTGAAGCAGGCGATCGTCGGCAACGGCCAGGCCTCGAAGCGGCAGGTCCAGTGCATGGTGCAGGCGTTGCTGGGGCTCCCCGAGATCGCGATGGAGGACGCCTCGGACGCGCTGGCCGTCGCCATCTGCCATTGTCATACGGCCGCCTGCACGGAGCGCATCGCGCGGGCGACACGGGGGGAAGAGATGCGGAGGCGGCCATGATCGTCCACCTCACCGGCAGGCTCGTCGGCAAGGAGCCCGACCGCTGCGTCATCGACGTCGGCGGCGTCGGCTATGGCGTGCGCCTCTCGCTTTCCACCTTCGGGCGACTCCCGGAGGTCGGCGAGGAAGCGCGTCTGCAGATTCACACCTACGTGCGCGAGGACCAGTTCGACCTCTACGGCTTTTCCGACGCCGAGGAGAAGGGACTCTTCCAAAAGCTCATCGCCATCTCCGGGGTCGGCCCGCGGATGGCGCTCGCGATCCTCTCCGGCCTTCCCTCCGACGAGCTCGTCGCGGCGATCGGCGGCGGCGACCGCGAACGGCTCACGCGCATCCCCGGCGTGGGGAAGAAGACCGCCGAACGCATCATCATCGAACTGAAGGACCGCCTCGCCGCGGTACCGCACCGCGGACCGCTCACTGCGGCCATCGCCGGCGGCGAGGGCAACCGAATCGAGGAGGCCCTCTCGGCGCTGACGAACCTCGGCTATCAGCGCGCCGCCGCCGAGTCGGCAATCGCGCGCATCAATGACCCGGCGGAACAACCGCTGGAGGAACTCATCCGCGGCGCGCTCCGGGAGCTCTGCACGCTATGACCGACGGACGACACGAGATGCTCGACACCGCCGCCCCCGCCGAGGAGGAGCGTACACTCGAGGCGAGTTTGCGCCCGCGCGCGCTCGCCGAATTCGTCGGCCAGCGCCCCGTCGTCGAACGGCTGGCCCTCTTTATCGAGGCGGCCCAACAGCGGCGGGAGCACCTCGACCACGTCCTCTTCTCCGGACCGCCGGGCCTGGGCAAGACGACGCTCGCCCACATCATCGCGCAGGAGCTGGGTGTCGGCATCACCAGCACCTCCGGCCCGATCCTCGAGCGAGCCGGCGACCTCGCCGCAATCCTGACAAACCTCAAGGAGCACGACGTCCTCTTCATCGACGAGATCCATCGGCTCAACCACACGATCGAGGAGATCCTCTATCCCGCCATGGAGGACTTCCAACTCGACATCCTGGTCGGACAGGGGCCGTCGGCGAAGACGATCAAGCTCGAGCTCCCGCGCTTCACGCTCGTCGGGGCAACCACCCGCACGGGGCTGCTGACCTCGCCGCTGCGCGACCGCTTCGGCGTCTCGGCGCGCCTGGAGTTCTACGGGCCCGAGGAGCTCGCCGAGATCGTCGTGCGCTCCGCCGTTCGGCTCGGCGTCGCGGTCGACGAGGCGGGCGCCCTGGAGATCGCCCGCCGGTCGCGCGGCACCCC
>CAYPII010000032.1:2892-15481 GCA_964410765.1 uncultured Myxococcales bacterium | reverse complement strand
CGCGCATCGCCAACCGCCTCTTGCGCCGCGTGCGCGACTTCGCCCAGGTGCGCGCGGCAGGACACATCGACCGCAATGCAGCGCGCGACGGCCTCGCACTGCTCGAGGTCGACGAACAGGGATTCGACGGGATGGACCGGAAGATCCTGCGCACGATCATCGACACATTCGGCGGCGGCCCGGTCGGGATCGACACGATCTCCGCCGCCATCCACGAGGAGGCCGACACGATCGAGGACGTCTACGAACCCTACCTCATCCAGTGCGGCTTCTTGAACCGCACGCCGCGCGGGCGCGTCGCAACCGATCGCGCCTACGCCCACTTCGGGTTGGCGCAAAACGCATCCGGCCAGCCGACCCTCTTCACATGATACGGGAGTCCCTCCGACAGGCCTTCACCCGCGTCCTCGGGTTCCTCACCCCCGTGCGCGCCCTGCTCATCGCCGCCGTCGTCGCCTTCTTCTGGTGGTTTCTCCTCGGCGACCAGGGGGTCTACCAGCTCCGCCGACTCATCGAGATGCAACAGCGGCTGGTGGAAGACCGCGAGGAGCTCAACGATGCGATCGACGACCTCGAACAGGAGCACGCCCTCCTCAATGAACCGAAGAATCTGGAGATGGTCATCCGACAGGAGCTCGGCTTCATCCGGCCCGGCGAGATCGTCTTTGAGGAGCAACAGGGATCCGGGAACGGGGAACGGGGATCGACCCCCTGATCCCTAGAGCGGCAATGAGAAGGTCCCGATCTTGACCGCCGGCCGGGAGAGCCGCCCGGTGATGGAGAGTGGATAACTGCCATCCTCCCGCTGCTGCTTCTCCACGATGAAGAGGAAGGGGAGGACGTCGCCCAGCTTCTTTGAAGGTTTGAAACTCCCGTTCAAATTGAGCCGATAGTTCTCCGGCCGCGTCGACAGAAAGACCTTGCCGGTGAGCTCCAGCTCGAGATCGCCCCCCGCGAGCTTGAGCCGCTCCATCGTCACCACCCCCTTGCCCATCTCCAGCTTGATCGCGGAGCCGCGCCCCTTCGTGACGTCGAGCTGCGGGAGCGGAATCTCCATCTCGCCGAACCGGACCGTCGAGGGCTGGATGACGATGTCGCGCGGATCGAGATCGATCCGCCCCTCGGAACGCACCGGACGGACGCGGTCGATCATCAAATCGATGGAACCATCGATGCGGCTGGAGAGGATGAGCCCCGTCGCGCGGTGGATGAGGCCGATATCGCCCAGATTGAGGTCGTCGAGCTCGAGATACAGCTCAACGCTCTCCGCGGAGGTCGCGGTAAAGCCGGAGATCTCCCCCTGGCGCCCAATCTCCAGATCGAAGGAGACGTCGGGCGATCCGAAGAGGAGCGAGAAGAACCCAGCGCGCGCCTGGGCGCGCCGGAGTTTGAGGATCGTCATCGTCCCCTCCGGCCCCGGCGCTTCCAACAGCAGGTTGGAGATGTCGACGCCGGTAAACCAGTAGGGCTCGAGCTCGTCGATGGTCACCTGCACCGCACCGCCCGACTGGCGCTCGATCATCCCGGCGATGCGGTCGCGCAGGACCTCGTACGGAAAGAGCCAGTAGAGAAAGACGACGAAGCTCACCGCAAAGAGGACGAGGTAGGCGATGTAGCGCAACAGTCGCGGCATCAGGCGCCCTCCCCCGCTCCCTCGAGGAGGCGATAGGTGGAAACGGTGAAGGAGACGTCGAGCTGGTCCTTCTTGTCGAACCGCGACTTTACCGATATCTTCTTCAGCCGCAGCACCTTGTCGGGCTGATTTTCGATGGCGTAGAGAAAGTTGACGAGCTGCTGAAGGGAGACGCGTTTGAGCCGCACGTCGACCGAGGCCTCGTCGTAGATCTCCGAGGGCGCGGCCGCCTTCTCCTTGAGCGAATCGATGCGATCCTGGATCCCCTCCTTCTCGGCGAGCGACTCGAGCGTCGTGGAGATCGATGAATCGAAGCCGCCGGCGAGAAACTGCAGCGTCCCCTCGAGCTCGGCCTTGCGCTGATCGTAGGATTCGATCGCACGCATGATGTCGCGCAGCTGGCTCGAACCGGCGTTGACCTCCCGCTGCAGCTTCGAGATGCGGCTCGAGGCGACGGTCACCGGCAGGACGACGACCAGGATCACCACCACCGCCGCGCCGATGAGCGCCATCGTCTGTTCGCGCGCCGTCATGCCGAGATAGGCATTGTAGAGGTTCTCGACCTTGAGCCGCTCCAGACTGAATGTCCCGACTTTGAGCGCCACCCTATTCCTCCTCCTCCTCCGCGACGTCCATGGATATCTTGAACTTCACCTCCCCCTTCACCCCCTTGCGGACGTTGCCGGTGGTGACGTTGCTGAAGAGCGGCGTGTTCTCCAGCGCGAGCTTCACGGTATCGACCGCCTTGAAGTCGTCGACCTGTCCGGAGAAGCTCGCTCGATCGCCGTCGATCGTGATGTCGTCGATCTCGATCTTGAGCTTGTCGCGCGACGGCAGCACCTCCGAGATCGCCTTGAAGACATCCAGCGGCGAGGCCCCCATGATCTTCTGCAGCTGATCGACGCGATCGGTGACATCCGCCTCGCGCGACTTGATGAGCGCGATCGCCGCCTTCGGCGTGCGGATGGCTCGCGAGGGAGCATTCGGAAGCGCCTGCTGCACGAGCTGCACTACGTCCCCCTGCATCTTGTCGATGCGCTTCTTCACCGAATAGTACTTCGCCGTGAAGTTCACCAGCGCGAGGAAGATGACCAGCCCGATGACGATGGCGACCTTGCGCAGGCTCCCGCCGAGCTGTTCGACGTCCCCCTTGAAGGCGAACTCGCCGCGGCGCAGGTTGATGTCCGGCCCGCCGCCGGCCACGCCGCGCAGGGCCAGCGCCAGCGCCTGCGGGATGACGTGGCGGTGGGCGTCGGCCCGGTCGAGGCGGTTGAAGTGAAAGTCCTGCGCGTTCAGGAAGGTGACGTTGAGCTTGAGCGCGTCGGAGAGGAAGCGGTCGAGCCCCGGCAGACGCGAGCTCCCGCCGCAGAGGAAGACGCCCTCCACCGGGATGTCTTCGGTCTCGCGATAGGTGAAGAGGGTCTGGCGCAAATGCAGGAGGAATTCGTCCATCACCCCCTGGATCGCCGCCGAGACCTCGCGCGTGACGTCGTCGACGACCTCGTCCTCGCTGATGCCAAGCCGTCCCATCTCGATCTTGAGCCGCTCCGCCTCTTCGAAGGGGACCTTCATCCGATCGGCGATCGCCTGTGTGATCGCCTCGCCGGCGAGCGATATCGCGCGGATATAGGCCAGCCGTTTACCGTGGCAAATGGTGACCGTCGCCTTCTTGTGGCCGACATCGATCACCGCGTAAGCCCCCTCGGGGGGAACCATGCCGAGGTTGATGAGGTTCACGAGCTCGACGCCGTCGATGCAGATGAAGCGCGGGTCGATGCCGACGGTTCCCAGCATCGTCAGCTCTTTGACCAACTCCCCCTTCTGGATGTAGACCACCATCACCCGGCTGGCCTCCTTCGTCTGCCAGACGACGGCATAGTCGACGATGACCTCCTCGATATCGAAGGGGATGTAGGTCTCCACCTCGAGCTGGATCGTCTGGTCGATCTTCTTGAGACTTCCGAAGGGGAAGGTGATCAGCCGCGAGGTGACGCGGTCGGCGGGAAAGCCGCTGGAGGCGATGTCCCACCCGAGGTTGTGATCGTCGATGAGCCCCTGGAGGGCGATCGCCGACGACTCCTCGGGGCTGAGCAGCTCGTTGTACTGGATCCGCCGCTCGTAGAATTCGACGAACTCGAAGGACTTGAAGCTGCGCTCGATGAGCGCCACCTTCACCGAATAACTGCCGACGTCGATGCCGATGATCCGATGGGGCATAACCGCTCACGCTCCATACAGAATGCGGAGTGCGGAATGCGGAGTACAAAAAATTCCGCATTCCGAATTCCGCAATCCGCAATCCGAAATCGTTTCTAATCTAACACAATCGGAAACCCAAGACAAAGCTCCCGATTGAGGCTTATCGCCAATCAGTAGATCCGCCAGTAGAGGAGCTTCCACTTCTTCGGGTCCTGCTCCTTCACGTCGACGACGGCCTTGATTCGGACGGTCGTATCGATCACCTGGCCTGTCAGCGTGAGCCCGAAATAGCGTGGCTGGGTGGCGAGATAGGCGGCGAAACCGCTCGCCGCCTGCGTCTGCCGTCTGCCCCCCTGCTGTTCCTCGCCCCCCCCGCCGATCGAGCCGATCGCGCCGTCCAGCGCCGTGGCGATCCCCTGGGCGAGCGCGTCCCCGGTCTCCCCGGAGGCGCAGGCCTCGAGGATTGCGTCCATCAGCCGCTGCATCTCCTCCGGATCCTCCAGGCGCACCGGGGGGAGGTTCGGCGTCGTGTCGACGTAGCGGCGGATAAAACTCTCCACGATCGCCGTGTCCGCCGTGCAGGCGTTGATCTTCGCATCGCCGTAGATCGTAAACCACCTCGTCATCGGGGCGAACCACTCGTCGACGACCCCCTCGATGAGGTAGGCCTCCAAGAGCGTCAGCAGCTTTCCATTGTGGACCTTGTACGGCGCCTCGGCGCGCTCGTAGAGGGAGCTCTCCGCCCCCCCGCCGCGCCCGCCGAACTCGTTGATCTGGGTGTTGTCATCGACCCAGTCGCCGATGTTGGTGATGACGTCGGAGGCGCTCACGTCCGCCGCCTCGAAGAGGGCGGAAAACTCGGGGCGCGTGAAAAAACGAAAGAGGAACTGCTTGTACTGATCGAAGGGGCTCATCTGCCCCTCGGTCGTCGACGTGGTCGCGAGGCCGGCAAAGCCGTTGAGGTTGATCTTCGTCGCCTCGTCCACGCACTCGCCGTCGAAGTCCCCCTCGAAGTCGAGGAACTCCTGCGCCATGTCCTCCTGCCCCATCGTCACGTCGCGGCGCATCTCCTCGAACTGCTCTTCGCCTCCCCCCTCCTCCCCCTCCCCGCCGCCGAGGAGACCGGCGAGCCCGCCGCCGGTGAAGACGGCGCGGATGAGACCGGTGGAGAGCGGAAACTGCTGGCAGAGCGGGAGCTGCGCGTTCGCCCCGAGGTACTGGCCGAGGTTCTGTTGCTGCACCACCTGCTGGAAGACGCGGTCGAACTTCATCTCGAGGAGCATGAAGTGGTAGGCCGACTTCGCGAGATAAGAGGCCTTCAGGCGGTCGCGCTCGTTGAGCGCCAGGTGGTAGTTGACGTTCGTGTTGTAGGCGAACTCCACCATCATCGTCGTCAGGATCGTGAGCGACGAGAGGACCATCATGAGGGCAACGCCCCGCCTGTTGCGCAAGTGCTTCATCAGAGCTCCACCGGCTCCTGCAGGGGGATCAGCACCGCCGTGGAGAGCGGAATCGATTCGTCTTCGTCGTCCGGATCGACGAAGGCGATGCGTACGCGCACCGCGAGCGGCAGACGGTCACGGAATTCCGCCTTCGCCGCATCCCAGGAACCGGTCCAGTCGTCCCGCTTCTCGTCAAAGTACTCGATCTCGAAGGTGCGCACCTTCTCGGCGAGGACGAAGTCGCGCGTCTCCACCTCGGTCGCATCGTCGAACCAGGGCTGTTCGCGCCGGACGATGTCGACGAGCGCCCCGTCCTCCGCGTTGGGACGCGTCAGGTAGGCGATCTTGGCCTGGTCGGACTCCTTGCTCGCCGCGAAGAGGCGCAGGTGCGAGATCGCCGTGAAGCGCAGCTCGTCGCGCTCGCCTTTGTCCTCCCCGATGAAAAAGGTCCGCACCGGCCCGGTGGCGCCGGGGGCCGCGCTCGTCGTCCCCTTCGCCAGGAAGGCCATCGTCAGATCGTCGCCGATCTTGCGCAACGCCACGCGTCCCTGATGGAAGGCGAGGTCGCGCGCCTCCACGCGGTCCTTGGCGCGCAGACTCTGCGAGGTGCTCGACCAGATGAGGATCATGATCACGCCGAGGATCGCAACCGAGATCATGACCTCGAGGAGCGTAAAACCGCGCCGCCCCCGCCGCCACGCGCCGGTCGTCGTCCTTCCGCTGTCGAATCGCATGCGCATCCGTTTGTCAGATCTTCACGATGTGGGTGACGACGTCGAGCGTCTGCTCCTCGCCCAACTCCTCCCAGGTGACGACGAGTTTGAGTTGGCGCACCGCCTTCGCGATCTCCTTCGTCAGCTGCTTGCCGATCACCGCCTGAATCCCGCCGGCGCCGCCCCCCTCACCCCCCTCGCCCTCCGCCGGCATCGGCGGGGCGGGGAGCTCCACCCGGGTGATCTCCATCTCCCAGCGATAGTCTTCGTAGGGTTCGTCGAAGGTCCCCCCCTCGCTGCGTTCGTCGGGAAACTCGCCGCGCTTGAGCCCCTTCTGGATCTCGAGCTCCAGATCGACCATCTTCTGTCGGGCGAGCATCGTGGCGATCGTCACCCGCTCCGCGCGACCGCTGGCGACGAGCGTATTCCCGGAGAAGGTCATCAGGACCGTGAGCGACACCGCGAGGATGGCGATTGAGACCATCACCTCGAGGAGCGTGAAGCCGACGGTGCGCGCCATGCGAATCATCGCGCCTCCTCCAGGCGGCGGTAGCCGGCCTCGATGTCCGCGCGCCCGCTGAGCGGGTGCGTGCGAACGGAGTAGTACACCTCGTCGCCCTCGTCCCGGAAGTTGATGATCGCCTCCTCCATGAAGCCGTTCGGAAAGAAGTAGATGGCGACCTTGCCGTCGCCGACCGTCCCCTGGCGGTGTTCCACCTGGACATCCTTGAAGAAGACCGCGCCGGGGAGCTTGGTGGGGCGCAGCAGATGGGAATCGACCTGTCCGAAGGTCGGCTTCGGGGGCTTGAGCTTCGGGATCTCTCCTTCCGCGAGCTCCTCCTCCTCGGCGGCCTCCTCCCCCTCCCCTCCGCGGGCGAGCGAGGCACCCTCCGCGCCCCGGCGCACCGTGAGCGGGTCGGAGGTCGCCTCGACCCAGTAGGTTTGTTCCTCCAGATCCAGGACGAGGCGCAGGTAGAGCCCCTCGGTCGCCGCCTTGTTGTAGAGATAGCGGATGGTGGAGGCCATCTTGTTGGTCGCCTTCTTGAGGTCCCACTCCAGGAAGTCGCCCATCTGGCTCACCGCCACGCCCATGATCAGGCCCACCACGGCGATCGCGACGATGATCTCGAAGAGGGTGAAGCCGCTGTTCCCCCGGCCCCCTCGGCTGGCCCCTGTCTGATGCATACACCTCTCCCCCGCGGACGACGGATGAAGCACGAGGGACGCGGGCGCGGAAACCGCCCGAACGTCCCTCGCCTCTCATCCCGCGTCCGTCACGGCGCTACTGGGTGATCTCGAAGCTCGCGATGTCGGCGTCGACGTCCTCGCCCCCCTCCTGGCAGTCGCGGCCGAGGGAGTAGATCTCGTAGTCATGCCCCTGCAGCCCCGGGCTGTAGTACTGATACTGACACTGAAAGGGATCCTCCGGCACCCTCCCCCCCTTCAGGTAGCCGTTGCGCGGATAGCGCTTCGGGATGCGGCCCATCGTCGGCTTCTCGACGAGCGCCTGCAAGCCCTGCTCGGTGGAGGGATAGAACCCGTTGTCCCGCCGGAACTGATCGAGCGCCTCCTCGAGGACCTTCATTTGCGTCTTCGCCGTCTCGATCTTCGCCTCGTCGAGCCGATCGAGGACATTCACCGTCACGACGGTGGCAATCAGTCCGAGGATGGTGATCACGACCATGATCTCGATCAGGGTCATACCGCGCACGCTCTTCAGAATCTTTCGCATCAATCCCCCTCCTTTCGAATTCGGTGTTCGGTCGTTGATTGTAGCACACTCCCGGTCATCAGCCGAGTTGATTGAGCTGCATGATCGGCAACAGGATCGACATAACGATAAAGGAGACCACGCCCGCCATCACCAGGATCATGAGCGGCTCGAGGAGCGTCGTCAAGGTCGAAAGCTGGTTGTCGACCTGGCCGTCGTAAGTGTCGGCGATGCGCTCCAGCATGCGCTCGAGCTCGCCGGTCTTCTCGCCGATGGCGATCATGTGCGTCACCAGCGGGGGGAACTCCCCGCTGCGCTTGAGCGGCTCGGCGACGCTCGCCCCCTCGCGGACGTTGTCGCGCGTCTTCTCCACCACGGCGCGGAGGCGCGTGTTCGAGATGATGTTGCGCACGATATCCATGGCGGTGAGCAGCGGCACGCCGCTGGAGATCAGCGTCGAGAGGGTGCGCGAAAAGCGCCCGATGATGATCATCCGGTTGAGCGGTCCGAAGAGCGGGAGCGTCAGCAGCTTGCGGTCCCACCAGGCCCGCCCCTTCAGCGTGCGCAGGAAGCGCTTGATCCCGTAGATGATGAGCGGGACGATGATGAGGAGCACGTACCACTTCTCGGAAAGGAAGGTGCTCACCGCCATCAGCAGGCGCGTCGGCAGCGGCAGCGTCGCGTTCACGTCCTCGAAGATCTTCGTCACCTTCGGGACGACGTAGACGAGCAGCATCACCATGAGGCCGACGCCGACGATCGACATGATCGCCGGGTAGATCATGGCCCCGATCACGCGGCTGCGCAGGCGCGCCTGCCCCTCGGTGAAGTCGGCCAGGCGCAACAGCACGACGTCGAGCGCACCGCTGTTCTCGCCGGCGTCGATCATGTTCACGTAGAGATCGCCGAAGATCTTCGGATTGCCGCGCAGCGCATCGGAGAGCTTGCTCCCCTCCACCACCTTCTCGCGCACCCGCGACATGATGTTCTTGAGCTTCGGGTTTTCGAGCTGATCGACGAGCGCGGTCAGCGCATCGACCAGCGGAATGTTCGCCGAGATGAGCGTGGAGAGCTGCCGGGTCATGATGGCGACGTCCTGCGTCTTCACGCGCTGCAGGTACTTGCCGACGTCGACGCTCATCCCCAGGCCGCCCTTCTTCGCCTGGCCCTCGACGTGGAGCGTCGTCGGAAAGACCCCCATGCGGCGGAGCTTCACCCGGGCGGCGCGCTCGTTGTCGCCATCGACGGTCCCGGCCGCGCGCTTCCCCTTCGAATCGATGCCGACGTATTCGAAAATAGGCATATACAATCCGTGAAACGTGAAGCGTGAAACGTAAAGCGAAGGACCCGCTGGTCGCTTCGCGAGGCGCGCTTCACGCGATCATCCGCTCTCCTCCTGCGTCACGCGCAGGACCTCCTCGATCGTCGTCAACCCCTGCACCACCTTGAGCGCCGCATCCTGGCGCAGTGTCTCCATCCCCTGTCCGGTTGCCACCTTCTTGATCGTCGAGGCGTCCGATCCCTTCATCAGCTCCGTGCGCACCAAATCGGTCACCATCAGGATCTCGTGGATGCCGGCGCGCCCGGAGTAACCGGTCTCCATGCAGATCGGACAACCCACCGGCCGGTAGATCTGTCGCCCCTTGAGGTCGGCGAGCGCAAGTCCGATCTGCCCGAGCTCCTCCTCGGTCGGCGTGTACTTGCGCGCGCAGTCGCGGCAGACGGTGCGGACCAGGCGCTGGGCGATGATGCCCAGCACCGAGGAGGCGACGAGGAAGGGCTCGACGCCCATCTCCACGAGGCGCGTGACCGAACTCGGCGCATCGTTCGTGTGCAGCGTCGAGAGCACCAAGTGGCCGGTGAGCGAGGCCTGGATGGCGATCTCCGCCGTCTCCCGGTCGCGGATCTCGCCGACCATGATGATGTCCGGATCCTGTCGAAGGAAGGCGCGCAGCCCGGAGGCGAAGGTCAGCTCAATCTTCGGGTTGACCTGCATCTGGTTGACGCCGTGGAGCTGATACTCGACCGGATCCTCGACGGTGATGATCTTCACCTCGTCGGTATTGAGACGCGAGAGCGCTGAGTAGAGCGTGGTCGTCTTTCCCGAACCGGTCGGCCCGGTCACCAGGATGATTCCGTTGTGGTGCGAGAGGAGCTGTTTGAAGCGGTCGAGGTTGTTCGGCGCGAAGCCGAGGTTGTCGAGGTCGAGCAGCACCGCGCTGGCGTCGAGCAGTCGCATGACGACGCTCTCGCCATGCGCGGTGGGGATCGTCGAGACGCGGATGTCGATGTCCTTGCCCGCAATCTTGATGCGGATGCGGCCATCCTGCGGAACGCGCTTCTCGGCGATGTTGAGCTGGCTCATGACCTTCACGCGCGAGATGATGGCGTTCTGCGCTCGCTTGGGCGGGCTCATCACGTCGTAGAGGATGCCGTTGATCCGGAAGCGCACTTTGATCTCGCGCTCGAAGGGCTCGACATGAATATCGCTCGCCTTCTGCTTCACCGCGCGGAAGAGGAGCGAGTTGACCAAGCGGATGATCGGCGCCTCGTCGTCGGCGTCGAGCAGATCGACCGGCTCGTTGAAGTCGTCGGCGATCTCGGCGCCCTCGCCCAGCTCGTCCATCGCCTCCTCGCCGCCCCCCGTGGCCCGGTTGTAGACGGCGTTGATCGCGTTGACGATCTCGTACGAGCTCGCGATCATCGGCCGGATGTCGGCGCCGAAGAGGATGCGCAGATCGTCGAGCGCGTAGAAGTTCGTCGGGTCGGCGATCGCGACGAGGATGTGGTTCCCCTCACGCCGCAGCGGCAGCACCTCGTTCTGCTTCGCGTAGTTGATCGGCAGGTTGCCGATGAGATCGGTCGCGATCTCCTCGACGTCGATTTTGTTCTCGTAGGGAAAGCCCAGCTGGATGGAGAGCGCCTTGAGGACATCCTCGGTGCGCAAAAACTTCAGCTGGACGAGCGCCTCGCCGAGCTTGATCCCACGCTCGCGCTGCACCGCGAGCGCCTGCTCGAGCTGCTCCTCGGTGAGCGGGGTGGTCTCCAACAGGATGGCGCCGAGACTGCGTTCTTCCATAAGCTCCGGACCCCGTCCACGGCGGGGCAATGCGCGCGATGCGCTAGTAGGACAGATCCACCTTCCCCGCCTGCCCCGGCTGCGGGCGACCGGGCGCCGTCTGCACCGGCTTTGCCGCCGAGCTCTCTCCTCCGCCCTCCGAGCGCTGCTTGCCCATCGGCTGCGCGGTGATCACGGGGGGGGGCTGCTGCGGGCCGGCCATCGAGACCGGCTGCGTCGTCGAGGAAGAGCCCGCTCCGCTGCTCTGGCGCAACTGGGAGAACTCGATGAGGTCGGCGCGGTGCATCGCGATGGTTTCGCGGATCTGCCGGCGCTGCCGCTTGCCGAAGTTGGCATCGATGAAACGATTGCGCTGGTTGATCTTCATCTCCGTCACCTCCGCGAAGTCGGTCGGATCGCGGATGACGTAGGGGGTGATGAAGACCAGCAGGTTGTTCTTCGTCGCCTGCGAGCTGCGGTGCTGGAAGAGCAGGCCCAAGAGCGGGATATCGCCGAGGATCGGCACCTTGCTCTTCGAGTGCGAGATGTTGTCCTCCATGAGGCCGCCGAGCACCACCGTCTGGCCGTCGTTGACGACGACGGTCGTCGTGATCTCGCGCTTCGCCTTATCGGCGACGCCGGCGGGTCCAGGTGCTCCGGTGAAGTTCTCGAGTTTGCTGTGGATCTCCATCTTCACCCCGTCGCCTTCGGTGATCTGCGGGGTGATCTCCAGGACGAGTCCCGCCTCCAACGGCTGCGGCTCGGTGACGACCGCGCCCGTCGTCGCGGTGCTCGTCGTCTTGGCCGCGTAGATCGTGCGTGTCACCTCCATCGACGCCTTCTGGTTGTCGAGGGTCAGCAGGTTCGGCGTCGAGACGACGTTCGAATCCTGATAGGTCTGGATGAGGTTGAGAAAGGCCGCGAAGGCGGGGATCGTGAGCTGCGTCGTCCCGCCGCCCGACTGCGGCACGTCGATCGTCACCGTGTCGCGCGAGATGAGCCCGCCGAGCATCCCGGGCGTGGCGAAGAAGCTCGTCGGATCGAAGAGACTGGAGAGGACGTTCATATCGCTGTAGCCGACGTTGCCGAAGCCGAGCATCGTGCTGTTGCCGGCGCCGCCGAAACCGGAGACACCGTAATCGCCCGTCTTCGTAATGCCCAGCTCCATGATGACCGCTTCGAGGTAGACTTGGCGGCGCGGGATGTCGAGTTTGGAGATCAGCTCGTCGACGATCGTGCGGTAGTCCTTGGCCGAGGCGGTGATGATGAGCGCGTTGGTCGTCTCGTCGGCACCGATGTTGATTCCCCCCTCGAGCTCGGCGACCGCGCCCCCCTCCCCCTTCTTGCCCTTCGTCGCGGCGGCCTTCGAACCGGAGGTGATCGCCGAGAGCGTCTGGGCGAGGTCGGGGGCATTGGCGTGGCGCAGATAGTGCACGTGGATCTGGCCGGAGTCCCCCTCGTCGAGCGGGACGTCGAGCTGGGCGATCACATCGCGCACGCGGCTGATCGCGCGCTTGCTGGCGACGACGATGATCGAGTTCGTCCGCTCGTCGGCGATGATCTTCGAGACATCCTTGATCTCCTCGAGCTGTGTCGCCGCCGCACGGCTCCGACGCGTCGTCCGACGTGTCGTCTGCTGCTGTTCGATCTCGAAGAGGGAGAGGACCATTGACGCCACTTCCTTCGCGTCGGCGTGCTTGATCGGCACGATCTCGAGGACCTGCTGCGGCCCCTCCTGATCGAGCTCCTTGATGATCTTCATCAGCCGATCGATGTTCGTCCCCGAATCGGTGATGATGAGCGTATTGGTCGCCGGATAGGCGAACATGTTTC
>CAYPII010000032.1:0-2882 GCA_964410765.1 uncultured Myxococcales bacterium | reverse complement strand
GAGCCCCTTGATCGCCTGGGACATCTCCAGCGCGCTGATGTTGTTGAGCGAGATCAGCCGCGTGACGAAGCTGTCGGTGTAGGGGGTGGAGTCGACGTGGATCGGGATCGGCGAGGAGACCGCGTCCTTCAAACTCACCACCTTGATCACACCCCCCGGCCCCGTCACCGTCGTGTAGCCCGCCACCTCCAGCGCGGAGAGGAAGGCCTGGTAGGCCTCCTCCTTCGTCATCATCTTCTCCGACATGATCGTGATCTTGCCGCGGATCTTGTCGTCGATGATAAAATTCTTCCCGGTCGCCTTGCTGATCTGCTTGATGACATCCTTGATGTCCTGGTCCTGGACGTTGAGGTAGACGAGCTCCTCCTGGACCACCTCCTCGTCGCCCGCCGCCGGCGCGGCCTTGCCCTCTCCCCCCTCATCGGCGCCCCCCTCCTCCTCCACGTCGCGCGCCCCCTCGGGGAGGCGGACGCTCCCGCGCGCGGTCCCGGCGGTCCCCTGCCCATAGGCGTGCGCCGCGATGATGAGGACGAGCCCCAAGCCCAGCAGTCGGATGATCGCGTTAGCGTATCTCATATTCGAGCGTCGTCGGCTGTCCCTGACGGACGAGATCGAGCGTGATGCTCTTCTCATCCTTCAGCGAGTTGAAGATCTCGAAGCCGCGCTTGACGTCCAACTCCATCCCGTTGATCCGCCTCAAGACGTCACCGCGGCGCAGCCCCAGCTTCGCAAAGATCGATCCCCGCTTCACCGAGAGGATCTTCATCCCCGAGACCTTTCCGCCCGAGAAGTTCGGGACGGCGCGGATCTCGGTATAGAGCCGGTCGAGGTTCTGCAGCGCGTTGTCGATCTCGCGCTGGTCGACCGTAAACTGCCCGCCCCCCTCCTTGCGAATGAGCCCCTCGTCGTCGCCCTTCGCGGGCGCCGCGGCGGAGGCGACCGTCTTCTCGGTTGGCGGGCCGAAGATATCCGACCCCTCGAGCTCCCCGACCTCCGCGTATTCCAGCCGCCCGTTGTGCAGAAACTCGATGCGGTCCGGCTGTACGCGCGTCAATTTCGTGTTCGGAGCGAAGCTCTCCTCGTCTCCCACGGAGAAAACCTCGGCCGATCCACCGCTGCTGCGTCGTCGCTGACCGCGGCGGCTCTTCGTCTGCGCCGCTCCCGACTGCGCGATCGTCGCCGAGGAGCGGGAGTCGGTGCCGTCGCCCACGACCAACACGCCCAGCACGTTGACGGTCAGCGAGGTCGGCACCGCCTCGCCCGTCGCCACCGGCTCCTCCTCGACGATCCCCTCGCCCCCCTCTTCGTCATCGCCCTTCTCCGTTTTCCGTTCGGAAGCATCGAAGAGGTTGCGCTCGAGGATCACGTTGTACGACGCGAGCGTCGGGCGCCGGCGCTCGATCATCGGCGCCTCGGTGGTCGTGAGAAACCCGATGGAGCGCTGGACCTCCAGCGCGCCCCCCAAATAGATGCCGACGATCTTCGCGAGGAAGAAGGAGACGAGGAGTATCCCCAGTAGATCGACGATCCATGCATATTGGCGGAAGAGTCCCCCCATGTCCCTCGGTCCTCGCGGAAGCGATTATACACGTTTCAAAACAAAAGAAAAAACAGAAAACACCTGTCCGGACGGGCGTGTACGCGCCATCGCCCTCGCGGATCACGCCCCGATCGGCATCTCGGGCGCCTCCCAGGGCAGGACGATGCGGAAGCGCGCCCCTTTTCCGTACTCGCTCTCGGCCCAGATCCGCCCCCCGTGCAGCTCCACGAAGCGCCGCGTGAGCGAGAGCCCCAGGCCGGTGCCCCCGAAGCTGCGCGTGACCGAGCTGTCGACCTGGCGGAACATCTCGAAGACGCTCTCCAGGTGCTCCTCCCGAATGCCGATCCCCTCGTCGTCGACGGCGAGATCCACGCCGCCGGCGGCGAAGTGCCCGGCAACATCGTCCAGGTGCTCTACCGCAGCCGGCTCGTCGGCGAGCGCCTCCCAGGAGGAATGCGCGCGCAAAACGATCCGAATGCGCCCCCCCTCCTCGGTGAACTTGTTCGCGTTCGCCACGAGGTTGAGCAACGACTGCTGCACCTTCTTCTCGTCGCCGACCAGCAGCAGCTCCTCGCCCGGCAGCTCGACCTCCAGGCGCTGGCTCTTGCGCTGCACCAGCGGCGTCGCCGTCGCGACGACGCGGCGCACCGTCTCGACGACGTTGAAGCGGTCGCGCGTCAGATGCATCTTCCCCGACTCGATCTTCGTGAGATCGAGCAGGCTGTTGATCATCTCCAAGAGCTCGCCCGCGTTGGAGAGGACCTCGCCGAGTCCCTCCTGCTGCTCCTCGGAGGGCTCCCCGATCACCCCTTCTCGCAAGAGCTCCGCGAAGCCGATGATCGCCGTCAGCGGCGTGCGCAGCTCGTGGCTCATCGTCGCGAGGAACTCCGACTTCACGCGGTTGGCCTCCTCCAGCCGTTCGTTGACCCGCCGGAGCCGGTCGATGAGCTTCGCCGCCTCCAGCGAAAGCGCCGACTGGTTGGCGAAGGCCTCGAGCCGCTGAACCGCCCCCTCGCCGACGAAGGGCTCGCGGCTGAAGCCGATGACCGCGCCGAGCGTCTGCTCCTCGACCACCAGCGGCATGACGACCGCGCGGCGGACGCCGAGCAGCTCCTGCACCCGCCGACAGGCCTCAGCACTCGGCGCGCCGGCGAATCCTGCGGCGAGCTCGGCCAGGTCGCGCCGATACACTATGCGGTGTCGCCGCACTTCCTGCAACAGCGGGCTCTCGACGCCGATGAGCGTGAGGACGCGGCCGTCGACACCGCCGCCGAGAAGCTCCTCGATCGCCGCACGCTGCCGGTAGTGCCCCGGCGCATAGACCTGCGCCCGCCCCCCCTCC
>CAYPII010000031.1:0-20646 GCA_964410765.1 uncultured Myxococcales bacterium | reverse complement strand
GCCAGTTCTTTGCCAAATCGTTCTTTGCCGGTCTTCGCGAGCGCGATGCGATGCTGCATCAACTTTGTGTGGATACTGACACCGGCCATCTTTGCGATCGGCAATTCCTTCCGCGCCTTGCCGACGCGCCGCACCTTCGTGCCTGGTGCCATCGCGCGCTTGCGGATGAACACCGACCCCCGCGATGCGTTCTTCATCTGCGCGAGAAATGCGCTCTTAACGACCGTGGGCTTGCCCGTGATATTGACCTTGACGCCGCTGCCGGTTTGCTTCGGGCTGAATTTGCTCAGCGATATGCCCTGCGCCGCCGCGCCGATCTCGACATATTGCCGATCGATGGGCTGATCGCTGCGCGGCTTGTTTCTGATCGGCAGAGCTTTCTTGATCTCACTGACCTTGAGGCGCAGGGTTTTCTTGATCTTCTGAGCCGCCTCTTTTCGGACCGTCACCCCGGCCCGGTTCAACGACTTCGCGACCACGCGCCTGAGCGTGCGGTCACTGAGCGCACCTTTGACGGCGATGAGCTTGTTGGTGTCGAGCTTACACGTGATTTTAAGCTCGCCCGCCATTGTCACCCCGGACACAAAAAAGCCCCGGTTTTTGCCGGGGCGTGGGTCATATAAACCTCTCTAGTTTTGCCTTCGCACGTTGCCTATTATGACTACTTTTTCGCACACAACCGGAAGTGATCTCAAGGCAAGTCAGCGCTCCTTTGCGTTCATCTGGGATCGTATGCGCTCATATGTGATCGCGAGCGCTCACAAAAATTCCCGGCCGCATGCAACTGCCACGCAACCGGGGGTTCAAACCGAACTGCAACATATTGATTTTTCGTTTTTCCTCTGAGCGGGTGAAGGGAATCGAACCCTCGTAACGAGCTTGGGAAGCTCGTGTTCTACCATTGAACTACACCCGCTGATTTTAGCGGGTGCCTATACCACCGGCGCAGCGCGGGCGCAAGACCCTCGTAAAGGATTGAAATAGAAGGATTAGCGGGCTCCCGCTGCCGTGGGAACGGCCAGCGCCACCGCCTATCGCTCCGCGATCCGTCGCTCCCGCTCGGCCAGGTGACCCCAGCGCGCCTCGATCGACTGCATTTGCGCCTCCTCCTGGGCGTCGATCGCCGCGAACTCGGGCGCAAACTCCTCCTCGATCTGTCGGCGCTTCCACACATTATACCGGCGCGCCTGCGAGGAGGAATCCGCGACGACGACGCCATCGAGCAGGAGACGAGAGCGCGGCTCCTCTTCGACCACCGCCAGCGATTCATCGAGACGCAGCTGCATACGCTCGTGGATCATCTCGCGCCGCTCGTCGTAGTACTGCGCATACGCCTGAAGCGCGCCGTCGAATCGAAGCTTCGCCTCGGCCATCCCGCCGACCCTGATCGTCTCGTCACCTGCGGCGGCACCGCTGAGCATCTCCCCGTAGGGCGTCCCCGCGTCGAGAAGCCCCTCGCGCAGCGCCGTCTCCGCGCGTGCGATCAGGAAGTCCTCCTCGAGGGTCGCAAGCCCCTTGAGGATCGTAAAATCAGCAACCGTGAGCAGGCACGCCCCCAGGAGCGTCAAGCCCCCGCTCTCCGGCGAGGCGACGACCGCACCCGTGCGCACCAGTCGCAGGCCCTCGGCGATGCGCACGATCGTCCGCGAACGCCCGAGCAGCGAGACGCCCGCACGCGTGACGCCGGTGGCGGCCAGGATGTTCGCTCCCCCCAGCGCCAGCATCGCCGGATCGATCTCGCCGCGGTGGACGAGCTCGAGCGTGGCGAGCGCAGCGAAGAGCGGAACGCCGCGGTTCAAAAAGCCCGGCAGGGACGGGAGGCGCAGCGCGCTCAGCGCGCGGTTCGCGTTGTTCACGGCGACCGTTCCGGCGCCGCCGCCGACGGAGAGTACCGCGTACTCCTTCGCAAAACCGACGAAGGAGCGCTGCCGGAGCGCCTCCCAATCGCCGGTGACGAGATCCGAACCGACCAGGCCGATGCCGAAGGGAATGCCTCCCAGCGCCATCGTCTCGACGTTGCGCGTGAGCCCCTCGCCCACCCGCCGCGCGAATCGCTGTCCGTCGATCGCGGGCGCGTCCTCGAGCACCGCGGTCCCGTCGTTCCCGATGCGCATCCCGACGAAGCGCGGCGTTTCCTCGCCAAGCGCACGCCGCTCCGACGGAGTGCCGCTGCTCGTTTCGCCGTTCGTCGACGCCCTTCCCGCACCCCGCATGTCGGCCGCCCGCCAGCGCTCGACGATCCGAACAGGCGGAATTCCATCCTGTGCGAGCCCCGCCTCCAGACCAGCGCGCTCGATGAGCATCGAACGGAGCACCACCGTCATCATCCGCCAGCGCTGGAGGTACTTCCGGGCATCGGCTGCGACCTCCGCCTCCGGAAGATCGCGATAGGCATCGGTGTTGCGCAGCTGTGCCACAAAGCGCTGCTCCGGCCCGCCGCCCATCGCTTCGAGCGGCAACGGCGGAGGAGACAGCTGTGGCGGCGCCGTCCGGGTCGGCTGCTCACCCGGCCGAACGTCTCTCATCAGGTCATCGAGCTCCGCACTCCGAAGGCGTTCCAGCTGCGCGGCGTCGATCGTCATCCCGCTGCGCTGTTCGACAACTTGCACAATCGCCTGATCGGTCACCGCTCTCCTACCGGCATCGCGTGTTTCGCGCGCCGCGTCCTCGAGGATTTTGAGAGTCGCATCGAAGCGCGGCGTCCCGCGAGCACGTCGCACAGTTTGTTCGGCGAGGCGCATCGAAAGCTCGACCTGCGGGCGCTCCAGCGTAACCCCGTAGTACCGTTCCATCCGCTCCCGCACCGAGCGATCGATGATATCGACGATCTCCGAAAGAGCGAAGGAACGAACCGGTGGCCAGTTGAAGCGCCGCTCCGTATCGGGAAAACGCCCGACCATCTCGCGGCCGCGGCTCGTCGTCCCAAGGATGATGAGGTTTTCGCGCACCTTGGGATCCTCCACGATATCGAGGAGAAGCTTGGCCACGACCTCGGAACTGCTCTCCAGGGAGCCGCCGCTGAGAAAGACTAGATCGATCTCCGAAATGTAGACGATCACAGGACCCCTGTGCGCGCGAGCGCCGATCTCCGCCACCTTGTCGGAGACGTTTCCCCGCAGATGCGTACCTGCCTGGAAGTCCGCCGCATTGATCTTGAGAACCGGAGCTTCCCGAAAACGCACGGGAACGATCGGATCGCCGCGCTCCTTCATGATAATCATGCGCTCGACGATCTTCTCCTTTCCCTCACCGGTCGGCGCATCGAAGATGACGTGGCGGAACCCCATCGTGTCGGTCATGCTCCAGCCGAGCCGCGCCTCGGCATCGCGGCCCAGGACATCGTAGGTCGGATCCTGCTGCAGCCGCCGGCGAATGACCTCCCCGAAATCGGTAAAGCGTACGCGGCCGCGGATCTTCGCGATGACGTCCTTGATCGGCTGATAGCCGATGAAGAGGACGAGCAGGATCGAGATGAGGAGCGAGAGACGGTTGGAGGTGATGATCTCATCCTGCGCCGCACGGTCCTCCGCGATCTTCCTCTGGACGACGTCGCTCTTCTCCTTGACCTCATGCAGGAAGGCGAGCAGGCGCGCGCGCGTCTCACTCGAGAAGCCATCGATCTCCAGCGACTCCTCCTCCAGGGCCTCGATGAGCTGGCCCAGGCGCTCCGGATCTTTGACGAAGCGATAGATCCCAACCGCCCCATCGACGCCGAACGGAGGGCAGTCGTTGTCGACGCAGAAGAGGTCGCCGCGATTGAGGCCGACGGCACGCTCCTGCGCGAGCGCGTAGAGCTCCTGCGCCTCGATCGCGAAGGTACGGCCGTAGAAGCGCGTGAGCTGCTGGTGGACGATGGGATCAAGCGGATTGGCGTAGGTGACTCGAAAGGCGCCGCTGCGGTAGGCCATCCAGCGCTCGTTCGTCGTCCCGGTCACCGGGAGGCGGCAGATCCCCTCGAAGTCGCGCTCGCTGAGCCACCCCTCGCTTTCGAGTTCGACGGCCTCCTCCGGGGTCAATGTTCGGGAGCCGGCCGGGAGGGCGCGCGCAGAATCCGCAAGACGAATATTGAGCCGACCATCCTCCCGCTCCTCGACGAATATCTGCTGGAGCTCCTCCCCCGGCCGCGCCGGTTCGCAGAGCGGAAAGTCCTCCCCGTTGTTTCGGACAGTGGTCATGCACACCTCCGGAATGGTCCGGAGGTGTTATCGGCGTTCGGAGAACGATGTTGTGATCTTCACCCGTTCGGGGGGGAGAATTCATTCTCTGCTGAGAACGGCGGGTCGGGCGGAAGACGCTAGCCCTTGATGACGCCGATCGGTTTCAGCCGTGCGACCTTTTTGGAGAGGCCGGCGCCGACGACCGCGTCGACAACGTCGGAGACATCCTTGTAGGCATCGGGCATCTCCTCGACGATTGTCCCGCGGGACGCACCGCGCACGACGACGCCCTGCTCGGCGAGCTCGTGCACGATGTCGCGCCCGCGTGCCGCGCGCTTTGCCTGGTGGCGGCTCATCACGCGCCCCGCGCCGTGGCAGGTGGAGCCAAAGCTCTCCTCCATCGCAAACCGTGTGCCAACGAGGACGTAGGAGGCGCGCCCCATGTCGCCGGGGATCAGCACCGGTTGGCCGATTTCGCGATAGACCGCCGGAACGCCCGAATGCTTCGCCGGGAAGGCGCGCGTCGCCCCCTTGCGGTGGACGCAGAGCCGGCGCGAAACGCCGCCGACCAGGTGCTCCTCGAACTTCGCGACGTTGTGCGCAACATCGTAGATCGGCGCGATGCCGTGGTCGGCCGGCCCCAGGCGCAGCGCCTCCTCCAGCGCGCCGCGCACGCCATGCATGATCAGCTGACGATTGGCGAATGCGAAGTTCGCGGCGGCTGCCATCGCGGCGAGGTAGCGCTCGCCCTCCGGCGACCGGATCGGCGCGCAACAGAGCTGCTTGTCGGGGAGCGCGATGCGATAGCGCTGCGCGGCATCGAGCATGACGCGAATGAAGTCGTCGCAGACCTGGTGACCGAGCCCGCGCGAGCCGGTGTGGATCGTGATCGCGAGCTGCCCCGGGAAGAGGCCCATCGCGTTCGCGAGCTGCGCGTCGAATATCTCGGCGACCTCCTGCAGCTCGACGAAGTGGTTGCCGCTGCCGAGCGTCCCCAGCTGGTCGCGCCCGCGCTCCTTCGCCCGCGCGCTGACGCAATCTGGGTCGGCGCCGGGCAGACACCCCTCCGCCTCGATGTGCGCCATGTCCTCCGCGTCGCCGAATCCCGCATCCACCGCCCAGCGCACCCCGCGGGCCAGCACGCCGTCGAGGTCGGCGGATCGCAGGCGCACGTCGGCGTGATGCGAACCGACGCCGCTGGGGATCGCGCGGAAGAGCGCGTTCACCAGCTCGCGCTTCCGATCGGCGACCGCCGCGGCCTCCAGCTCCGTCCTTAGCAACCGCACCCCACAGTTGATGTCATACCCGACGCCGCCGGGGGAGACGACCCCCTCGCGGTCATCGAAGGCGGCGACCCCGCCGATGGGAAAGCCGTAGCCCCAGTGGATGTCGGGCATGGCGAGCGAGGCCCCGACGATGCCGGGGAGCGTGGCGACGTTCATCACCTGCTGCAGGCATTCGTCGCCACGGATGTCGTCGAGGAGCGTGCGAGAGGCGTAGACGATGCCGTCCACGCGCATCGCCCCCTGTTTCGGGATGCGCCAGGCGAAGTCGCTGATGCGCTGGAGATCCATGAATTGTTCAGGGGTCGGGGAACAGGAATCCGGGATCGGAAATTCGATCGTGATCCTCGTTCCCTGATCCCCGATCCCTGTTCCCTATTCCTTCGCAAAGAGCCGGTCGTCGAAGTCACCGTCGACGTAGTAGCGCTTCCACGCTTTCACCGAGAGCTTCGAACCGGTCGTGCGCTCGAGATACTCCATCCACGGATAGCGCTGCCCCTGGGCGAGGAAGTCCTCCATCAGCCAGTCGCCGAGCGACCGCTGGTTGAAGTAGGAGGCGCCCTGCGGCTCCTGGCCAATGCGCTTCGCGAAGAGGTCGACGAACTGGACGTTGGCGACCGTGCCGATCGCGTAGTTGGAGTAGTAGAGCGGCGGCACGTTCGGGATGTGATACTTCGCGAGCGCGTCGGGGTTCTTCCACCACTCCGGGCGCTCGAGGAGCTGGTGCTTCGCCTTGCACTCCCACCAGAGGTCGCCGATGTCCTGCTGCGGATCCTCATAGAAGCTGCGCTCGAAGCAGTAGATCGTGGAGGACCAGCGCAGGAAGATCATCTGCTCGACGTAGTCGATCAGCTCCACCCCTTCGGCGGCGGCTACCGCCTGCGCCTTCGGGGCGCCGAGCTTCTGGAACCACTCGGCGGTGCGCGTCTGCCCCTCCATGAGCATGGCAAAGGATTCGGTGAGCATCGTCGGGTCGCGCAGCAGGAAGGGGAGCCCGCCGTTCTTCACGATCGCCACGTAGTTGATGTCGTGTCCCAGCTCGTGCACGAGCGTGGAGGCCTCACTCGCCTTCGGGTGCTTGGGCGAACGCGGCAGGTTCATGAGCAGCACCGCGCTCTTCTCGTCGTTCGGATTGAGGAGTTCCGCGAAGGCGTGCGGGTTCTTGCCCGGCTTCGGGTAGAGGCTGGAGCGCTTGAGGATCCCGGAGACGTCGACGCCGAAGCTCGCATAGAAGTCGCGCGTCTGGCGGATGACATCGCGCGAGCTCTTCTTCGCGTAGAACCGATCCAGATCGACCGCGTCGAAGATCGCCGTCGGGGCCTGCTGAAAGAAGGCGTTCTGGTAGTGCCAGGGGCGAACTGCGTCGGGCGCGACGCCGTAGTGCTTCGCCAAACGCGGATCGATGTACTCGCGCTTCAGCTTCCGAAAGGGCTTGTCGGTGGCGCGCTTCACATCGCGGTAGAAGCGGTCGAGCATGGCAATATCCATCTCGGCGGTGACCGACGCGAGTTCGAGCGCGTTCCGGTATCCCAGATCGCGCGCGATCTCGTTGCGCAGCGTAACGAGAGCGCGGAAGTCGGACTCCAGCTCGGCTCCGATCGCCTTCTCCGCCTTCCAGACCTTCTCCAGTCGATCGGAGTCGACCGAATCGGAGAGGATATGCTTCGTCTCGACCGGCGAGAGCTTCTGGCCATCGACGACCGGCCGGTAGTCGTTGAAGTTCTCCTGCAAGCGCTGCTCCAACTCGACGAGGCGCCCCAGTTTCTCCGGCGGCACCTGGTTGGGGAGGTGCGCGAAGTAGAGCAGCTCCACCTGCCGCCGGACGATGTCGTCGGGGATGCGCGCGCGGCTCTTATAGAGCTTCTTGAGCTCCGCGAAGCGCTTCGAATCGCTGTCGAGCGTTCGGATCTCGAGATCGAGTTTCGCCATCCGGTCGGAGGCGCGCTTGTCGCCGGTGGTGTTGTAGATCCACCACTGGCGGCGCAGCTCGATCGTGAGCGGCGCATACTGCACCACATAGTCGTTGATCAGCTTTCGCGCCTGCATCTGCAGCATCGCCCCATCCTTTCCTTTTGCCTCGGCGACGAATCCCGCCGAGACGATGAGCACCGCCATCATTACGAAGAGTCCCCAGCGTTTCATACCGTCTCCTTTCTGAAAACCCGGGACACAATACAATTTAAGTGATTTCATTTCAGGGGGTTACGAAAATTGTATTGTGTCCCCGGTTTATTCCAGCGCTTCGTCGAGCATCTCGATCGGCGCGCGCTCCACCGGCGTCTCCTCCTCGAAGACCCCGGCGCGGTGATCGCGCATGTAGGCGCGCAAGCTCCGCGCCACGACGCCCGAGAGGAGCCAGAGCGCCACGAGGTTCGGAAAAGCCATCAACAGGTTCGCCACGTCGGCGTAGGCCCAGACCGTCTGGATCCAGGCGACGGTCGAGCTCGCCACCGCCCCAAAGAAGAGGACGATGCAGTAGAGGAGGCGAAAGGGGAGCACCACGCGCGAGCCGAAGAGGAACTCCGCCGCGCGGTCGCCGTAGTAGCTCCAGGAGATCGCCGTCGAGTAGGCGAAGAAGACGATCCCGAAGGTGACGATGTAGCTCCCGCCGGCGAAGCCCGCCTCGAAGGCGGCGGAGGTCAGCGGCGCGTCGCGCAGCCCCGACTCCCACACCCCCGTGGTGATGATCACGAGCGCGGTCATCGTACAGATGACGATCGTGTCGGTGAAGGGCTCGAGCAAGGCAACCAGCCCCTCGCGCACGGGGATCTTCGTCTTCGCCGCGGCGTGGATGATCGGCGCGGAACCCAATCCCGCCTCGTTGGAGAAGAGGCCGCGCGAGACGCCCATGCGCAGTGCCAGCATGATCGTGGCGCCGACGAAGCCGCCGGCCGCCGCCGATGGCGTAAAGGCGCTTCGAACGATGAGCCAGAGCCCGGGCCGGATCGCCCCCGCGTTCATCGCGAGGATGACCAGCGCCCCGCCCACATAGATGATCGACATCACCGGGACGAGGATGCCGGCGACGTGCCCGATCCGCCGCATCCCGCCGACGATCACGAGCCCGGTCATGACGGCGAGCACCAGGCCCGAGGCGATCGCCGGCACGCCGAAGGTCGCGGTGAGGACCTGCGCCACCTGGTTGGCCTGCACCATGTTGCCGATCCCGAAGCAGGCGGTGACGGTGAAGAGCGCGAAGGCGTAGGCCAGCGGCTTGAAGCGCCGCCCCAACCCCTTCTCGATGTAGTACATCGGACCGCCGGAGATGGTGCCGTCGGCGTGGACGACGCGGTACTGCTGCGCCAGCGTGCACTCGGTGAATTTGATCGCCATCCCGAAGAAGGCGGTCATCCACATCCAAAAGACCGCGCCGGGGCCGCCGATGGCGATCGCCGCTGCGACGCCCGCGATGTTGCCGACGCCGACGGTCGCCGAGAGCGCGCCGCAGAGCGCCTTGAAGTGCGTGACGTCGCCGGGGTGGTTCGGATCATTATACTTGCCCGCGGTGATGCGGATCCCCTCCGCGAAGCCGCGGAACTGGACGAAGCGCATGCGGATGGTGAGGAAGATGCCGGTGCCCAGCAACACGACGATGAGGATTGGACCGGTCACGTAACCGAAGAACTGCTGCAGCAGAGGGTGCATGAAACCTCCCACGGTTCGATCCCCGAACCCTTAGCGCATCACGGGAGGGCATGCAATCGGCATGAAAAAGCCGCCGGTGAAAGCCGGCGGCGCAGAAATCGGACCGTGGGAGAACTAGATTTGGTCGGGCGTTGCGCCCGGCCCCATCATCATCCCCTCGCGGAGCATCCGTTCGTCGGCGATGATGAAGGTCCCGGTGGCCAGCCCCACCGCCTTGTCGGCCATGGAGAGCAGGACCGCACCGGCGGCGAGCAGCATCGCCGCGAAACCGACGTGCTCCGGCTTGAGGGCCGGCATCGGCAAGGCACTGCGTTCGGCGCCGGTCGGAATCGGCGATGTCTTCTCCGCCGGTTTCGCCCCATCGCCGCCGCCCGCGCCCGCGCCGCCGCCGGGGCCCTTCGGGCCGTTGAAACGCGACTTGATCATCCGCCAGAGGTCAGCGCCGGGGAAGAAGACCAGCCAGGTGCCGAAGAGCGCGCCGACCGTGCCACCAGTGTACTTCGCCGCCGTCCAGTACCAGGATTCCTCCGCGTAGCGCTCGACCTTCTCCTGCAGGGCATCGCACTTCGCCTCGGCACCGGGGCCGGTGAGGACCCCTCCTTCACAGGTGTCGTCGATCGCCTCCGCGAGGGCGGAGTTCGCATCGCCGCCGAGCGATGTCCAACAGAGGCAGCCGGGCATCGCGCTCATGTGGAGTTGTGCCTGCAGCTTCTGATACTGCGCTACATCGGCGTCACCGGCATGATAGTAGCTGGCGAGCAACGCATCGACATCTTCGGCCGTATAGGCCGGCGCATCCACCGTAAAATCGGTGCAGACGAGCTGCTGCCCCGCCATCGGATTGCACGCACCGGCGTGATTTTCGATGAGCATCCTGCGTCCTGTGGACAGTTCGTCACCCATATCGTCCCCTCTTTCTATTTGCCGACCTTCCCCTTCTTCGGATCGATGATCTCGCTGCCGGGCTTCTTCTCCTTCTCCGCCTCGCCCGTGCGTTTCTTCTCCGCCTCGCGCTCCGGATCGGGTTCGCGCTCGCGTTCCCGCTCCGTAACCGCCTTGTCCGCGCCGACGGCGGCGGCACCGCTCGTGCGCCCCGCCATCTTGCGCATCGCCCAGTGCGGAGGGAGCGGATCGCGCCCCATCGTCACGCCATAGAGTCCCCCCTCCGCCCAGATCGCCGCGCGCTCGCCGACGGAGAGCGCCCGCCAGCTGCGGGAGAGGTCGAGGGCCATGTTCCCCCGCTCGGCCTCGCTGAGGCCCACGAAGAGACTGCGCAGCGCCTCGTTGCGCTCCAGGAACCGCCGCACCAGGGCGGCATGCTCCTCCCCCTGAGCGATGAGCTTTTCGGCCTCCGCCTTCTCGGAGAGAACATCGGCCCCCTCCTTGACTCCGAGTCCCGCCTCCTCCGTCCACCACCGCGGCTTGACGCGCTTGGCGCCCGCCAGCTCCGTCTCGATCAGATCGAGTTCGGCGCGGTCGCGCTTGTTCTCCCGCTCGATCTCATCGATTTCGTAGGCGAAGACCTCGTGCAGATTCTCCGCCGTGAGTCCCCGCGGACCGAGCTTTTTGGCGTGGGCCCTGTCGTAATGCTCGAAGACGAAGTCGCTCGTCAGCTGCTTGACCCCGGCGTCCTTCGCCGCCTCCAGGACCATATTGAAGTAGAGCTCCGCGGAGGTGTGCGCAGAGGGCGCCGCCTTCACGCGCTGCGCGAGGAGGTAGATCGCCCGAAGCGCGTCCATCTCCATCCGCTCCAGGCCGTAGCGGTTGCCCGCGTAGGGCTTGAGGACGAGGATGCTCACCGTCTTGTCGGGATGGGCCGTCTCGTGAAAGACACGATCGCTGCGGTTGAGCGTCGCCGGATCCTTGCCGAGCGTCTCCTTGAGCTCGTCGATCGTCGTCGCCATGCCCAGCGAGATGAAGGGGTGCGCCTCCGCGAGCTCCTTTAAGCGATCACGCATGGAGACGAGGCCGCGGTTGAGGTCGCCATCGTTCGTCATATGAACCTCGTCGACGAAGAGGACGACCTTGATCTTCTCGTTCGCCATCTCCATGAGCGGTTCCATCAGCTTCTCGGCGAAGAGCTTCGCGTCCTTCTTCACCCAGACGGCGCCCTTCCCCTGGAACTGATTCATGGAAAGGTGATACTCGACGAATCCCTTCGCCCCGATCTCCTGGATCGCTGTCTGCAGCTCCATCGCCGCGCGCTCCATCCCTGCGACGAAGACCTCCGCCTCCTGTTGGGCGAGCATCGAACAGGTCTTCTCGAAGAAGACGGCGCGCTCGTCGGCTGACATCTGGCCGATCACCCACGCCTGCGCCAGGCCGCGCAACGACGAGGCGGTTTTGCCGGAACGCGAGGGGCCGACGGAGCGGTAGTTGTTCATGTCGGCCTGCGGACGCTTGATGATATCGATGATCTCCGCCAGCTTGCCGTCGGTGTCGATGTAGGGCTGCGCGAAGGTGCCGGTCTGCTTGTACTCCTCCATCGCCTTGTCGAAGACGTTCTCGACGAGGTCCTTGAGCTCCAGGTCGCTCCCGTCGGTCTGCGCGCGGTCACTCTTGAGCTCCTGGTTCTGCTCCTCGAGCCGCTTCGATCGCCGATCGGCACGCCAGGAGAAGTAGAGCATGCCGACGAAGGCCCCCACGATGATGCGACTCGTCCACTTCTGCTCCTCCGCACTGCCGATGTTCGTCTGCGTGCTCTGAATGCCCAGGTTGCTGATCTCGTAGATCCCCTCGAGGTAGGCGATGAGCGCCTCGCGCCGGGCGTCGGTCCAGCCCTTCAGCGGATAGGCATAGCTCCCATCGGCCTTCTTCTTCTTCAGAACATCGAGGATGCCCGGCGAGACCTCCGGGGTGCGGCTGCGCAGCCGACCCGCCCGCTCCACGAAGAAGTATGTCCCGGTGCCCTTCTCTCCCTCGTCGGGTTTGATGCACGCGCCGGGTTTGCAGACGAGCTCGTCGCTGCCGAGATTCAGTGGCTCGCACTGCAGGAGCCCCTTGACCTCGCCCAGCGTCATCTTCGGGAAGCCGTTCTGATTCTGGAAGCGCTTCGTGCCGTGGACGAGCTGATTGTAGTCGTTGAAGAAGGCGATGAGGCCGACCTTTCCCCGCCGCTCCTTCACCGCGTACCAGTGGTAGGGCTCCTCCACCGTCAGATAGCGGGAGCGGCCGATCCAGCGGTAGCCGCGCATGCTCAGCGTCGGATACTGGACGAGCGTCTGGATATCCTCCATCGTCGGTTCGACGGCCCCCTTCGGGAGGTCCTCCTCCTGGACCAACGGATCGACCTCACGGGCCTTGATCCGTCCGTCGGAGAGGTGCTCGATGAGGATGCGCTGCTTATCGATCAGGCCATCCCGCGGATCGGCAGGGTGGAAGATGGAATAGCACTGCGGGTCCTCGCTGAAGACGCCCTGGACGGTGATCTCCTTCTTGGACCCGACGGTGAGGCGCCCGGTCTTCTCGGGACACTTCTTTTTCGGTGCTGGAGTCGCTTGGGTCGTTTGGGTCGCTGCAGCGGATCCGCCACCGCCGACACCCTTCGGTCCACTCATCGTCTGCCCCCTTCTGGTATTGCATGCAGTCGAAACCCCACCGCCCAGCGGGGCCTCTTGTGATGCTTATCGGTTGAAGGGGCGAAAAGTTGCGGGGAAAGCCAGGCACATCAGAAGAAAGTATGAGCTCAATTTTACGAATGATTCAATGCGGTTATCAGATATCGAAGAGGACGCGAGCGCGCCAGTTGCCATCGTCGCCGCGGGAGACCTCGAGCTGGTGGTAGGTCACCGCTTTGATCTCCAACTGCTGGGAATGACGGGCGGAATCGAACTTGCGCCCCTTCGCCCCGCCGACGACATGCTTCTCGTCAATCTCATCGATCCAGAAGTGGCCGAGCACCAATCGCCGCGTCTGGAAGAGGGCGAGACACTCCTGGAGCCAGGCGACGAGGAGCTCGTCGAGGGCGGGGGCACTCGCCTCGATCGGGACGCTGATGGGGGGATGCGGATCGCGGTGCGCATCGAAGGCGAGGGCATAGGTCGCCTCGGCCGCCTCCGAAAAGAGATCGACCAACGTCGCCCCCTCCACCTGGATGCCGACGTCGGCCGTATGATCGATGATCTGAAACATCTTCGTTATTCGTGATTCGTAACCCGTGATTCGAAAATAAGTCTTTCGCCTTCCGAATCACGAATCACGGTTCACGGAATTCTACACCCACTCATACTCCATGATATCGTTCGGCTCGAAGAAATAGCCCACCTCGAAGTCGGCGGTCTCGGGGGCGTCGGAGCCATGCACCGCGTTGTGCTGGATGTCGGTGCCGAAATCGCAGCGAATCGTCCCCTCGGCCGCCTCCTCGGGGTTGGTCACGCCCATCACCTCGCGCCAGCGGTCGATCGCGTTCTCGCCGCTGAGCACCATCGTGACACAGGGCCCGGAGCTCATGAAGGTGACCAGATCGCTGAAGAAGGGCTTCTCCTTGTGCACCTGGTAGAAGCCCTCGGCGCGCTCGGTGGTGAGCTGCTGCATTCGCATGGCGACGATCTGGAGGTTCTCGTCCTCGATCCGCTTGCTGATCTCGCCGATGATGCCCTTCTCCACCGCGTCGGGCTTGATGATCGCCAAGGTCTTTTGCACTGCCATCGTCGACTCCTTTATGGAAGGGGTGATTCCAACGGAGGGCGGACGCTAACGGAATCACTCCCCCTTGTCCATCCTTTTTGCCGGCGGAGCCGCTTCCTGCGCGCGGCCGGGGACGGCGGGTCGATCGGTCCCCCGCTTGCCTAACGCCCGCAGCTTCAGATCGATGACGCGCCTGTTCTCGTAGTCCTCCCGGCTGCGCTTCGTCGCCGCCCGTGCGCTGCCGAGCCGCCCCACCTCCTCCAGGCAGGTCGCCAGATGCAGGCGCGCCTCCGCGGCGAGCGGGACGTCGGGGGAACGGCGCAACAACTCCTCGTAGTAGGGGATCGCCCGCTCCGGGCGGTTCTCCAGGAAGTAGCTCTCGGCCAGGGCGAAGAGCGCCTCGGCGCGCACCCCCGGCGGCGTCGCTGCATCGTCGCAGAGGGCCTCCAGCTCCTCGCGCGCCCGGACAAAATTGCGCTGCGAGAGATAGGCCGACGCCATGAGCAGTCGATAGCGGAAGCGGTCGGCGTGCCGCGGGAAATGCTTGAGCAGCGCCGCGTAGTCCTCGATCGCCCCGGAGAAATCGCCGCGGCGCAGGAGGAGCTCGGCGTGGCGCTCGCGCGCGAGCATCGAGGCCTCCGAGAGCGGATGGCGCGCGATGACCTCTGCGTAACCCGCCAATGCCGCGTCGTCGTCGCCCAACACGATGCCGTGGATGTCGGCGATGCGCAGCCGCACCCCCGGCTCGCGCGGATCGTCGGGATGATAGGCGAGAATCTTCTGGTAGATGACGAGCGCGCCCGCCGGGTCGCCGAAGCCGAGCTTGCCCTCGGCCTCGCGGACGCACCCCTCGAAGGAGGGGCGGGAGCAACCCGCCGTCAAAAGCACGGCGAGCAGCGCGATGCAGCGCATGGCGCTTCGCGCACGGGGCATCAGGACTCCTCTTCGCTCTCTTCGACCAGGCGCTCGACGGTAACGACCTTCTCGTTCTTGCCCAGCGAGATCAGGCGCACCCCCTGCGTGCTGCGACCGATGACGGGAATCTCCTTCGCGCGCGAGCGGATGACCTTCCCGCCGTTGGTAACGATCATGATGTGGTCGGTATCGGTCACCGGCATGGCGCCCACGACCGGACCGTTGCGATCCGCCACCTTGATCGTGATGATGCCCGAGCCGCCGCGCGATTGGACACGATAGTCGTCGCAGGCGCTGCGCTTGCCGTAGCCCTTTTCGGTGACGGTGAGGATCGGCGCGTCGGTGGCGAGCACGCTCATCCCGACGACCACATCCCCCTTTCCGAGCGTCATCGCGCGCACGCCGCGTGCGCTGCGCCCCATCGCACGCACGTCGTTTTCGCTGAAACGGATCGCCTTCCCGGCACGCGTGGTGAGGAATATCTGCTGCTCGCCGGTGGTCAGGCGCGCCTCGATGAGGCGGTCGTCCTCGTCAACGTTCGTCGCGATGATCCCCCCGCTGCGCGGGTTGGAGAAGGCCATCAGATCGGTCTTCTTGATGATCCCCTTCTCCGTGACCGTCACGATGAAGCGCCCCTCCTCGAAGGCGCGCACCGGCAACACCGCCGCGATGCGTTCGTCGGCGGGCATGTGGATGAGGTTGGAGATCGAGCCGCCGCGCGCGGTACGCCCCACCTGCGGGATCTCGTGCACCTTGAGCCAGTAGACCTTGCCGCCGGTGGAGAAGACGAGCACCGAGCTGTGCGTGCTGGCGATGAAGAGGTCGGAGACGAAGTCCTCGGAGCGGAGGTTGGCCCCCTGTTTGCCGCGGCCGCCGCGGCGCTGCGCGCGATAGACGCTGATCGGGTTGCGCTTGATGTAGCCGCGATGGGAGATGGTGACGATCATCTCCTCCTCCTGGATGAGGTCCTCCACCGAGAGGTCCTCGGCCTTGCCCTTGATGACGGTACGGCGCGCATCGGCGAACTTCTTTTTCATCTCCGTCAGTTCATCGCGCACGATGTCGTAGACCTTGCGCTCGTCGGCGAGGATCGCCTTGAGCTCGGCGATGAGCTTCTGGATCGCCTTGTACTCCTCGATGATCTTCGCGCGCTCGAGCCCCGTCAAACGCTGCAGGCGCATGTCGAGAACTGCCTGCGCCTGGATCTCGGAGAACGTGAAGCGCTTGCAGAGGGCGGCCCGCGCCGCGGCGGGCTCCTTCGCCTTCTTGATGAGGGCGACGACCTCGTCGATGTTCTCGACGGCGATCTTCAAGCCCTCCAAGATGTGCGCCCGCGCCTCGGCCTTCTTCAGTTCGAAGGTGGTGCGGCGGGTGACCACCTCACGGCGGTGATCGATGAAGTGCGCCAGCATCTCCTTGAGCGAGAGGACGCGCGGCTGGCCGGCGACGATCGAGAGCAGGATGATGCCGAAGCCGGTCTGCATCTGCGTGTGGGCGTAGAGCTGGTTCATCACCACGCCCGCCACGACGCCGCGTTTGAGCTCGACGACGATGCGCATGCCGTCGCGGTCGGACTCGTCGCGGATGTCGGAGATGCCGTCGATCTTGCCATTGCGCACGAGGTCGGCGATGCGCTCGATGAGCTTCGCCTTGTTGACCTGGTAGGGGATCTCGGTGATGACGATCTGCTCGCGGTCGCCCTTGGCCATCGGCTCGATCGCGGCGCGCGCGCGCAGCTTGATCTGCCCGCGGCCAGTCTCGTAGGCCTGCTTGATCCCCTCGCGCCCGTGGATGAAGGCGCCGGTCGGGAAGTCGGGGCCGGGGACGATCCGGAGCAGCTCCTTGGCGCCGATATCCGGCGTGTCGATGAGCGTGATGCAGGCGTCGACCACCTCGCCCAAGTTGTGCGGCGGGATCTTCGTGGCCATCCCCACCGCGATGCCGTCGGAGCCGTTGACCAGCAGATTCGGGAACTTTGCCGGCAACACGACCGGCTCGACCGTCGTCTCGTCGAAGTTGGGGATGAAGTCGACCGTCTCCTTGTCGATGTCGGCGAGCAGCTCCTCGGCCAGCGCGGTGAGGCGCGCCTCGGTGTAGCGGTAGGCGGCGGCGGAGTCGCCGTCGATGGAGTTGTGCACGAAGACACCCGCATCGAGCGCGAAATTATGCGACTCGTCGACCGTCAGGTCATAGACATCGGCATTTCCTGCCGGCTTCACGGAGACGACCGTGTGATTGAGCATTCCCTGATGCGCCTGAGCAGCCTGCTCGAGGGCCTGCTCGTCCCCGTCGAAGTAGCGATCGAGGCCCTTTTCATACCGAAGGACACCGGCGACACCAGACGCGCGTCGCAGCTGTTCGTAAATCGCCGCATTGATCTCGCCATCGGCATCGAGGGCACGTCGGCAGATGCTTAAGAAACGAGAGCGAACCGTCTTCTGACCGTTCGCGGAGAGGTGTTTCTCGTGCTTCGCGCGATAGGTTGGATCCTGCCATTGTCTGGCACTTCGACGACAATGAAACTCCCGATAGGTTTCATCCCTCCATCGCGCTTTGGATTCTTTGCTCCTCGTTGCCCGATACTCCGGATCACACCAGCGTTTCTTCGCAAACGCTGACATCGCCTCGCGATGCCCTTCATCGCTCCAGAGCTTGTACGAAATCTCCCGCATGCGCTCCTGCTGGGCCCGCCGATACTGCGGATCCTTCCACATGTTGGCGAGCCACTCCCGCTGGGCTTTCGTGATGTTCGCTTTCTGTTCTTCGGTGCCGTGGAGAAGGATATTTTTCTCCATCGCCGCATCGAGGATGCGCTCACGAAAGGCCGGGGCGCTCCACAGCTTTGCCTTCGCCAGGCGCTGCTTCTTTTGAAACGCTGGACTCCGCCAGCGCCTCGCGTTCTCCTCGCCGATCGCTTTGATCGTCTTCTCGCGGAATGTTTCGTCCTTCCAAAGCTTTGCGAGCACGCCCTTCATTTTCTTCCGGAAATCATCATCGCTCCAGAGCGCATTGAGCTGTTCCATATGAACGCGTCGATGAGCGGCCCACTGCATCCGAACGATATTCCTCGGATCGTTGTTTTGTTTCTGGAAATCCCGGTGATGCCGGACGCGGCCCGCACTGCGAGGATAGGCGCCGGCCTCCAGGTTGAAGGCATCTGCCACGTGATGCGCGAACGACCACGCCTCAGCACCGGGATCGTAAACCTCCTCATATCCTTGGAGATTGGCGTCAGAGCCCTCATGGGAGCGGCTGTAGAAAGGCATCAGCGAATCACCCCGTTTGAGGTGCTGCGCCTCGCGATAGGTTCCATCGCGGAGCATATAGCGATGGTCGGGCGTGCACTTGATGGCCTCCCCATTGTCGAGGGTCACCGCAACGATCGACACATTCCGCTTCGTCAGACGCGGCGATCGGATGGGCGCCATGGCGATCTTCCCACCCTTCCAGATGGTATACGTAAAATGATGCAGCCCCTTCTTCTCGTCCTCGATGAGCTCGAGAAAGGATTTGCTCGTCCCATCCGCGAGGCGTACGCGCGTGTTTCCCGTAAAGCAGCCAAAATTCCCCTGCCCGTCGATGAGCGGAGAACGCATGTTCCAGTCCTGCGCCATGCGCACGAGCGTATCGTAGACCGCCTGATCGCCGTGGGGGTGGTACTTCTTCAGCACCTCGCCGACGACGCCGGCGCACTTGGAGTAGCGCTTGCTGGAGAGGAGCCCCTCGCGGAACATCGCGTAGAGGATGCGCCGGTGCGCGGGCTTCAAGCCATCGCGCACGTCGGGAATGGCGCGGCCGACGATCACGCTCATGGCGTAATCGAGATAGGCCCCCTTCATCTCGTCTTCGATGTTGATCGGCAGGACTTCAGCAGCGTTTTGCATAGAGCCATCTCCTCGATGCGACCGTCGACACACCTGCGTTGTTCGGGGACGCTCCCATCGCACAACCGGCGGCTGTGCATGAAAGGGTGCGAGATTGTGCCCAGCGCACCACAAAAAGTCAACGATCCGATCGCCTTTTTGCGGCCGAAGCGACGGACGACAAACGCCAATATGCCGTTCTTTGCGGCTATTTCGGGCGAACCCGAGAAAACGCTTGATGCGCGGCATCGTCGTTCGCGACCACCCGCAAGTGCAGTGATGATGCGGGTTCGCACCTGATTTTTATTTGACAACACGGGGGGGCTCCCGTAGAGTCCGCATTAGAGCAAGGCGGGGGGTGCTCGACAATTCGCTTTCGGCAGTCACCGCTGTCGCTCGAATCCACGAGAGGAAGGAGGTGACATCATGACCAAAGCCGACCTGATTAACTACATCGCGAAGGACTGCAAGATTTCCAAGGCGCTGGCGGAGAATGTGCTCAACTCCGTGACGCACAACGTGTCCAAGTGTCTGCGCAAGAAGGACAAGATCACGCTGACTGGTTTCGGAACGTTCTACGTCTCCAAGCGTCGCGCGCGCACGGGCCGCAACCCGCAGACGGGTGCGGAGATCAACATCAAGGCTCGCAACGTGCCGCGTTTCAAGCCCGGCAAGCAGCTCAAGGACTGGGTGATGTAATTCTGCTCTCGAAGAGTTTTCAAAAAGGGCACGCCGCGGCGTGCCCTTTTTGGTTGCCGGCAGCTGCCGCTCAAGGCGTCTCCCCCGAGCGCGCCTCGATGTGTTCCAGGATGTGGCGCAGGTCGGCGCCATCCTCCGGAAAGCTATAGGCCATGACGGTGACGAAGCGCGATCCGGCGTGCGTGAGGTAGAGCCGCTGCGTCCGCCCCTCGGCGCCCTGCGTGGAGGGACCGGCCAGCATCCCCTCGCCGATCGCTCCCTCCGGGAGGCGTGTGAAGCGTACGCCGGGAAGGACGCGCGCGGCAAACGCCTCCTCGCCCTCCTGGGTATCCGCGGCCTCGTACCACTGGAGAAAGACGCGCGAGGGGCGATCCGACTCCTCCTGGAGGAAGGTGGCCGATGCCCAGCCATCGCCCGTTCCCTCGTCGACGAGCATCCACCCCTCCGGATAGCCAACGGAGAAACCGCCGACCTCGACATCGTACCAGCTGCTCAGCTTCGTTGACTCGTCCTCGTCCTCGTCGTCCTCCCCTTCCTGATCCTCCCCCTCCATGCTGGGGGCGGTCGGGGCATCGGGATCGCCCACGACGGGCGGTTCCTCGCCGACGGGCGAGCCGATGCAGTCGCCGCCTGGACAGGGATTGCCCGTCTCGGTCACCTTCTGCGGACAGGCGCAGAGCGTCAGCGCGATGAGGAGGATTCCCAACAGCGTCAGCGCGTTCTTCATGGTCTCGCTCCCTTTCCTTTCCAGTATAGCGGAAGCGCCGGGAAATGCCCAGCGCTTCCGCTTTTGGTGCCGCTCTCCCTCAGATAGTGCCGACCTCCGTCATCGCGTCATCGATGCGATGGAGGGAGACGCCCTCGGAGGTGAGGGTGATGATCCCCTCCTCGCTGCCGTCGCCGATGAGGACGGTGCGCAGGACATCGATCCCGGAGGACCAATAGTCGCTCTGCGATTGCGCCGGCTGCGGGAAGACGATCTCGCCGACGTCGTCGAAGGTGCCGGCCAGGTCGAGCTTCATCAGCATCACGCCGGTGCTCTCCCGCTGGCCGTATTGGCTCCCGCCTTCCGAGCCCTCGAAGCGATCAATCGGCAACGCGATGAGCATGCGCTCCGGATCGAAGGTGAAGGCGTGATGTTCCTCAACTGCGGCCGAATAGCTCCCACGCGCTCCGACGACGCGGTTGCCGACCTCGGTCGGATTCGTCGGATCGGAGACGTCGAAGAGCGAGAGCTTCACGCCCTGCGTCCAGGCGAAGGTGTCGCTCTCCTCGGCAGGATCGGTGTCGAATCCCAGGCCGATGACGTGCGACGATCCCACCGGGTGGAGATAGGTCGAGAAGCCGGGAATCTTGAGCTCACCGGCAACGACCGGTGCTGTTGGATCGGCGAGGTCCAGCACATAGAGCGGATCGACCTTCTTGAAGGTGACGACGTAGCCCTTGTCGCCCGCGAAG
>CAYPII010000030.1:0-20752 GCA_964410765.1 uncultured Myxococcales bacterium | reverse complement strand
TTCACCTTCATCGTCAACGACGATCCGGAGCTCGCGCTCGCGGTCGGCGCCGACGGCGTGCACGTCGGCGCGAACGACCTTTCGGTGCGCGCGGTGTGCGAGCGCTTCGGCGGCCGACTGCTGATCGGCTATTCGTCGCATGCGATCGACGAAGCGCTGCGTGCGCAGGATGAGGGCGCTGACTACGTCGCCTTCGGGGCGATCTACCCCACGCCGACGAAGGGGCCGGGCCACCCGGTGCAGGGTCTCGAGCGATTGCGCGCGCTCGCCGATGCGATCGACATCCCGCTCGTCGCCATCGGCGGGATCACGCGCGAGACGGTCGATGCGGTCTGTACTGCCGGCGCCGATGCCGTCGCCCTGATCACGGCGCTCGCACGGGCACCCGACGCGACCGCCGAGGCGTCCTGGTTCGTCGCGCGCTGTTCACGGGAGAGTGCATGACAAAGAAGATCGTCCTCGCCATCGCCGGTTCCGACCCCTCGGGGGGTGCGGGGGTGCAGGCGGACCTGCGCACGCTCTCGGACCTGGGGGTGGAGGGGATCTCCGCGATCACGGCGATTACCGCGCAGGATGCGGAGGCGGTGCTGGCCATCCACCCGACGCCGGCCGACATCCTGACGCAGCAGATCGCGACCGCCGTGCAGGGGCTCCCGCTCGCCGCGGTGAAGATCGGCATGGTGGCGACGAAGGCGAACGCGCGCGCGATCGCCTGGTATCTCAAGCGCGCCGAGGTCGATCACGTCGTCATCGATCCGGTCCTGCACTCCTCGACGGGGCATCAGCTCCTCGAGGCCAGCGCGCTTCCCTTCTACCGCCAGGAGCTCCTTCCGCACGCCACCGTCATCACCCCCAACCTCAACGAGGCGCAGGCGCTCGCCGGCATGCAGGTGGCCGGCCTGGAGACGATGCGCACCGCCGCCGAGGTCATCCACCGCGAGGTGGGGCGGCTCAAGGGCGAGGGGGCACTGGCGGTCCTCATCAAGGGGGGGCACCTCGAGGGCGACGCGATCGACATCCTCTTCGACGGCGAGAAGTTCCACTCCTTTCCCGCCGCACGCATTCCCGGCTCCAGTCCCCGCGGGACCGGTTGCCGCTTCGCCTCCGCCATCGCCGCGCACCTCGCCAAGGGGGAGAACCTGATCACGGCGATCCAGCGCGCGAAGGAATACCTCTCCTGGTACATCGAGAAGGCCGCCATTTGATCTCCGTTCGCGCCTCGCGCGTTTTTTGACGCTCCCCCGTCGGGGCGGGTCGACTGCGACCCACCGGTCACCCGGAAAGATCGATGGCGCGCGGCTTCCTCCCTGGCATGCAATTTGCTCATTTTTCCCCTCGTGAGGGTCCGAGGAAGGGGGGCGGCATGAGCGTCGATTCGAAGAAGCTCGAAGGGGTCATCCAGCAGCGGCTGCCGGGCGACGACGCGCCGGTCGTGCGCCTCACCCCGCAGGGGGGCGAGGGGGGCGAGGGGGGCGAGGCCCTCTCGGTCCACCGCGATGCAGAGGGTCGGGTGACCGATCTCTCCTGCCAGGTCGAGCGCGACGGCTATCGAGTGGCGTTCAACGAGCGCGAGGCGATCGTCATCGACGAGCGCAACAACAACACGCGCTACTACCTCCTCGAGGGGGCCGATCTGCACGGGCGCGAGCAGCTCTTTCACGATCGCAACGAGTCGGCGGCGATCGCGCCGGAGACCGCGGCCGGCGACCGCGCGCTCATCGACAGCGCGCGCCGCCTCTACTGCGAGGCGCTGGAGCACCCCGAGGCCTTCGAGCTCTCGAGTGTCTTTGCTGTCGAAGAGGAGGAAGGTGTTTAGACCGTGAGGGTCTCGCCCGTCGTCGTCCGGATCATTCCATCCGCAATGAGCGCACAGGACTGGATCGTCTGAAAGGCGCAACCGCCGGCGTCGGCGTAGCCGAAGACGCCGCCGTAGAGGGCGCGATGCTCCGGCTCGTGTCGGTCGATGAAGGCCAACGCCCGATCGCGCGGCGCGCCGGCGACCGAGGGCGAGGGAATGAGGCCGATCAATCCATCGAGCGGATGCATCTCCGGGCGGCGCGTGCCGGTGTATGTGATGTGGCGTTCGCCCATCGTGGACGTCGCCCGCTGCGCGAGTGAGGAGCGTTCGCAGATGCGGAGCAGTTCCTCCTCGTGTTCGTGCGCGATCGCGCGCCAGTCGCGTTCGTCGGCGAGTGCGAGCATGGAGCGCACCCCTTCCCCGCGCGTCATCAAAAGCGTCTCGCGCGAGGCGAGGCGGTAGCGCGCTCCCTCATGGGCGAAGCGCGCCTGCATCGCCGACTTCGCACCGAATGTGGCACGAGCGCGACCGTCGTCCGGGCGCTGCTCGTGGTGCGCGAGGTGCAGCCGCGTTGCCGCCTCGGCGCGCAGCCACTGCTGTGCCTCGGCGCGGAGGGCGTCACCTGTCGAGGTCCGTCGCGCTGCATTTTCCCCTTTCGTGTTCTTCTCCGACACGGTTGGCATCGTCCTGGCGCGTGCGAGATGGTCGAGGATCGTCCGCGCCGTCGTCCCCTCCGGATCATCGGTCACGAGGCGCGCGGTCCCCTCCACATGATCGAAGAGGAGTGCGGAGGGGTAGAGGCCGAAGCGACACTGTGGGTGACGTGCGAATCCGCGCGCCGGCGTGAAGCCGCGCAATGCCGCGGCCCCCTCGAAGCCGATATACCCGATCAACCCACCCGAGAAGGGGAGGGCCAGATCGCGCGGCAGCGCGTCGAGGCGCTTCGCGAAGGCGAGGAGCGCCTCGCGCGGGCTGGTGATCGTCGTGCGACCGTCGATGGTGACGAAGCCACCGGCGAGGTGAAGGGTGGCGGCGGGGAGGGCGCTGATGATCGAGAAGCGGTTTTGCGGCGTCGGTGCTTCGCGCGCGTCCAGAAAGGCGAAACCGGGGAGGTCGGCGAGCGCCGCGGCGGCGTTCTCGCAGGTGATCATCGGAAGGGAGATGTTCGATGGAAAGCGCGCCATGCCGTCATTCAAGCATAGCGCGCGCGGATCCGTCAATTGTGAAGCGGGGGCGCTTACGGGCGCCAGGGGATGAGCAGGACCTCCTCCTCGTCCTCGTCGCCGTCCTCCGGCTGTGGTTCGGGCATCGGCGTGTAGGGCTGCTCCGGTCGCTCGGGAATGCGAGGGGGGCGCATGCCACCACCGATTCCATCGAGGTCGACGTCGGCGCTCATCGTCTGGACGCTCGGCCCTTCCTCCTCGTTCGCGTCGTCCGTGGATTCGGAGTCATCCGTTTCGCCCGCCTTCGTCGCGTCGTCGTCGGCCTCGATTGCGTGGATGGAGATCGGGAGTTCGTCGGTCAGCTCAGCGGCGATGCTCACGAGGACGTCGCCCCGCAGCAGGAATATCTCCACGATGCGGCCGCCGGTCGGGCCAATGCGCCCGTCGTCACGGATGCGGCCGTCGAAGCCGGGCGCATCGTCGTAGGGCGTGAAGGGTTCGCCGGGGCGGAGCTGCGCGACGATGACATCGATCGCCGTCGTCGGTGCGGCGAAGCGCGTGAAGGATGCATCCACGTAGGAGGCGTCGCTCGCCTCCTGCGGGCGGAAGAGGACGCCGTCGGCCGATTCGGTCGCCGTCCAGTCGGCGTCGTAGTGAATTTCGACGCCGAAGGCCGCGTTGCGGTAGGTCGCCAGCGGCGTGATCGTCGACTGTTCCTCGTCGGGATTGCCGATCTCGAGGCCGCGCTGTTCGCCGGCGCAGGCCGAACAAATCGCGACCGCGGCGATGATGAGCAGGATGGACAGGATGCGATTACGCTTCATCGGGAACCTCGCTGAGGTGAAAGAGTGAGATGTGGCACTGATAGACCGAATCGGGGTCTTCGTCGCCGGCGAGCAGTTCGTGCAGCTCGCGGCGGAATTCCTGGATGCGCCGCTTCGCCTTCACGAAGCGCTTCTTCGAGATGGCGATCGTGAGCGAGGAGAGCTCGCGGTCGCGGGCGGCGTTCGTCGAGACGGCGTCGGCGGCGCGGCAGAGCATGTCACGGTGGAAGTTGCCGATCGCCATCGACTTCACCTCGTTGGGCGTGGTCAGATGCGGATCGCGCTTGACGAGCCCCCCCTCCGGCGTTTCCGCGACGAGCCGCAGGCGCAGGAAGGTTTCGATCACCTCGCGGGCCTGACGGGTCGTGATGCGCGGGACGAGCTTGCGCGCGATCCACTGCGGGTCGTTCTGAAAACCTTTCAGCGAGAGCAGCTCCCAGATCGCCGCCGAATACCACTTCGAGAAGCACTCGTACTGGTCGCGCTCGAGGCGCTTGACCGCGAGGTACTTCTTCGAGGTGGCGAGGCGCTGGTAGTAGAAGTTCTTGTCCTCCGGGGTGGTCGCCTGATTCATCAGGACGAGGTTCTCGAAGAAGGCCGCCTCGTCGCGCTTGAGCTTGAGCCCCTTGCAGAACTTGCGGATCGAATCGGGGGTGAGGTTGCGCTTCCCCTTGATGACCAGGTTGAGGAAGGTCGCCGAGACCAGTCCCGCGGAACGCGCGAACGAACGATAGGAGAAGCTCTTCGTCGTCCGCTTCTTCTCCTCGTAGTAGTCGCGGAGATACTGTCGATAATCGAGATATTGGTAGATGGTCTTCATGTCCGTTCCTCAACTCCATTATCGGACGGGAGACACTTCGAAGTTGCGAAAAACGTGTCCGGGAGGACACCTTTTTTTGCGATCCTCTGTAGAGAAAGACGACATCCAGAGTAGAAAATTTATTTAATAAAATCAAATAATTATGTGATCTGTTCCATCACCCCCTGCTGTGCTCTAAAAAGCGGAAAATACGCCCTCTGTGGGCTCGTCATGAAAACGCCCAGAAGGGCCCGCAGGGGGGGCGTGCGGGGGGAGGAAGTCCTTTACAGGATCGGCAAAGGTGATAGGACTCGCCCTCTCGCCCAGAGGGGCGTCAAATGGCCATCACCGGGAAAAGGAGGAGATCGTTATGACGACGGAGAAGCATAACCCCTTTAAAATCGCCCAACAACAGCTCGACGAGGCCGCGGAGATCCTGGGGCTCGACCCCGGCACGCACGGGGCGCTCCGCGAGCCGATGCGCGAGCTGCACGTCTCGCTGCCGGTGAAGATGGACAACGGGGAGACGCGCGTCTTCAAGGGCTTCCGCGTTCAGTATAATGATGCCCGCGGTCCGACGAAGGGGGGGCTGCGCTTTCACCCCGAGGAGACGATCGACACCGTCCGTGCGCTCGCGGCGTGGATGACCTGGAAGACCGCCGTCGTCGACATCCCGCTGGGCGGCGGCAAGGGTGGCATCATCTGCAACCCGAAGGAGATGAGCCCCGGCGAACTCGAGCGCCTCTCGCGTCAGTACATCCGCCAGGTCGGCCGCATCATCGGCCCGGAGATGGACTGCCCGGCGCCCGACGTCTACACGACGCCGCAGATCATGGCGTGGATGATGGACGAGTACTACTGGCAGAAGGGGCACAACGTGGCCGGCGTGATCACCGGCAAGCCGTTGCCGCTGGGCGGCTCGAAGGGGCGCAACGACGCGACGGCGCGAGGCGGCGTCTACTGCGTGCGCGAGGCGGCCAAAGAGCTTGGCCTCGACGCGGCGGGTTCGAGCTTCGCGGTGCAGGGCTTTGGCAACGCCGGCCAGTATGCGGCGACGCTGATGGACGAGATCCTCGGCTGCAAGAAGCTGGTCGCCGTCTCCGATTCGCGCGGCGGCGTCTACAATCCGAAGGGGATCAATGCCGAGGAGATCGTGAGGTACAAACTCGAGACCGGAAAGGTCGGGGACTTCCCGGGTACCGAGCCGATCTCGAACGAGCAGCTCCTCGAGCTCGACGTCGACATCCTCTTCCCGTCGGCGCTGGAGAACTGCATCACCGACAAGAACGCCGGCAACGTGAAGGCCAAGATCATCGCCGAGCTCGCCAACGGCCCGACGACGCCGGAGGCGGATACGATCCTGCACAAGAACGGCCAGTACGTCATCCCCGACTTCCTCTGCAACGCCGGCGGCGTGACCGTCTCCTACTTCGAGATGGTGCAGGACAGCTACAACTTCTTTTGGGAGCTGCCGCTCGTCCATCAGCGCCTGGACAATAAGATGACCGACGCCTTTCACGCGGTGCACGAGATGCGCGAGAAACACAGCGCGCACAACCGTCTGGCGGCCTACCTCGTCTCCATCCAGCGCGTCGCCGAGGCGATGAAGCTGAGGGGGTGGGTGTAGAGGCGCCAGCAACGCGAGAAACGCAAGCAACGCCAGCAACGTTTCAGGCGGCGGGTTGGGCAACCAGCCCGCCGTTTTCTTCATTGAATTTCAAGAGGTTGTCGGCTATCCTGCTTTTCCATGGATCAAATCGTCAAACAATGGATCGAGCGGGCGGAGTACGATCTCGAGACCGCGAGGAGTCTCCTGAAGAGCAAGCGGTATCTCTATGTCGCGTTCCTCTGCCAGCAGTGCATCGAGAAACTCCTCAAGGGATATATCGCGTCGAAGGGCGGTGAACCGCCATTCATTCACAACCTTGAGCGTCTGGCGGAGGTGGCTGGGCTCCTCGACGATTTGACGCAGAATCGGAAAAACCTACTGGCCGATATCAATCCGTTTTACATCAAGGCACGCTACGGCGAGTACAAGGAGAGCATGTCCAAGATCTGCACGGCCGACGTCGCTCAGAACATCATGACGGGAACGGAGGACTTCTTCTCATGGTTAAGAGTAGAGCTGAAGTAGAGGCCATCGTTCGGGCCTACGTGAAGGAGGTTGAGAAGGATTATCGCGTAACGCAGGCGATCCTCTTTGGCTCCTATGCGTCCGGGACGGCGACGGAATGGAGCGATATAGACCTCGCCATCGTCTCACCCGATTTTCGGGATAAGCCGGAGATGGAAGTCCTTCAGCATCTTTCGCGCAAGACGCTCGAGGTCAGCTCCCTGCTCGAGGTCGTTGCCTTCACGCCGGAGGAGCTCGAGTCCCCCGACCACCGGACATTCACCTGGCAGGTCAAATCGCGCGGCATCCCGATCGCCGCGTAAGGACAAGACACGCGAGACATGAGGTTACGCGAGACACGCGACGGGCCGGGGACTTTCCCCGGCCCGTTTTTCGTTGATTGAGCTGAGAGCTGAAAGCTGATAGCGGACAACTGATGTTCGGCATCTACGTGCACATTCCGTTCTGTCTCAAGAAGTGCGACTACTGCGACTTCTTCTCGGTCCCGTGTGCGTTCGGCGACGTGCCGCACGAGGCCTATCTCCGCGCGCTCGTCGCGCAGCTTACGCGCGATGCGCATTTCTTCGAAGATCGGACAGTCGGCTCGATCTACTGCGGCGGGGGGACGCCCTCGCTGATGCCGGCGGCGTTCTTTGCCAAGCTGCGCGCGGCCATCGCAAAGCGCTTCACGTTCAGCGATGACCTCGAGTTCTCCTGCGAGGTAAACCCCGCGACGGCCGATCTGCAGTGGTTCCGCGGCGCGCGCGCGGCGGGGGTGACGCGCACCTCGATCGGCGTGCAGAGCTTTCAGCCGGAACTCTTGAAAATGCTCGGCCGTGCGCACACCGCCGACGACGCGATGCGCGCGATCGCCGAGGCGCAGGAGGCGGGGTTTCAGAGTGTGAGCTGCGATCTGATGTTCGGCGTTCCCGGCGAGACGATGGTTCAGCTCGAGGACGACCTGCGCACCGCGATGACCTTCCAGCCCGAACACCTCTCGGTCTATCAGCTGACGATCGAGCCGGGAACGCCGTTCGCGAACGACGAACGACGAACGACGAACGACGATGCGGTTTTGCGGCAGTTCCGCACGGTCGGCCGCATGCTTCCGCGCAGCGGGTGGACACGCTACGAGATCTCGAACTTTGCCAAGCCCGGTTTTCAGTGCCGGCACAACATGAACTATTGGCGCTATGGGGAATACCTCGGGCTGGGTGCGGGGGCTACGTCCTTTGTTTTTCAGTCCGACAGTCCGTCGGTCCGTCGGTCCGTCGGTCCGATGGTAAAACCGACGGACCATCGGACGCCCTTTGCGAGGCGTTGGACACAAGTCCGCAAGATGGACGCATACATCGCTGGAAGTGCGGAGCTCGCTGAGTCCGAGGAGATCGACCAGCGCACGGCGATGGGCGAGTACTGCTTCCTCGTCCTGCGCACGATGGCGGGGGTCGATCCTCGCGAGTTCGAGTGGTGCTTCGGCCTCTCCTTTGACGAGCGCTACGACCGCGCCGTTCGACATCTGATCGACGAGGGACTGCTCGAACGCGCTGACGATCGCGTGGTGCTCACCCCCCGCGGCCTCGAGCTCTCCAACCAGGTCTTTACACGATTTATCGCTTAAGCGATCCCACGAGACCACGACTTTCCATTGCCAACCCCGCTGGAAAGCCGTACAATCACTCTATTCTATTCGAGAGGGGTGATTCGAGACTCCTGTGAAATTGCAATTCCTCGGTGCGACCGAAACGGTCACCGGTTCCAAATTCCATCTGAGCTACGGCAAGCATTCCTGGCTCGTCGAGTGCGGCCTCTATCAGGGTCTGCGTGAGCTGCGCCGTCGCAACTGGCGTTCGCTTCCCATCGAGCTGAAGTCGCTCGACGCGGCCATCCTCACACATGCGCATATCGATCACAGCGGCTATCTCCCGCTCCTGGTGAAGGACGGCTTCCGGGGACCGATCTTTGCCTCCGAGCCGACCGTCGAACTCTGCAATATCCTCCTCCCCGACGCCGGCTATATCCAGGAGGAGGACGCGAAGTTCGCCGCGAAGAAGGGCTTTTCGAAGCACGCCAATCCGATGCCGCTCTATACTTACGCAGATGCCCTGGAGACGCTCCGGTACCTCAAGCCGATCAACGACCGGCGCTGGTACGACCTGGCGGAGAACGTCCGTCTGATGCTGCGCCCCTCGGGGCACATCCTCGGTTCGCGGCTGGTCAATATCTCCGTGACCGAGCCGCACCACAAGTTCAACATCATGTTTGTCGGCGACCTGGGGACCTACGACGCCCTCATCGCGATCGACCCCGGCGAGGTCAAGAGCGTCACCTACCTGGTGCTGGAGTCGACCTACGGAAACCGCCTGCATCCCGAGGAGGATGTCGTCACCCGCTTCGAGGGGATCATCAACCGAACGGTGGAGCGTGGTGGGAAGGTCCTCATACCGGCCTTCGCCGTTGGGCGCACGCAGGAGGTCCTTTACGTCCTGCGCAGGTTGGAAAATGAGGGGCGGCTGCCGGACATCCCGATCTATCTCAACAGCCCGCTCGCCATCGATGCCACGGAGATCTACGAGCGCTACGCGAGCGAGCACAACTTCTTCAGTGGCGATATCGAATCGCACCGTGCCTTTCATCCCTCGCGGCTCAAGCTCGTCCACGATGCCGAGGAGTCCAAGCACCTCAACGCGCTCGAGGAGCCGGCGATCATCATCTCGGCCTCGGGGATGATGACCGGTGGCCGCATCCTTCACCACCTGAAGGCCTACCTCCCCGACCCGCGCTCGACGCTCGTCATCACCGGCTTCCAGGCGGCGGGCACGCGCGGCCGCGCGATCCTCGACGGCGCGAAGGCGATCAAGATCCACGGCCTGCCGGTGGCGGTGAATGCCGATGTCGAGTTCGTCGAATCGCTCTCGGCGCACGCCGATTACGACGATGTGCTGCGGTGGCTCGGCGGCTTCAAGCGTCCGCCGAAGACGACCTTCCTCGTTCACGGTGAGTCGGAGGCCTGCGCGGCCCTCAAGGAGAAGATCACCAATGAGCTCGGCTGGTCGGTCGAGATCCCGAAGTATCTGGAAAAATTCAGACTCTAGTCCGATGGTCCGTTGGTCCGATGGGAAAACCGATGAACCATCGGACTATCGGACTATCGGACCGACGGACCATCGGACGGATTCTCCCCCATTGACAGCCGTATATTCCGGATGCTAGCGTTTGGCACTCCAAGGAGGCGTCTGCCAAGGCGCTGTATTTGTTATGGTTATTGAAACAACGCTCAACGAACGCCAGCGCGAGATCCTCGATCTCCTCATCTCGGACTACATCGCCAGCGCCCAGCCGGTGGGGTCGCGCACGATTGCGCGCAAGTACAGCGGGCGCCTCTCGCCCGCCTCCATCCGCAACGTCATGGCCGATCTCACCGAGATGGGCTTGCTCGCGCAGCCACACGTCTCGGCCGGCCGCCTCCCGACGCACGCCGGCATGCGCTACTACGTGCAGACGCTGCTCAAGCGCCGCGACCTCTCCGACGCGGAGAAGGAGGCGATCCGCGAGCGCTATCTTGCCGAGGGGGGTGGGCTCGACCTCGTCCTGCAGCGGACCTCGCGCATCCTCGCCACCGTCTCGCACTACGCGGGGCTCGTGGCCACCCCCTCGCCGGAGCGCATCGTCTTCAAGCAGGTCGAATTTATCCCGCTCTCGCGCGGGCGGCTGCTCGGCATCCTCGTGACGCAGGATGGCGGCGTGCAGAATCGCCTCATCGAGGTCTCCGAGGAGTTTTCCTATCCCGATCTGGAGCGCATTACGAACTTCTGCAACAACGCCTTCGCCGGCCACACGATCGACGAGGCGGCCGGGAAGGTCGCGCGCGAGCTCGAGCAGGAGCGCGCCGACTACGACCGCCTGCTCCGGCGCGCGATGTCCCTCTCCCAGCAGCTCCTCGACGGTTGCACCGAAGGGAAGCTGGTGGTCGATGGGGAGGTCCAGCTTCTCGAAGCGCCGGACTTTGTCGCCGGGGGGCAGCTCAAGCGGCTGCTCGCCGCGCTCGAGGAGAAGCGCAAGCTGTTGCACCTGCTCGAGCGCTGTCGCGAGGGCGAGGGGGTGAGCATCTTCGTCGGGGCCGATGCGCAGATCGACGGGGTGGAGTCGGTCGGCATGGTCACGGCACCCTATCTTCGCGAGGGGCGGTTCGTCGGTGCGATCGGCGTGGTGGGGCCGATGTGCATGGACTACTCGCGCGTTGCCTCGATCGTGGACTTTACTTCGAAGGTCCTCAGTGATGTATTGGAAGCGTGAAGCAGGGATCAGGAAACAGGGAGCAGGGAACAGCAAACATGACGAAGAAGCCGAAGACCAAGGTCGATGAGCTGCGCGAGACGCTCAAGCGCCAGAAGGAGACGGGGGCGCAGGCCGCGGCGCAACACGCGGAGGCTCCCGAGGCCCCCGAACGCCCGGAGGGGGCAAGCGCGCTGGAGGAGCAGATCCGCATCGCAGAGCGGGAGGCGAAGGAGCACTACGACAAGCTGTTGCGCGTGATGGCGGAGTTCGAGAACTTCAAGCGCCGGATGACGCGCGAACGCGACGAACTCGTTCAATATGGAAATGAAAAGCTCCTGAGCGAGCTCCTCCCGGCGCTCGACGATCTCGACCGGGTGCTCGACCACATCCCACCCGACGCCTCCGACGACGTTCGAAAGATCGCCGACGGCATCGCACTCGTGCGCAAGTCGCTTGCCTCCACACTCGAGAAGTTCGGGCTGAAGGAGGTCGCTGCGGAGGGGCAGCCCTTCGATCCGAACCACCACGAGGCGGTCGGCGTGATCGAGAGCGAAGGGCACGAGCCCGGGAGTGTCATCACCGTGCACCGCAAGGGGTACGAGCTCAAGGATCGCCTGCTGCGTCCCGCGATGGTCACGGTGGCGAAGGAATAGCTGAAAGCTCAAAGGTGACTGGTGAAAGGAACATCCCGGTTGTTTTTCCTTTGAGCTTTGACCATTCACCTTTGAGCTCGGACGGGGGAGTCCTATGAGACGAGCGCTGTGCCTCGGCCTGATGATGGCGCTCATCACAAGCTGCGCCACGACAGGGGGGCCGCGCGCAGCCCGCTATCCGAACGCCGTCACCCCCGAGGCTCAGTCCACCTTCGATGCCGCCGAGCGCACCTATCGTGCGGCCCGCTTCACCGAGGCCGATGCGCAGCTTGCGGCCTTCGTCGAGACCTTTCCCTACACCGAGCTCACCGACCGCGCGCGCTTTCTGCGCGGCGAGATCGCCTTTGCGCAGGGGCGCGACGAGGCGGCGATCGCTCTCTACCGCTCCGCATACGCGCAGATCGATTCCCCCTTCGTCGCGCCGCGCGCGCAGTACAAGGAGGCGCTCGCCCTCTTTCGGCAGAAGCGCTGCGGCCCCGCGCTCGATCGGTTGCGCGGGATCACGCGCGTCTGGGCGAGTGCAACGCTGCGCATGCGCATCGATGCGCTGGGCGTTTACGCCAACCGCTGCGCGGGGGGCGATGAGCGCGCCGCGATCGTCTGGTACCTCGGGCTCCTCGACGACTCCGCCGAGGGGGGGGAGAGCGATGCGCTCGTCTCCGGCGAGGAGCGCGTCTCCGAGGAGGAGGCGCTGGAGGCCGTCCGCCGCTGGATCGACGACGGTACGGTGACGCTAGCGAGCGTCCGCGCCCTCCCGCTCGAGGCGATGCGCGGCAAGCGCTCCGGCGGCTACGCTGACTACAAGCTCGCGGTGCTCCTGCACACGGGCGGAATGAGCGCGGAGGCGGCGACGCGCATCAAGGCGTACCTCACCACCTACCCGAAGCACGAATTCTACGGCGCCGCGCGCCTGCTCGCCTCGGAGCTCGGCGGCGAGTTCGGCGAGGGGGCCTCCGTCGCCGTCGGCGCGATCCTCCCCTTAAGCGGGCGCTATGCCGTCTATGGCGAGTCGGTGTTGCACGGCATGGAGTGCGCCGTCGGCGTCTTCACCCCCTGCAGCGGCCCGGCCGGGATGACGATCCACGTGCGCGACTCCGGCGGTCACGCCGACCGCGCGACGCGCGCGGTGGAGGAGCTGGCCGAGATCGACGATCTTGTCGCCATCGTCGGACCGCTGATGTCGCACACCGCCCCCGCCGCCGCACGGCGCGCGCAGGAGTTGGGCATCCCGCTCATCACGCTCACGCAGCAGCAGGGGGTGGTCGAGGTGGGCGATTTCGTCTTCCGCAACTCCGTTTCGCCCGACTCGGAGGTCGAGGCGATCGTCGACTATGCGATCGGACAGAAACGCCTGAAGCGCTTCTTCGTTCTCTATCCCGACAATCGCAAGGGCTCGCAGTACGAGGCGCTCTTTAGCGAACGCGTACGCGACGCCGGCGGCGAGGTCGTGGCGCGCCACGCCTATGCGCCCAACCAGATGGAGTTCGCCAGCGAACTGCGCGGGGAGGGGAGCAAGGAGGGCTCGATCGACGCCACCGGTGCCGGTGTGCACTACGATGCCGTCTTCATCCCCGACTCCTTCCGCGTCGTCGGCTACATCGCGCCGACGCTCGCCCTGATGGGGGTCACCGACGTGCAGCTGTTGGGCATCTCGCGCTGGGACGATCCGCGGCTCGTCGAGCGTGGCGGGGAGTTCGTGGAAGGGGCCCTCTTCGTCGACTCCTTCTACCGCAAGGCGCCGAACGTGAAGGTGAGCGGCTTCGTCGCGCAGTTTCGCGACGCCTATGGCATCGAGCCGACGCTGCTCGAGGCGCTGGGCTTTGATGCGACGCAGGCGGTGATCGTCGGGGCACAGCGCATGGGCGCCTTTCGCCGCGAGAGCATGCGCGATGCCCTGGCGGGCATGCGCGGGCTCGGGGGCGTCTCCGGGCTTATGGGCTTCGACGCCGTCGGCGACGCTCAGCGCCGCTTCGTCCTCCTCACCGTCACGGAGGGCGCTATTGTCCCGGTAAAATGAAAACCCGTCCGATGGTCCGTCGGTACCATCGATTGACCATCGGACTATCTGACTGACGGACTGTCATTCATGACCGAATTCGAACTCATCGCGCGTCTGACCGCCGGGATTCCGGAACGCGGGGACGGTCTCCTGCAGGGGATCGGCGACGATGGCGCGGTGATCGCCGGGCCGGGCGAGGAGGTCTGGATCGTGACGACCGATGCGCTGCTCGAGGATGTGCACTTCCGGCGTGCGTGGGGGACGCTCGGGCAGCTCGGGCGCAAGGCCTTTTTCGTCAACGCGAGCGACATCGCGGCGATGGGGGGGGAGAGCGCTTTCCTCCTCATTTCATTGGGCCTCCCCGACGACCTCGACGCCGACGCGGCGGAGCGCTTCGTCGCGGGGCTCCGTGCGGCGACGGCGGAGGCGGGGGCGGTCCTCATCGGCGGCGACACCGTGCGCAGCCGATCGGGGCTGGCGCTTGGCATCGTCGCCATCGGCCGCGCGCCGCGGGAACACATCGTCACGCGGGGCGGGGCGCGTCCGGGTGATGCGCTCTTCGTCTCCGGTGCCCTCGGCGGCGCGGCGATCGGCCTCGCCGCCCTCGAGCGAGGGCGGGCGGAGGCCTTCGCCCCCTTCGTCGAACGCCTGCTCGATCCGCGGCCGCCGCTGGCCTGTGGGCCGCGCCTGGCGGCGAGCGGGGCGGTGACCGCGATGATCGATATCAGCGACGGCCTCGTCGCGGATATCGGCCACATCGCCGATCGCAGCGGCGTGGGTTTTGAGCTGTGCGCCGATCGCCTGCCGGCGGCGCCGGGGCTCGCGGAGGCAGCGGCGGGCTTGGAACGCGAACCGCTCTCGTGTATGCTCGGCGGCGGTGAGGAGTATGAGCTCCTCTTTACGGTCGCGGCGGATCGATGCGCCGCATTCGAAGCCGAGGTGCTGCCGGCGCTGGATCGCGCGGCGGTGCGGATCGGCACGATCGTCGAGACGGACGCCGGCCGCCGCATCCTCGACGCGGAGGGAGGATCGATCGAACCGCCGGTCGCGGGATTCGATCACTTCGCATGATCACGCTCGTCGCCATCTTCGTCCTGCTCCTCGGCTGCTCCGCCTTCTTCTCCGGCTCCGAGACGGCGCTCTTCTCGCTCACGGAGGTCAAGCTGCGCAGCGATGCGCGCCTGCACGTGCGCACCCGCGATCGGCTGCTGGAATTCCTCCAGGCGCCGCGCGAGATGCTCGTCACCATCCTCACCGGAAACCTCTTCGTGAACATCGGCATTTCCATCGTTGGTGCCGCCCTCCTCAACCGCGTGGCGTCCTTCGGCGTGAAGACGGAGACGCTCCTCTCGGTCGTCATCATCACGCCGATCCTGCTCGTCTTCGGTGAGGTCGTGCCGAAGAACGTGAGTCTGCGCTTTGCCCGGCGGCTGGCGCCGGCGATCATCTGGCCGCTGCGCTTCTTCGCGAAGCTCATCCATCCCTTCGTCGTCGTCTTTACCTGGATCGCGGATCGCATCGTGGTGCTCTTCGGCGGGAGTCCACAGGAGTCGCTGCCGATGATGCGCGAGGACGACTTCCGGCGGCTCGTCGACCTAGGGCGCAAGGAGGGGGTGATCGTCGAGGAGGAGCGTGAGCTGATCCACAACGTCTTCGACTTCTCCGACAAGACGATCTCGCACATCATGACACCCGCCGGCCGGATATTCGCGCTCTCGACCGAACGGACCGATGAGGAGATCATGGAGGCGATCAGGGGGAAGCAGTTTTCGCGCATCCCCTTCTATGCGACGAACCCCGAGAAGGTCGTCGGTATCCTGCACGTGCGCGATCTCTTTGCCTTCGATCGCCGGCGGCGGCGGGGCGAGGAGGTCTCGGTGGCGGCGCTCTTACGGCCGCCGCTCTTTGTCCAGCCGGAGACGCCACTGGAAGAGCTGTTGCGCGAGTTTCAGAGCCGGCGCGTCCATATGGGGCTCGTTCGTGACGAGGGCGGGGCGCTCGTCGGGATCGTGACGATGCACGATGTGCTCGAGGAGCTCTTTGGGGAGATCGAGGAATAAGATGATGGCAAGCAACGCCAGAAACGCGAGAAACGCCAGCCACGATGGGGCGCTCGAACGTTGCTTGCGTTGGTTCCGTTGCTTGCGTTGCTGGTATATCGGATCTGTACAAACACATGCGTAGGTACGGATTATGAGCCTGGCCGTCGTTCTCATAATAGTGATCATCTGCCTGCTGGTGAGTGGCTTTTTCTCCGGCGCGGAGATGGCGCTCGTCAACGCCGACCGTTATCGCATCGCGGCGATGGTGGAGCGGGGGTCGCGGCGCGCGCGCGCGACTATGACGCTGCTCAACCAGCCGTCGATCTTTTTCGCGACGACGCTGGTCGGCACGAACGTCGCGCTCGTCACCGCCTCGGTCTTGACGACGCTCTTCATCATCCAGCGCTGGGGGGCGGAGTACGCCGCCTTCGCGATGCTGCTGGCGCCCGTTTCGCTCATCGTCGCCGAGATTGCGCCCAAGAGCATCTTCCATCATCACGCCGACCGCATTGCCGTGACGGTGACGCCGATCCTGCGGGTGACGGAGATTCTCTTCTACCCGCTCGTCATCCTCCTCTCGAAGATCACCGAATCGTTCTTTGTTCGGATGCGTTCGACTGCTCCGGAAGAAGGTCTTTCGCGCGAGGAGATCGAGCTGATGCTCGAGGTCGGTGAGCCGGCTGCCAGCGACGTGCGGCCCGCCGAACGCACGCTCGTCTCGCGCATCTTCGACCTTGCCGAGAAGAAGGTGGAGAACATCATGACGCCGCTGGTCGATGTCGTGGCGGTGCCGATTACGGCCACGCGCGATGAGGCGGCGAAGGTGCTCGGCGAGTACGAGTTCTCGCGCGTGCCCGTCTACGATACGCGTTTCTACAACATCATCGGCGTGTTGACGAACACCGATCTGCTCTTCGGTCCCCCCGAGGCACAGCTGCGCAACCTCGTGCACAAGCCCTACTACGTTCCGGAGGAGATGCCGCTCGACGAGCTCTTCGTGGCGATGAAACGCCGCGGCGAGCCGATGGCGATCGCTGTCGACGAGTACGGTGCGGCCACCGGCATCGTGACGGCGGAGGATCTGATCGAGGAGGTCGTCGGTGAAATCCAGGACGAGCACGACGTTGAGCCGCCGCTCTACAAACGCCTCGCCAAGAACCGCTATCTCGTCAACGGGCGCCTGGAGATCGAGACGGCGAACGAGCGGCTCAAGTTCGGTATCCCCGAGGGGGAATACGAGACGGTCGCGGGATTCATCATCCACCGCCTCGAGCGCATCCCGAAGCGCGGCGAGCACTTTCGCTTCGGCGATTACACCTATACGATTCGGCGGGCGAGCGAACGCGCGATCATCGATATCGAAGTCCATCGGTAATTATTGAGTGAGAGTAAAACATACCGTTCGCCCTGAGCTTTGTCGAAGGGCGAAACGTTCATGCTTCGACAGGCTCAGCATGAACGGCAATTGTCATCAAGAGAAGGAGCGGAGCATGGCCGTCGCTTACTTCGACTGTTTCTCCGGCGTCGCCGGCGACATGGTGTTGGGCGCGCTCGTCGACGCGGGGCTTCCGCTGAAGAAGCTCGAGCGTGAGCTGGCGAAGCTCCCGATCGGCGACTATCGCCTGGTGCGGGCGCGGGGCAAGCGCGATATCCGCGGGACGAATCTGCGCGTGGAGGTCGCGCGCGATCTGCGCCCGGACGACTACGCCGCGCTAGACCGTCTGGTCGCGAAGAGCCGGTTGGTTCCCGAGGTGCGGGAGATGGCGCGCGCGATCCTCAAGCGGCTGGCCGAGGCGGAGGCGCGCGTGCACGGCGTCCCCGTCGAGCGCGTCCATTTTCACGAGGTGGGGGCGATCGACTCGATCGTCGATATCGTGGGAAGTGCGATCGGCTTCGCGCATTTCGGATTCACCGCAATCCATGCCTCGCCGCTGCCGATGACGCGCGGGCGCGTGCGGTGTGCGCACGGGACCTTCCCGGTCCCCGCGCCGGCGACGATGGAACTGCTCACCGGAGTGCCGCTGGAGCCCGCACCCGTGCAGGAGGAGATCGTCACGCCGACCGGCGCGGCGATCCTCACGACGGTGGCGGTGCACTTCGGCGACTGCCCGCTGCAGCGGGTCGACCGGGTCGGCTACGGCTTCGGCGACAAGCGCTTGCCGACGATCCCGAACGCCCTGCGCCTGATGATCGGCGAGGGCTTCCCGGTGATGGTGGTGCAGGCGAACATCGACGACATGAACCCGGAGCTCTTCGACTATGCGATCGAGCGCCTCTTCGAAGTTGGTGCCGTCGACGTCGACCTCGCCGCGGTGCAGATGAAGCACAATCGGCCCGGCATCAAGCTCTCGGCGCTCACGCCGTGGGAGCACAAGGAGGCGGTGATCGAAGCGATGCTCCGCGAGACCTCCACATTTGGCGTGCGCTACTGGCCGGTGGAACGGAGGGTCCTCACGCGTGAGCTGAAAGAGGAGCGGGTGAAGAAAGGGCGGGTCGCCTTCAAGATCGGCCGCGACGAAGAGGGCAACGTCGTCAAGGTCGCTCCCGAGTATCGCGACGTGCGGAAGTGTGCGAAGCAGTCCAAGCGCCCCGTCGGCGAGGTCTACCGCGACGCGCTCGCCGTTGCGGCGCGCCTGCAGAAGCGATGAATGCAACCGGTCCTGGATGAAAACCGGCCCCCCCTTCGGGGGCCGGTTTCGTTGTGTTCCTCCTGTTCGATCAGGACCAGAGGACGTCGTCCTTCGCCATCACCGCGCCCGTTCGCGCGTTGACGTAGTAGAGCGAGAGGCCCATCTTGAATTCGAAGAAGACGTCCCGCTCGCTCGGAATGACGGCGAGCTCCGCCTGCTCCGGCTGCGTCCGGTCGACGTGTTCGCGCGCCGTGGCCGCGATGCGGAAGCGCATCTCAGCGTTCTTGAGCTCCTGGAGCTGGTCCCAGTCCATGCGGAAGGGCATGCGCTGGCGGACCTGCTGGAGCTGCATTGCGGCGCGCTGATAGTCGCGCTCGACCGTCCGGCGGACGGCGTCGAGCGCATCCTGCGCGCTCCGGCTGGGGCGCAGGAGCATCAAGCGGTCGCTCCCGTCGGGAAGCCGCGGGCGCTGCACGTCGCTGTCGGCATAGGCCACGATCCGGCCGGTGCGATCGCGGTAGACGAAGAGGCCGGCGCCCACCACCTTTGCGATGCGGCCGTCCGGCGTCTCCAGATACTCCTGGTAGAATTCGCGCAGTCCACCGATACCGCGCGAGACGTGCACGGGGCGCGCGGCGAAGTGGATGCGCTTGTCCCGCGCGACCTGTCCGTTCAGGATCTCGCGCAGATCGAAGGAACCGCGGACGATCGCCGCACCCTTCTCCTGCAGGTCTTCCGGCTTTTCGATCAACTTGCGCCGGATCGCCTCCGCGATGATCGCGTCGTGCAGCGTCGGCCAGGAGATCGCGCGCGCGATCCGCGTGCCGGGGACGAAGGCCATCGGCGGCTTCTGTTCCCGGTAGAGTGCCTCGGCGCCCGCCAGCACCGCGCGGACGAAGTCGACCGGCTTCGGCGCGTTCGTCGAGTAGAAGGTCCCGTGGTTGACCAGGATGCGCAGCGCCTGTTGGGCCGCCTGTCCCTGGGCCTCCGCGCGCACCGTCCGCGGATCGATGCCGCCGCCGGCGAGGCGCAGCTCGCGCTCGATCCGACCGCCGATCCACTCCTTGATGCTCCAGAGGAAGCCGCCGTAGACTTTGCCGCGATCGTGCACCTCGCGTGAGACATCCTTGAGCGTCAGGTCGTTGGCGACCGTGCGCAGGCCGCTGGTCTTGCTCTCCGGCTTGCCGACCGCTGGCGGGAAGTCCTCGCTCACCTCGGGATCGTCGTGCAGGAAGGCGGCCATCGCATCGGCGAAGCCCTCGTGGATCGCGCCTCCCTCGCCGGAGTACCAGCCGGAGAGGCCGGGGTGGAGCTGGTCGAGCGTGAAGTGGCCGCTCTCGTGGCGCGTGACGTCGTCGTCGCTGGCCAGGTGCCACTTGCCGCGCGAGGTGCCGTAGGTTTGCTCCTGGCTCTGCGGCGAGTACCAGGCGTTCATGTCGTCGACCTTGTTGGCGTGGGCGACGATGCGGCCGTTCTTGCTCTTGCCGATGATGTCGTTGATGTCGAAGCCCGCGCTGTGCAGCGCCAGCGCCAGGCCGGTGAGCGAGTTGTAGAGCTGCACCTGATCGAAACGGACGTTGGTCACCGTCGACTTCGGATCGTCGAAGGGCTGATAGGCGAAGACGCCGCCCAGCTTGGTCTCGCCCTTCTTGCCCCCGTCGACCTTGGCCCACCTTCCGATCAGTTCCTGCGCTCCCTCGGGGAGTCCCTGCAGGCGCGTCCCGCGCACGGCGCCGTCGCTCGAGATGCGGTTCTCGTGCGTCCAGATGTTTGCGGCGAAGGGATCGGCCGGCGGTTCCGTCGTCTCGCCTGTCTCCTTCACGTACTGAAAGGGTCCCCAGGCGTCGTTCCACGCTGCGAGCAGCGCGCGGTCGTGCTCCCGCTGAATCTCCTGCTGAGTGACAGTGGTCAGGTTCATGGTCTCTCCTTTTCCATGTGGTGCCCCCGCGTGCGCGGGCGCCCTCGCGAAGGGCGCTCGCGCACGCAGAGGCGCGGTGCGCACGAAAAGCGCGCACACGTCTCCATCGATCGCGGAAAAAGAGGCGTTAGTAATCGATGATGAACCAGAGGCCATTCCACTCGCGCGGCGTCTGGCGCGGCACGATGCGGAAACCGGGGAGATGCTGACAGGCCTGTGTGAAGATCACGCGCGGCAGGCCGGGAGAGGTGTACGGACGTTCCTTGTGAACGGCGGTGGGTCGCAGATGCTTTCGGGCGATGAAGACCGGCTTCATACGGGCTCCCAAAAATTTCGAACATTATACGCCGTTTCTCCGCCGTGACAACCCCCGGTCCCTCTTTTTTGGGGTCAGACCCCTGTCTCAAAAAAAGCTTTAAAACAAATAGTTACAGGGGTATCCCTCAAAAAGGGGCTTGCCCAAAGCGCGACGATCGCTCATGAGAAGGACGCTTGCGGAGGGCACGATGCGCTGTCGGATCGAAAAACTCGTCGC
>CAYPII010000029.1:7807-20987 GCA_964410765.1 uncultured Myxococcales bacterium | reverse complement strand
CGTGCTCGCGGCGTAGTCGGGCAGCGGCTGGATGAGGATATAGCTCCCCTGGGGCTCGTTGGGCGCCAGGACGTCGTCCGCCAAGGGCTCGACCGTCAGCCCCGCGTAGCCGGAGATATCGGTCGAGCCGACGCCGTCGGTCCAGAGCGCCGTCGCCTTTGCGCGCGCGCGCTGGAAGGCGTCCGTCCCCTCGACGTGCGCAAGCGAGCTCACCGCGCGCGCCGGACCCTCGAAGCCGGCGAGGCCGCCGATCGTATCGAAGTCCTCAAGGAGGGCGAGCTCGAGGCGGTCGACGCCGACGATGCAGACGGCGTAGGAGCCGGAGAGCGCCGCGCCCCCCTCGCCCGCGCCGGGGACGGTGGCGCGCACGAGCTGGCAGGCGTTCTGCCGATAGGCGTCGCCGCCGTTGACCGTGAATGTCCCGTCGGGCTCCAGCGCGATCAATCCCTTGTCGTCGATCGCCTGGAAGCTCACCTGGAAGCCGAGCGGGTCGTCGACCGGATCGATCTCGTGCGGCGCGCTCCCCTCGAAGGCGATCGAGGCGATCAGCCGTCCGGTCGTCGCGAGCTGCTGCCCGTCGACCGCCACCTCGGCCGCGAGTGAATCGGGTCGCGCGTAGCGGCTGGAGGCGACGTCGGTTTGCTCGCCCTCGATCTCGAACGAGCGCGTCTGCGCCAGCTTCGGGCTCACCGCCTGGACGGAGACCGCGCCGCCGCTGAGCACCGAGCGCGCGATGCCCATCACCGGCGGCCGGTTCGCATAGCGCGCATCCAGCAGACCCACGCCGGGGCCCGTCACCTCGACGGTATATTCATCCGCCTTCGCGAAGCCGCTGCTGGTCGAGAGCATTGCGTCGGAGATGTCAGCATCCTCGGTCACCTCGAGGCGTTCGGTCGCACCGCCCGGGAGGGCGAAGGTCGCCCAGACGCGCACCGGCGCGCGCTGGCCCAGCTGCGTGAAGCGATTCGTCGCCGCCGCCTGCGTCGGCGCCGTCCCTCCCGCGTCGCGCGCGCCGATGTCGAAGGCGAAGTCCTGCACCGTCCCGGCCATCGTCACGTCGATCGCGGCGATCCCCACCTCCTCGTCGGAGACGACGAGGGCGTCGGCGAAGGTGTGCACGACCGCATTCGGATCGCCGGCGCGCGTGACGAAGACGTCGTGCTCGCCCGCGCCCAGCCCTGCGATCTCTGCGGAGGTCGCCACGCAGTCGGGGAGCGCGATGCCGCCGACGGCGCAGTCGATGTCGTCGGTGATGTCGATCGCCCGGCCGGCGTGCGGCCAGCGCACGCGCAGGCGCGCGGGCTGGAAGATCGCCGGGGTCGTGCCGGCGATGCGCTTCACCCGCCCGTCGGCATCGCCCTCGATCGTGAGCGCGAGCGTCGCCGCCTCGAGCTTCTCGACGGTGAAGGCGATCTGCCGCGAGCCGAGGTTCGGCCGGGTGATCGTCAGCGTCGTGTTCGCCGTCGGCGTCGCCGCGCGGTTCGCGACGATCGCCGGCTCGTAGTTCGTCGCCGCGTCGGTCGTGCGGTCGACCGCGCCGCCGCGGCGTTCGATGCCGATCACCTGGAGGTCGGCGCTGGCCGCCGCGCCGCCCGCGGCCGCGAGGTCGACGAGGACGACCGCCTCGGCGCCGGCGACGAAGCCGGTCTCGCCGCGCGCGAAGAAGCGCACGCTCCCGCTGGTCTCTCCCGCGCTGTCGAAGGCGGCGACGCGCACCGGCCCGCCGACGGTCGGCATCGCAACGCGGCCGCTGGCGAAGAGTTCGGCGATCGTCGCGGAGAGCGGAACCTTCGCCGACGCCCCGCTCTTCGCGCGGAAGCGCAGGCGCAGCAGATCATAGGCCTCGCCCGTCGGCCGGTCGGGGTTCGTCGCTGATTTCAGCTGCGTGCCGCACTGCACCTCGCGGCGGTCCGGATAGGCGCGACATGCCGGCGAGGCGAGCAAACTCGCGTCGCCGAGCGGATCGCTCGCCGAGACGTAGTCGAGCGCGTCCGGATCGTAGGCGACGACGATCTTGTAGCTCTCGATGCCGGTCGGCCCGGTGTTGAGGCGCACCGGCACGTCGAAGGTCCCCTCCACCGGACGGCGCGGGAGGTCGAGGAGCATCTCGCCCTCGGCCAGCGGCGCGACCTCCGGGTCGGCCTCCAGCAAGATCGACGCGGTCGGGAGATCGGCGACCGCCGCACCGTTCTTCTCGGCGCGCACGACCGCCGCCTCGATCGCGTCGCTCGCGAAGCTCGCGAGCGGAATGTCGAAGCTCGCCTCATACAGACCGCGGAAGCCGGAGACCGCGCCGGCCTCCTTCACCTCGGCGCCCAGGCGGAGCCGCACATCCGCGCCGGTCACCGGGATTCCGACGGCGTTGGTCACGAAGGCGAAGAGGCGCGCGCGCCGCGACGGGGCCGCGTCCGCGCCGATGCCGCGGTCGTCCTCGTAGGCGCTCTCGCGGTTGACCAGCAGCGTTGCAACCGCCGGCTCCATCGCGATCGCGAAGGACTGCTGTGCGGCGGGGGTGTCGGTCGCCTCGAGGATCCGCGCGAAGGCGGCGGTGCTCCCCTGCTGGCCGAGGTGCCAGAAAGCGCTCTCGTAAAAACCGTAGTCCGCGGCATCGGCCGCACTCCCGATCCAGCGGCCGAGGTGGCGGTCGCTCACGCCGAAGCCCAGCCGCGCGCCGCGCACCAGTCCGTCGGGGTGCTCGCAGACGCCGAAGGCGTCGACGTAGACGGTCGGATCGGGACAGGCGATGCAGTCCGCGCCGTTCCAGATCTTCGGCGGCTGGCAGGCGCACTCCGGCTTCTCGTATTGGTACTCGACGACGTCGAGTTGCTCGTTGCAGAGGTGACACGCGTCGGTCTCCGGCGGCGTCCCGTCGATGCAGAAGCCACCCACGCAACGCTGGCCCGCGCAGAAGCTGCACTCCGCGTCGCTCGTGCAGCTCCCCACCGGGACGCAGCGGTTCGTCGCCGGATCGCAGCGCTCGCCGACGCCGCAGTCGCTGTCGCTCTCGCACGGGGTCGGCTCCTCGACGCAGACGTTGTTGACGCACGCCTCGCCCGGCAGGCAGTCGTTGGCGTCGTCGCAGCCGATCGGATGGCAGGCGTTCTCGATACAGCGGTAGGTCTGCGGGCAGTCGGCATCGCTCTGGCAGCCGCTCGGCTCGCAGCGGCCGGTGCCCTCGTCGCAGCTCGTCCCCGTCGGGCAGTCGTCATCGCTCGCACAGGTGGGCCACTCGCAGACATCCTCGTCGGAGCAGACCATCCCCGCCGGGCACTGCGCATCGTCGGTGCAGTCGCTCGGCTCGCAGAGGCCGGTCTGGGCGTCGCAGCTCTCGCCGACGTCGCAGTCGGCATCGCTTTCGCAGGACGGCGTGCAGCTCCCCGCCGAACAGCGCTCGCCGGCCGGGCAGTCGGTGTCGTCCGTGCAGCCGGCGGGCACGCAGATACCCTCCTCCGTATCGCAGATCGATGCGTCGGGGCAGTCGGCGTCGCCCGTGCAGGGGGTGGGTTCGCAGCGATCGGTCGCCGGGTCGCAGGTGAAGCCGGCGGGGCACCCCTCGCCGCAGGGGATCGGCTCGCAGAGGCCCAGGTCGGCGTTGCAGCTCTCGCCGACGCCGCAATCGGCGTCGTTTTCGCACTCGGCGACGCAGAGGTGATCGATGCAGCGCTCGCCCGCATCGCACTCGACGTCGGTCTGGCACTCGCCCGGCTCCGTACACCAGCCGCCGACGCACGCCTCGCCCTCGTCGCAATCCGCATCCGACTCGCAGGCGGTGGTGCCGACGCGCCCGAAGGGGATCACCGTCGCCGCGAGGACCTGGTCGGGGTCGTTCGTGTCGAGGACCGAGAGGAGCGCCTCGACCTCCAGCGACGCATCGCTCCCGACGCCCTGGACCCAGAGGGCGTAGAGGCCGCTCGTGCCGAGCTGCTCGGCCGTGAACCAGCCCTCCTCGGCGACCGCCGGCTGCGTCCCCGCCTCGTCCGTCGTGAGGTCGGCGGCCGCAACGCCCGCGACGTGTATACCGAGGCGCGTGAATTCGGTGACCGGCGCGCCGGCGCTGTCGGTGATCGCGAAGAGCAGCTGCGCGCGGTCGGAGGCGCGCGTAACGGAGAGGTCGACGAAGTAGAAGAGGCCGGCGAGCAGCTGGCTCGCCTTGAAGGCGTCGGCCGCGTTGACCAGGCCGTCGCGCGTGAAGTCCGCCTCGTCGAGCAGCGCGCAGCTCTCGGCCGGATCGTCCGGGCCGGTGCAGGCCGGGATCTTCTCGGCGCTGTACTGGATGATGCTCACCACGTCGCCGACGCTGAAGCGGTCGTCGCGGCTCACGTCGCCGCGCGGATCGACGAGCCCCGTCCCCGCGACGATCGGCCGCGGCGTCTCCGCGCCGAGCGCGGCGTCCGTCACATCCTTCACCTCTATCACGCGGCCGGAGAACAGCGTCACCGGTGCTGTGGCCTTGCGCGCCGCAAAGCGGATCCGCGCGATGACCGGTTCGCCCGCCGGGACCGTCCCGGAGGAGATGGCACCCACGAGGTTCACGCGGCCGGTCTCCTCTTCATTTACGCCGCCGCGGTTCTCCTCGACCTTCGTGGAGAAGACGATGCCGACCGCCGGCGGGAGGGCGTTCTCCACCGAGAGCGCGTGGAGGACGTCGTCGTTGTAGGTGATCTCGAGCTGATAGCTGCCGAGGTTCTGTGCGCCGGTGGCGACGCGCACCTCGGCGACGAACTCATCGCCCGCCTCCAGCACCGGCACGAAGCGCCCGCTCGGGCTGCCGATGTCGACGTCGCCCGTCGCGGCGGCGAGGTTGATCGCGTACTCGGCGGGGAAGCGCTCGCCGGAGGCGGCGACCGCGAGTCCGATCTCGGCCGCGCCGTTGTTCCGCGTCGTGATCTCCGGCGTCGCCGCATCGTCGACTGCAGCGCTCGTGCTCCACGCCGGATCGATCGCCTGCGGAACATCGTCGAAGGGGATCGAGAGCGCGTCGAGGGCGAGGAGCGCCTCCTCGCCGGCTTTCACGATCTGCGTGCCGGCACGGGCGACGACGAAGCGCGTCTCGTCGTCGAAGCGCGCACCGACGATCGGGGTCACCTGCGCGTCGCGCTCGCCGGTGATCGTCCCGGCGAATCGGTCCGGCTCGTGCGGCGTATCGCTCGCCGAGGCCCCGCGCGCGACGCCGGCGCCCGGCAGCAGCTGCAGGTCCTCCACCGCCACGCTCGCGCCGGCATCGACGCGCAGCGCCGCCTCCGCCTCGGTCGCCCGGCCGGGCTGATCGGTCACGCGCGCGACGACGCGCCCGTCGCCGTCGGTCGCCGGCGGGAGGAGGCGATAGAATCCGCTCTGGCGCTCGATCGTGATGAGGGTCGCCGGCTCCGGCACGAGGGCGAGCGACGCATCCACCGCCTGGGCCTTCGCACCGGTGAGCGCTGTGAGCTCCTCGACCGCACCGTGCGTCCAGGTGCCGAAGACCTTCGCGCGCGCGCGCTCGAGGAAGTCGATCGAGGCGATGTTGCCAAGCACCCGGTTTGCGCGCGGCGGTCCCTCGAAGCCGGCGACGCCCGCGACCGGGTCGAAGTCCTCGAGCAGGTCGACGCGCAGGGCGTCGATGCCGGTGACGTAAACGGCGATGTACTGCGGATCGACGTCGGCGAAGGCCGAGGCGTCGACCTTGATGATGTCAACGCCGGTGCCCGCGCCGGTGATCGGCGTGAGACGTCCGCCGGGGGCGACCGCGACGACGCGCTCGCCGATCGGATCGAGGTTCTCGTAGGCGGCCTGCGCGGTGACGTCGAAGGTGCTCTCCGCGCCCCAGGAGACCTCGACCGCGAACTGTGCGGCGGCGGGCCAGCCGTGGAGAAGGTTCGCCCAGTCGCCCTCGCGCGCGGCGAGCAGGTAGACGGGGATCGGCTCCGGCGTCGGCGCTTCGTCGAATGCGCGCGGGGCATGCTGCTGGTTCGGCGCGACAGCGACGTTCATCTGCGCCTCGCCCTCGAAGGCGACGAGGACCTTGCCCTCGTCGAAGGCCTCGCCGAATGTCGCGCCGATCGTCGTCAGACCCGGCGCACGCACCTCGACCTCGGCGCGCTTCTCGCCCTCCACCTCGGTCTGCGCCACGCTCGTGCCCTCGAACGCGAGCCCATCCTTCACCAGGCGCGCGACGTCGACCTCGTTGCCATCGCCGAACTCGGCGAGGACGACGACCGGGGCCTTCGCGCGGCCGCGGAAGATGTTGATCGGCTGCGCGGCGCCGGTGGCCCGCGCGTCGTCGAGCGCGCCGAGAAGCCCGGTCTCCTCCCCCTTGAAGGAAGCGGGGACGCCGACGACCAGGCGCGTGATCTCCACCGGATCGGTCGTGACCTCGATCGTGCGCATCTCGCCGGCGATGCGCACCCGCGACGTGCCCGCCGCGATCGGGCGGAGGAAGCAGCCCGACAGGAGTTCGATCGGGCCGTCGAGGACCTCGCACGCGATCCGATCGGTGATGTCGTAGGTCGCGCCCTCGCTCGTGAAGGTCACCTTCGGCTGCGCGGGCTGGAAGAGCCCCATGTTGAGGATCCCCAGCTGATCGTCGAGCTCGATCGCGATGCCCTCCGGTTGCGCGCGCGCCACCGAGATCTCCATCTCGACCGTCGCGTCGGGCAGATCGCTGCGCCCGACCGCGAGCGTCCCGCCCGCAGCCCCCGGGGCAAGCTGAACGCGGCTGCCATTCATTGCAAAGCCCGTGCCCACCGTCGTCTCGGGGGTGTCGGTGAGATCGACGAGCGTGCTCTCCGCCGTCGCACGCGCCACCAGGACGCGCAGATCGCTCCACGGCGCTTCGGCGTCGGCGTTGATCGCCCGCACGTCGACCCAGTGCTGCTCCGCGACGGAGGCGAAGAAGCCGAGCGAACGGTCGGGAACGACGTTGACCTTTCCGCCGCGCGCGCGCAGCGCCATCGGGATCGGCGCGCCCTCGACGAGGTTCGTGCTGTACTGATCGGCGAGGGTGAGCTCGACGACGCGTCCGGCGAGCGCATCGCTCGTCGCCGCCTCGGCGGCCCCGTCGCGGACGCGGAAGGAGAGGATCGCAAACTCGGCATCCGTACCCGCCGGCTGCGCGCCATCCGTCGCGTTGACGTTGAGGACGCCGACGACGATGAGTTTCCCCGGCGTGGCGTCGTTGACCTCGAAGTCGAGGAAGCGCGTCCCCTGAGCCCCCTTGCGGATGCCCGCGTAGGCGAAGGCCGCCACGTCGTAGTCGATCTCGAACTTGAAGCTCGCCGCGCGCGTAGCACCCACGTTCACCCGGACCGGGACCGCGAAGGCCTCGTTGTCGTAGAGGTCGCGACGCGGGAGATCGAGGAGCGCTTCTCCCGGTGTGAGCGTCGGCATCGGCGGATCGGCGACGAGGGTGAGCTCCTGCTGGGCGGCAAGATTCGCCGCGCTCGCCGTGATCGTCTTCGACCCCGACCCGAAGTCGTCGACGGTGAACTGGCGGAAGAAGACGCCCGGCCGCGTCGCGCGCTGGGAGGCGGCCGTCCCGCCGTCGATCGTCACGTCGGCAAAGGAGAGCGGGCGGGCGGCGGCGTCGGCGAGGAAGGCCCAGGCCTTGACGGTGCGCGCTTCATCGCGTTCGACGGAGCGGTCGTCCTCGTAGACCGCCTCGCGCGAGAGGAGGAGTGCGAGCCGCGCCGGCGCGTCGCTCGGATCGACGGCCATCAGCGACGAGCGGCCGTAGCGCTCGCCCCCGTCGGCGGAGAGCAATTGCGCCACCAGGCCGTTCTCGCCGGCGGCGTCGACCAGGCGGTGGATCGCGACGACGCTCCCCTCGTAGCGTTTGGCGTTCGCGTCGAAGGCCGTCTCCTCGGTCGCCACGCCGAAGGGGGCGGGGACCGGCTCGAAGCGCACGCGCGCCCCCTCGACCGGCTCCTCGATCTCGTCCTCGATGTCGGCGACGCACGCGCTCCCGTTCCAGCTCTCTCCCGCCGGGCAGACGCACTCGCCGCCGACGATCGTCCCGCCGTTTTCGGTGCAGGCGCTCCCGCCGATGCACTGCGCGCCATCCCAGACCGGAGTCGCCTCCGGGCAGGCGGCGCAGGCGTTCTCCTGCGGATCGCAGAGGGGGGCGGGCGGCGCGCAGTCGGCGTCGCTCGTGCAGGGTTCGCCGCCGACCGGCGTGCAGGCGCCATCCTGGCAGACGCTCCCCTCGGCGCAGACCGTGCCATTGGGCAGCGGCGTCACCGCGCAGACGGCATCCGTGCACTCGGCCGCGGTGCAGGCATTGCCGTCGTCGGGGCAGTCGCCCGGCACCGTGCAGCTCGCCGCCTCGCAGCGCCCGCTCTGCTCGTTGCAGCTCTCCCCCGCCGGGCAGTCGGCATCGTCGATGCAGCCGCAGGAGCCGTCGACCCGGCAGACGCCGCCGTCGCAGGAAGCGCCGACCGCCGCCGGGGTGTGCTGGCAGCGGCCGTCCTGATCGCAGACGTCGACCGTGCAGTCGTTGTTGTCGTCGCAGTCGGCGTCGAGTTCACAGCTCGCCTCGCCCGGACGGCATTCGTTCTCCACACAGCGGCTCCCGCTCGGACAGTCGAAGTCGGCGACGCAGGGGCGCGGGACGCAACCGCCGCTGCGGCAGATGCTCCCCGCCGGGCAGTCGCCATCGTCGTCGCATCCGGTCGGGCGGCAGACGCCGTCATCACAGCTCTCGCCGACGCCGCAGTCGCTGTCCTCATCGCACGCCGTCTCCTCCGTACAGCGGCCGGCGGCGCAGATCTCGCCCGCCCCGCAGTCGTCGTCGCCCTCGCACTCGCGTGCGACCGGGAGGCCGACGAAGGTCATCTCCACCTCGTTGATCAACTCGCCCTCGACCTCGTACACGAAGCGTACCGGCACCGTGATCGACTCGACGCCGATGACATCCTGGAGTCCCACGGTGTAGCGGCCGTCCGCGCCCACCGCCTCGCAGGTCGCATCGCCGCAGGCCATCGTGACGCCGTCGATCGGGCCGACGACGAAGGCAACCCCCTCGGTGGAGGGCATACCGGTGAGCGTGAGGATGAGCTGCGCGGTCCCGGCCGGCGTGAGCTCGCCCACCTCGAGATCGACCAAGCCGAAGAGACCGGCCAGCACCTGCTGGCCGCGGTAGGCGTCGGCCGCCTCGACCACGTCGTTCACCTCGATGTCGGCGGCCTCCCGGTCGAAGTCCGGCGGCTGGAAGGCGGGCCAGTTCGCCTTGTGCTTGAGGATCGCCGAGACGTCCTGGTCGTTGAATGCGCCGCTCCGGTTCGCATCGCCGGTGGGATCGACGAGGCCGAAGCCGGCGACGATCGCGCGCGGGACCGCCTCGCCGATCGTCGGGGTCTGTGCATCGTCGCTCGACATCCCCGCAACGATGCCGCCGAGCCAGCCGTCGCGGCGATCCTTTTGCGCCGTGAAGGCGATCGTCGCGACGAGGTCGTCGGTCCCGGTGAGATAGGGCTTGCCGGGGAAGACGACGCCGTTGATGTTGAACTTCGCATAGTCGGCCGCGCTGCCCTCGATGCCCAGTATCGCGAGGTCGTTCGCGTCGGCCTCGACGGGGCGCGCGCAGGAATGGACGAGCTGCATCCGCGCCGCCGGGAGCGCCGGGATCACCGACTCGCAGTCGAGGACGCGCGCATCGTAGACGATCCAGCTGTTGAAGGAGCTCGCTCCGCCCTTGTCGTTGCCGTTGACGCGCACCGGGACCTCGACGCGCTCGCCCGCATCGCGCACCGGCACGAAGCGGCCGCGCTGCGCGCCCAGGTCGATGTCGCCGAGTCCCGGCAGGAGGTTCACGGCCAGGCGGTGGATCGGATCGACCGACGCGCTGCTGCTCTCCGCCGCGATGGCGATCGGGAGCTCGACCGCGCCGTTGGCCTCCACGGCCACCACGCCGCCCTCCGCTGTGACGCTCGCGGAGGTCGCACTCGGCACCGCGAGTTCGGGGAAGGGGATCTCGGCGGTCGGGCCGAAGGCGAGGAGCTTCGCCCCCCCGCTCTCGACGGTCTGCGCGCCGTTCTCCGCGACGACGAAGTGCGTGCCATCGCCCATCGTCGCGATGACGCGCAACGGGATCGTCGCGCCGCGCACCTGGGCGAGCGTCCCCTCGAAGCAGTTCCCGTCGGCGACGTCGCACGCCTCGCCGCGCTGATCGATCGGCGTGCGGTCGAAGATCGTGCGTGCGCCCGGATCGACGGAGATCGTGAGGTCGGTGACCTCCTCGCGGTCGGTGTCGACGACGACCTCCTTGGAACCCGGCGCAAAGCCGCTCCAGACGCGGTCGGCGATCTCGGCGGTGAGCAGCGTCGTCCCCGCGGCGACCGGCGCGACGCGATAGACCTTGTCGGCAGCCGGCGCGATCGTCCCGCTCCCGGTCACCGCGCCGTCGCTGGAGCGAATCGTGAGGAGGCCCTTCATCACATCGCTCCACGTCTTGTCGGCGTCGGTGAGGAAGGCGGTGGCGACGCCGTCGCTCCAGCGGCCGATCACCTTCACGCGCGCCTGCTGGAAGAAATCGACCCCCTCGATGTAGGTCAGCCGCGCCTCGGCGTCCTCGAAGGGCTGCTCGAAGGCGGGCGGGTCGTAGGACTGCCAGCTGTAGTCCTCGTAGAGGCGCACGTCGGTCGCGGCCAGACTCACCGCATGGATCGCGACGAAGCCCTCGATCGGCGCCTCGGCGAGCCCCGTCACGCGCACGCGCACGATGTCGGTGCCGGGGGCGTTGCCCAGCGGGGTGATCCGCCCCGCCGCGTCGACGGCGATCACCGGCTCCGCACCCGTCGGGATGACGCTGTAGGAGGTATAGTCGCCGCTGGTCGCGTCGAACGCCTCGGGCATGTTCGAGAAGGGAAGCAGGACCGTGAGCTCCGCCGTTTCCTTCAGCCGGCGCACATCGCGCGAGAGGTCGTTCGCGCTGAGGGCGATCGCGTGCTCGCCGATCGTGCCTTCATTGTAGTCATACGTCTGCGGCGGGAGCGCCTTGTCGACCTGGATGATGAGATCGCCCGGCTCGCCCAGCTCGACGACACCGGCGGCGGTTGCGTCGGCAAAGCCCTCCATCGATGCGGTGAAGAGGGTCTGTCCGGGGCCGACCGCGCGCACGCGCGCCGGATCGTCGGGGAGCAGCTCGAGACTCGTCCCACCCCCCTCGGCGCGTGCGATCTGTGCGCGGCCCTCGGCGATAAACGAGCTGATGTCGACCGGCGCGCCCTCGTCGTAGCGCATCCAGAGGGTGAGCGGCGACTCCTGTCCGATCGCGGTGAAGCGGTTGGTGACCGTCGCGGAGAGGCCGATCGCCTCGCCGCCGGCGAGCGGATCGGCCGGCATCGCGACCTCGCCGGGAACGGCCAGGTGCAGGCGCGGGGTGAGGGTGCGCGCCGCATCCGTCGCGGTGATCTCGACGATGCGCGACTCGCCGCTGGCGAAGGCGACCTGCACCTTCTCGGTGACCGCACCGGTGACCGGCTGCGCCACCGTCACCAGGCAGTCCTCGGTGACGGCGATCGCGCCGGAGCCGGGCACCATCGCGCAGCTGATATCCCGCGAGAGGTCGAAGCGCGCCGCCGTCTCCGGCCAGCTCCAGAGGGCGCGGATGCGCGTCATCCGGTAGTTGCGCGCGATGTTCCCGTCCGGGAGATTCTTCATGAGCGGGAGCGTGTCGTCGTATTCGAGGACAACGTCGTCGAGCGAGGCGATCGCCGTCCGGTCGAGCGGGATCTCGATCGCCGCGCCCGGGCAGGACTGGTCGCCGCAGACCGCACCGTTGACGACGAACGACGAGGTGCGCAGCGTGACGCCGCTGCTCTCCTCCGCGCTCGTCGCGATCGTCCCCGCGCTTCCGTCGCGCTTGAGCATCATCGCGATCGGCCAGGCGGGGGGGGCGCTCCCGCCGGCGGCGGCGGAGAGGTCGATCCACTCGCTGTCCTCGACGCGCGCGACAAAGCCCATCGGTGTCGCGCCGTCGACGACGGCGAGGTTTGCGCCATCGCGCCCGCGGATCGCCATCGGGCGCTCCTCGCCCTGCGGGACGAGGTAGGTATTCCCCGCCTTGAGCTCCGTGACCGCCGCCTCCGCGATGAAGGGGAGTGCGGCGCCGACCGCTCTCGGCCGGAAGATCAGGCGGAAGAGCTCGACGTCATCGCCCGCCGGCGGCGTCCCCTCGCCGGTCGCCGTGCCGACGAGGATCAGCTCACCAATGGTGTTGGGCGATTCGTTCGCGGTGATGCTCAGTCCCACGCGCGCGCTGCTCGCGACGTACGTGAAGGCGTCCTCGTCGAAGTCGATGCGCAGGCCATAGCTCGTGATCGTCTCGCCGCCGGTGTTCGCGCGAACGACGACGGTGAAGTTTGCACCGTTTAGCAGCTCGTTGGGCGGGAGGTCGAGGAGCATGCTGTTTGTCGGCGGCGTCTGCGCGGCGACCGCATCGACCGTCACCGGAGCGCTCGCCAGCTCCTGGCCCTCGCGCACCACCCGGATCGTCCCGCTCTCGGTCGGCGCGAAGGTGCGGCGATAGAGGCCCTCGCCGTAGGACTGCAGCACCTCGATGGGATCCGGCCCCTCGATCGAAACCGCCGCGTCGTCCACCGGATGGCCGGCGGCATCGATGACCTGCGCGTAGGCGACGATGCGACGGCGCGCATCGTCCTCGCCCAGCCCGCGGCCGGAAAAGACCCGCTCCTGGTTGGTGATCAGGCGCGCCTCCGCGGCCTGGCCGACGATCGCCAGCGACTGCGCCGCGGGTGCCGCGCTCGCGCCCTCGATGCGCGCCCGCGCGCTCCCGCTGCCCGGCACCAGGGCGTCGACGAGGTAGCTCGTGTAGCTCCCGGCCGTTCCGCCGGCGAAGCCCTCGTCGATCGTGTCAAAGGTCCAGCTGCCGAGCTTCGTCGGGTTCGCATCGAAGGCGACGTGCGCGCCCATGACCGCGTTCGTGAGCTCGTCCTCGGCCGTGCAGTCATTCGTCTCTGCATCCCAGAGCTCGCCGTCGGGGCAGCAGTCGCCGGTGTCCGGCCGACGTGCGGCCTCGAAGGCGCAGACGCACTTATCTCCTTCGCCGCTCCAGTCGGCGAGCCAGATCTCGCCCTCCGGGCAGCTCTGTTCAACGCAGAGGCCGTTCTCCGCTCCTTCGTTCGGGCCGCAGCAGAGGTCGTCGTCGACATGGCGCGGCGGTTCGCACGCATCGGGATCAATGCAG
>CAYPII010000029.1:0-7797 GCA_964410765.1 uncultured Myxococcales bacterium | reverse complement strand
TAAATCGCCAATGCAGGCGAGGGTGACCGGATCGAAGAGCTGCGGCGGCGTGCAGGCGTCACAGCTCCCGCCCGCCGAGCAGTGGCCGGCGCCGCCGTCGCAGGTGCCGCCGACGTTGGCCGGCTGCGCGGCGCAGGCCCCCGTCGCGGCGACGCAGCTCCCGACGCTGCACTCGGTCGTGAGCGCGCTGCAGTCGACCGGCAGATGCGTGCAGACGCCGCCCGCACAGGCATCGGTCGTGCAGGCGTTGCCGTCGTCGCAGTCCGCGTCGGTGGTACAGATCTCGGCCGGGCACTCCTCGGTGACCGGCACGCAGAGACCGTTGGGGCATTCACGCTCGCCCGCCGGACAGCCGGAGAGGCACTGGCCGGTGGCCGGGTCGCAGCGCTCGCCGTCGATGCCCGCGCAGTCGGCGTCGTTCTCGCAGGGCTTTGGTCGGCAGACGCCGGCGCCGTCGCAGACGCCGTCGACGCAGACCGTGCCCGCGTCGCGCGGCGTGCTCCGGCAGCTGCCCGCATCACAGCGCGCATCGATGCAGGCGGACGCGTAGGGATCGCACTCCGCGTCGGTCGCGCAGGCGACCGGATCGCTGCAGACGCCCGCGATGCACTCGAGATCGCCGGGGCAGTCAGCCGATGTCGCACACGGTTCGCGCGGACGGCAGACCCCCGCCTCACAGCGATCACCGCTCGGGCAGTCGTCGTCGGTGGCACAGGGCTCGCCGGCGATGCACTCGCGCAGCTCGGGATCCCAGTACTCGCCCTCGCTGCAGGCCTCGCAGACGCCAGCGATGCAGTGCTCGCCCGACGGACAGTCGACATCCACATCGCAGGTCGTCTCCGGCTCGCAGCGGCCCGCGCGGCAGACCTCGCCCTCGGCGCAGTCCTCGTCGTAGCTGCAGCCCGCCTCGCCGGTGAGCTGGATCGGCGCGAAGCGGACGATGTGGAGCTTGTTGACGATGTCCGGATCGTTCGAATCGAGGACGGCGAGGCGCACGCCGACGCCGGCGCGCGCGCCCGGCTCGATCGCGGAGAGGTCGACGAGAAAGCGGCCGGCCTCGGCGCGCGTCTCGTAGAAGCCGCTCTCCGGATCGGTCGCGGCATTGACCGTGAAGCTGCCGAACTTCGTGATGTCGGCGGTGACGTCGAGGTTGCTCTCGATCGGATCGCCCACCGCATCGCGGATCGTGATCGCGATCGCGCTCCCCGACTCGTGCAGCCCCACCTCGATGAAGCGGAAGAGGCCGACGAGGATCTCCAGGCCGCGCGCCGCGTCCTCGATCGAGGGATAGGTGCGGACCTCGTTCGTGAAGAAGGCCTGCTCGGGGTTGACGACCGCGGCCGGCTGCTGTTCGAGGAGGTTCCACTCCTGCACCGCGATGACATCGGCGATCGTGAAGCGCCCATCGCCGTTGACGTCGCCGCGCACGATCCCCTCCGGCTCCTCGCCCTCCCCGTCGTCCTCGCCCTCGCCCTCGCCTCCGCCGCCGCCCTGCTGGCCGAGCGGATCGACGATGCCGGCGCCGGCGACGATCGGACCCGGCGCGCCGATCGGCGCGTCGTTCGCATCGGTCACCTCGACGGTGCTGCCGGTCAGGCGCATCCACCCCTGGCCGTCCTTCACGGCGGTGAAGGTCACCGTTCCGATCTCGACGTCGCCGGAGAGCGACTGGTTCTCCGGGACGACGCCGGCGATCGAGAGCGTGCCCTCGCCGCCGCTCTCCTCGCGGTTGCCCTTGCCGCCGGCGATCACGCTGATGTCGTCCAAACGCGCAATCGACAGGACGTCGGTGTCGTAGGTGAAGGAGAGCTGATAGCCCTTGAGGCGCGCGCCGCCGGCCGCCACGCGGACGGGCACCGTCACGCGCTCGCCGGAACCCAGCACCTTGATGAAGCGATGGACGTTCTCACCCGCGTCGACGTCGCCCGCGGCGGGGAGGAGGTTGACGGCATAGAGGCCGGCGGTCTCCTGCGTATCCGCAGCGACGGTCAGCGCGATCGCGCCGTTCTCCAGCGGGACGATCCGCCCGCCATCCTCGACGACCGGATCGGGGGGCGTGTAGTTGGGCATGCCGGCGTTTTCCGCCGCAAAGGAGAGGAGCGAGCGCTCCCCGTCGGCGAGCTGCTGCACGCCGCCGGCCATCGCGCGCATGCGCCGGTCGCCCGCCACGATGCCGACGTCGATCGGTGCGGCCGCCCCGCGCACGCCGCGGATCGTTCCGTCGAAGTCCTGCGCGCCCGTCGCGCGCTGTCCGGCGAAGCGGCCGCGGTCGGCCCCGGCGCTCGGCAAGAGCTGCAGGTCGCTCACCGCGATCGCGTCGTCATTGACCGCGAGCGGCCGCGCGCTGCTCAGATCGGCGAGCGCGGCGGTGAGCGTCGCGGGCCCGGCCTCCTGCGGGAGGATGCGCAGCGCGGGCGAGGGGATCGTCCCCTCCAGCGCCACCGCGCCCTCCGCCGTCAGCGTGACATCCCCGGCGCTGGCCGGATCGTTCGTCAGGTCATCCCAGATCTCCCCGCGGTGCGTCCAGCGCCCCTGGACCTGCGCGCGGCCGGTCTGGTAGGCGACGCCGCCGACGCGGCCGAAGGTCTCTGCGATCTCCGCGACCGCTTCCGCGAAGGGCGCGAGGTTCGCATCGCGCGTGTCGCTCGCGTTCCCCAGCGGGTAGTCGGCCGGGATCGGGTCGAAGTCCTCGATCAGGCGGATGCGCAGCTCCTCGATCGTCGTCACATAGATGATGTACTCCGCGACGAGCGGCTCGGGGGTGAGCGCGGCGACGCTGACGCGCACGCGGTTGCGCCCCGGCTCGGCACCCGGCGCAACGACGACGCGGCCCTTCGTCTCCGGATCCATCGCCACTCCCGCGCCCTCGACGATCTCGTAGGTCGCCTGCGCGGTCATGTCGAAGCGCTCGGCCTGTTCGCCCTCGCCGAAGGTGACGGTGGTGGCCAGCTGCACCGCCTGCCCCCAGTTGCGGATCGCGTTCGCGGCGGCGTCGTCCGCGCGCGTGAGGTTCGTGAAGGCGATCCCCTCCTCCTCGCCGACCTTCGCGTTCGCCTCGCCCTTGAAGGCCTCGACGGCGATCGCGGGCTCGCCCTCGAAGCGCACGATCCCCGCGCCCGTGCCGACCGCCCCGCCGAAGCCAGCATCGACATAGGTGAGCCCGGGGCGCCGCACCTCGAGGAGGGCCTGCTTCGCCCCCTCATCGCCTCGCACCTGTGCTAAGCTCTCGCCGCGCAGGACGAGGCCGTCGACGACGAGCGCGGTAATGTCGACGTACGCATCCGGCGCGTCGGCGAAGCTCGCCCAGACGGTGACCGGTCCGGCGGCGGCGCCGCGGAAGCGGTTGAGCGCCTTGGCCGAGACGACCGCCCGGCTCATCGGATCGATCGGGATACTCGTGGGATCCGCGGCGACCTCGTCCAGCGACCCGACGACGGAGACGCGCACGTCGGCGACGGCGACCTCGGCGTCGGTCACGGTGACGTCGAGTCCTGCCGCACCGGCGACGGTGACGCGCGCTGCGCCCGTCCCCTGCGGGACGATGAGGCAACGCTCGCCGATCGCGACGACCGACTCGTCGCTCGAGCTGCAGCTGACGCGGTCGGTGAGATCGAAGGCGAGCCCCTCGACGTCCGCCGTCACGCGCGGGCGGAAGGGGCGATAGGCCGGCGGCTCACTCCCGGCGATCCGTCCGAGGATGACCGCCGCAGGATCGACCGCGATATTCGCTTCGTCGATGGGAACGACGGTGACGCCGACGTTCGTCGACTGCGCCGGTTCATCGCCCAACGCAATCCCCATCGACTGCGCGTTCGACTCGACGAGCGAGAGCGCGCCGGCCTCGACGGCGAGAGTCCCCGCCGGCTCGGCGGTGAAGGCGAGCTGCGCTGCGTCGGTGATCTGCATCGGCGCCTCGGTGTGGCGGCTGATCCGCCAGACCGCGAGATCGCTCGCCGGCGCCGCGCCGCCGATCGTGCGGTCGTCGACCCAGATGCCATCGGCGAGATACGCGATGAGGCCGGCGCTCCCATCGGGCGCGCCGACGACGCGGCCGTCGCCCGCGCGCGCGCGCACGAAGATCGCCTGGCCCGCGCCGTGTTGCGTGGAGTCGGCGTTCGCTTCGGTGAGCTCCAAAACCTGTCCGGCGAAGTCGCCGCCGCCGTTTGCCGCCCCGGCGGGGCGGAGCTCGAAGGCGAGGTCGATGAGGTTCACCTCGCCGGTGGGCGGGCTCGCCTGCTTGAAGCCGTTGATCACGATCCGTCCGGGCGTGGGCTCATCCCAGCCGATCGGGTCGTTGAGGAAGTCGGCCTTCTCGACGACGCCGGCGAAGCGGAAGGCGGCCGGGTCGTAGGTGACGACGACCTTGAAGCCGGAGACGCCGTTCTCGCCCGTCTGCACGAGCAGCGGAACGCGGAAGCTCTCGTTCGGGTAGATCGTCCGGCGCGGGAGGTCGAGTGCCATCTCCCACGCGCCGAGTTCTGCGAAATCCGGATCGGCATGCAGCGTCACCGGGACGCTCACCATCTCGCCGGCGATCGTCGCCGCGACCTCGGCCGCGAGCGTCCCGCTCGCCGGGAAGTCCTGTGCGTCGGCGACGAATGCGCGGAAGAAGGTCCCGCGCGGCGCGGGGCTCTGATCGGCTCCGATCCCCGCCGGGACGAGCGGCGTCCCATCAGCCGCACGCAGGACGAGGGTGATCTGCTCGGGGAGCTGTGACTGCGCGAGCGGCGCGCCGCTCGGGTCGGTGAGGAAGGCGTAGGCCTTCACGCGGCGCGAGCGCGCGAGCTCGTCGGCCGGAACCGCGCGGTCATCGAGCCAGAGTTCGTTGCGCGCGGCGAAGAGATCGATCGTCACGTCCGAGGCCTTCTCCTGATCGATCGCGACCGACTGGCCGAGTGCGGCCGCGCCGACCGGCAGCGCCTCGAGCGCCTTGCTGCCCGCATGCGGCACGCCCATCCCGGCGATCGTCCCCCGATAGAGGCCGACGCCGGCATAGCGGTTATCGCCCAGCCAGTGGCCGAGCTCGGCCGGCTGCGCGCCGTAGGCGAGCCGCGCGCCGATCACGTAGTCGACGCAGTCGCCCGCCTCCGGATCCCAGTTCTGGCCATCCGGGCAGAGGCAGCGGCCGTCGATCACCTCGCGCGGCGAGGCGCAGGCCGAGTCGTCGACGCAGGTCGTTCCGTTCCAGAACTCGCCGGGGGCGCACGCGCAGGTGCCGTCGGGCTGGGGCGCTCGCGGCGGTGCGCACTCATCGGGATCGATGCAGGCGAGCGCGGCCGGATCCCAGATCTCGCCGGCCGGGCAGAGCTCGCAGAAGCCCTCGACGCACTGCCCGTTGGTGCAGTCGTCGTCGGAGTCGCAGGGCGGCAACGGGATGCAGAGCCCGTCGACCGAACAGACCTCATGGAGGCCACAGTCAGCGTCGCTGCCGCACGCGCTCGTGCAGTTGCCGTTCACACAGCGCAGATCGCCGAGGCAATCGTTATCGATCGTACAACTCCCGGCGACGCAGGCGCTCCCGTTCCAGTATTCGTCTGCCGCGCAGGGGCGGCAGGCGCCGTCGATACAGTGCTCGCCCGCGCCGACGTCGCACTGCCCGTCGTCGACGCAGCCGGTGCTCTCCGTGCACTGGCCCTCGATGCAGGCCTGGCCCGCCGGGCAGTCGGCGTCGCTCGCGCACGAGTCGATCACGCACTGCCCCGCGACGCAGCGGTAGCCGGACGCACAGTCGGCGTCGACTTCGCAGCCGCCGGGGAGGCACTCCCCGCCAATGCAGTCAAAGCCCTCCGGGCAATCCTCCTCGACCAAGCATTCAATCGTCCGGCAGGAGCCCTCGATACACTGCGTCCCCGGCGGGCAGTCGGCGTTGCTCTGGCAATCGATCGCCGGGACGCAGGTGCCGTCGGCGGCGCACTCGTAGCCGGCCGGGCAGTCGACGTCGGAGAGGCAGACCGCGCGGCATTCCTCCTCCACGCAGCGCTCGCCGGCGGCGCACTGCGCATCCTCGGTGCACTCCGGCGGCGTCCGGCAGAAGCCCTCGTCGGAGCAGATGAGCCCCTCCTCGCAGTCATCGTCGCCCTCGCAGAGGTCGGCGGCGATCGTCGTCGCGCCGAAGGGAATCGTCGTCGCGCCGCCCGGCTTCGTCTCCCCCGCCTCGTCGAGCATCGCCAGGCGGAGCTCGACGAGCGCCTCGACCCCCTCGCCCACATCGGTAAGCCAGATGGCGTAGCGCCCGCCCCCCTCGTGGGTCATCAGGGAGAAGCCGCCCGCCTCCGGATCGGTCTCGGCGGGGGTCCCGGCGGCATCTGAGGCGAGCGCGCCCGCGCCGGTGACGCTCATCGCGACGCGCGCGTTCGCGCCGATCGGCACCATGTGCTCGCCCGTATCATTATATCTGCTGACATCGACGACGAGCTTCGCGCTCCCGCCGCTCACCTCGATGTTCTCGGTGTCGAAGTCGACGAAGGCGAAGCGCCCCGAGACGATATCGGCCGCCTTGACCTTGTCGATCGCGGTCGGGACCGGGGAGCCGTCGGGCTTGCGCAGGAAGAGGGCGTTGGCGGCATCGTAGGGCGCGTCGGCGCCGAGCTTGCCGACGAGGGCGAAGGCCAGTTGTGTCGCGTCGGCCATCGTGAATTTGTCATCGCAGTTGACGTCGCCGCGCACATCGCTCTTGCACTCCACCGGATCGACGATGCCCGCACCGGCGCGCATCGGAACCGGCGTGGCGATCTCGTTCGATTCCCATCCGCCCTCGACCGGGCGGCGGAAGATCATCGCGGCGATCGTGCCGTCCAGCCGCGTCCACTGCGGCTCACCCTTCCTCGCCGCAAAGGTCACGTCGGCGACGTGCACCGTGCCATCGTCATCGCCCGCCGGCAGCGCCGGGTCATCCATGTCGACCATGCCGGCGACGACGACCTTCTGCGGTTCGTCGGGGGAGGCGGGCTGGATGCCGGGGCCGCCGACGATCGTGTAGCGGTCGGCCAGGCGGTCGGCGACGCCGGTCGCCTCGATCACGTCGGTGTCGTAGGAGAGCGTCAGCTGCCAGGACTTGAGGCGCTCGCCGTCGGGGACGCCGACGCGCACCGGGAGGGTGACGTCGCCGCCGTCGGCGAGGACCGGGACGAAGCGCCCGACCGCCGCGCCGAGGTCGACGTCGCCCGGCGCCGGCAGGAGGTTGATGGCGTAGTCGCCCTCGTGCACGGCATCCGCTGCGCGAATCGTGAGGTGCGCCGCGCCGTTTTCGGCGACGGCGATCGCCGGGGTCGTGCCGGCGGAGATCGGTGTGATCGCGGGCGCACCCTCCGGGTCGTCGTGCGGGAGGCGCCGCTCCTCGGCGTCGATTACGAGCAGCGCGCCCTCCGCATCGGTCACCGTCTGGCTGCCGTTCTCCGCGACGAAGAGGCGCGGGCCGTCCGCCGCGGCGTCGAGGACTGCGCCGATCGTGAGCGCGGCACTCGTTCCCGTGACGGCGCTGATCGTGCCGAGGAAGCTCCCCGCATCCTCGAAGGGGGTGCGGTCGACCGGACCGATCGCCAGCGGGTCGAGCCGGACGACGCGCGCGGGTGAGGCGCTGTCGAGCGTGAGCGCTGCGGGTTCGGAGGAGATGTCGCCGATCGTCGCGACGATGCTCGCCGCATCGCCCGCGGTCGCCTGCGCGCCGTCGATCGTCGTGATGTAGTAGGGCTCATTCGGCGCGCGCGCGATCGTGAGCGGTGCGAAGCCGGTCTCGACGACAAGGCGCTCATCGACCTTCGCGCGGTTGCCGTAGGCGGTGACGTCGTCGCGCGCACC
>CAYPII010000028.1:3140-21429 GCA_964410765.1 uncultured Myxococcales bacterium | reverse complement strand
CTTCTCCTGCCTCTCGCTCTCGCTCGGCGACTGGGCGCCGCTGCCGGAGCTGCTGGCGACGATTCAAGCGCGCTGCGGCGATCTGCCGCTCCAGGCGGGGTTGCCGAGTTTGCGCACCGAGGCGCTGACCGCGCCGGTGCTCGCGGCGCTCGGGCGCGCGCGCTCGGGGAGCTTCACGCTCGCCCCCGAGGCGGCGACCGAACGGCTGCGTCGAATCATCAACAAGGGCAACAGCGACGCCGATCTCTTCGCCTCCGTCGAGCGCCTCTTCGCCGAGGGGTGGCACGCCGTGAAGCTCTACTTCATGGTGGGGCTCCCCGGCGAGACGATCGCCGACGTCGAAGCGATCGCCGAGGTGGCGCGCCGCTGCCGCGACATCGGACGCCGCTTTCACAAGCGCCCGGAGATTACCGTCTCCGTCTCCACCTTCGTGCCGAAGCCGCACACCCCCTTTCAGTGGGAGCGGCAGCTCTCGATCGCGGAGACGCTCGAGCGCCAACGCCTGCTCAAACAGCGTCTGCGCATGCCGGGGGTCTCCTTCCGCTGGCACGGGGCGGAGCTCTCCTTCCTGGAGGGGGTCCTCTCGCGCGGGTGGCGCGAGCTCGCCGATGTGATCGAGCACGCCTATCGCGCGGGGGCGCGCTTCGATGCGTGGGACGAACACTTCGACCTGGCGCGCTGGCGCGCGGTCTTTGCCGAGTGCGGCATCGAGCCGGAAGGGTATCTTCAGGCGCGGTCGTTCGAGAGGCCGCTTCCCTGGGAGCGCCACGGCGTCGGTCCCGACCGCGCCTTTCTCGTCGCGGAACGCGAGCGCGCGCTTGCCGGGGAACCGACCCCCGACTGTGCCACCGGTCCCTGCTCGCACTGCGGCATGTGCGATTTCGACGCGGTGAAGAACAGAATCGCGATGAGGGATCAGGGATCAGGGATCGGGGATCAGGAAAGGCAATCGAGTGTTTCAACACCTGATCCCTGTTCCCATATCCCTGTTCCCTCACGAGTATTTCGTTACCGTTTGCGCTATTCAAAATCGGACCGCGCCGCCTTCCTGGGGCCGATCGAGGCGCTCGATGCCCTCCGCCGCGCGATGCGCGCGGCGCGCCTCCCGCTGGCCGTCAGCGAGGGCTATCACCCGCGCGTGCGCATCAGCGCGGGTCCGGCGACGCCGGTGGGCATCGAGAGCGAGGCGGAGTTCGTCGACCTCCTGTTGCGCGAGGAGCTCGGTCCGGAGGCGATCGTGGTACGGCTGGCCGGGCGCCTCCCGCAGGGGATGGCGGTCTGCACGGCCTGGCCGCTGGCACCCGATGCCCCCGCGATCGACGAGGCGATCGCCCTGCAGCGCTACGTGGTCGACCTCGGCGCGGCGGCGATCGATCTCGATGCCGGCCTGCGGCGTTTTGCGGAGACCGACTGTCTTCCGGTCCTGCGCCGACGGAAGAAGGGGGTCCAGGAGATCGATGCGAAGGGGCTCGTCGAGTCGCTTGCCGTCGGGGAGGACGGTGTGTTAGGGGTGGCGATCCGCAACCGGCGGCCGTCGCTCAAGGTGGGGGAGATTCTGGCAGCCATCTTCGACCTCTCCGAGGAACGCGCACGGCGCTGCCGTGTGCGCAAGACGGGAGTAGAGTGGAAATGATCGTCGTTCGTTTTTCGTCTTTCGTCGTTCGAACGCGCCATCTTTTTCTTCCCGAATGACGAACGACAAACGACGAACGGCGGAGTGTCTATGCCCAATGAACTGATCATCAACGTGACGCTGGGGGAGACGCGCGTGGCGCGCGTCGAGAACGGCATCGTCACCGAGCTCACGATCGAGCGAACGCGCGATCAGGGAATCGTCGGCAACATCTACAAGGGGAAGGTCGTCCGCGTCATGCCCGGCATGCAGGCGGCCTTCATCGAGATCGGGCTCGACCGCACCGCCTTCCTGCACGCCTCCGACGTGGTGAAGGACCTCACCCGCTTCGAGGAGGAGAACGCCGAGACGACCGCGACCGAGAAGAAGGGGGGGAAGCGCTCCCGCCGACCGCGCTCGATCGAGAGCGTGCTGAAAGACGGCCGCGACATCCTGGTGCAGGTGGAGAAGGAGCCGATGGGGACGAAGGGCGCGCGCATCACCTCGCACATCTCGCTGCCGGGGCGCTACATCGTCTACATGCCCACCGTCGAGCACATCGGCGTCTCGCGCCGCATCGGCGACGCGAAGGAGCGCGCGCGTCTGCGCTCGCTCATCAACAAGCTCTGGAAGGGGCCGGGGGGTTTTATCGTGCGCACCGCCTCGGCGGGGATCACCGAGCGCGATCTGGCCGACGACATCACGTATCTGACGAAGACGTGGGAGGAGATCGAGGCGGCGGCTGCCAAAGCGAAGGCCCCTGCGCTGGTCAAGCCCGACCTCGACGTCCTCGCGCGCGTGGCGCGGGACCGCTTCACGCCCGACGTCGACCGCGTGGTGGTCGACGCGCCCGAGGCGCGCGACGAGCTGCAGGACTTCGTGGAGCGCTACATGCCGGGCGAGCGTCGCACGGTGGAGCTCTACGAGGGGCACGAGCCGATCTTCGACGCCTTCGGCATCGAGATCGAGATCACGCGTGCGCTCGGCCACAAGGTCTGGCTCAAGAGCGGCGGCTACATCATCATCGAACAGACCGAGGCGCTCACCGCCATCGACGTCAACACCGGCCGCTTCGTCGGCCGTCGTCGGGTGGACGAGACGATCCTCAAGACGAACCTCGAGGCGGTCAAGGAGATCGTCTACCAGCTGCGCCTGCGCGCGATCGGCGGGATCATCATCATCGACTTCATCGACATGGAGCGACTGAACGATCGCAGCAAGGTCTACAACGCCCTCAAGGAGGCGCTGCGCAGCGACAAGGCGCGCACGACGATCACGAAGATCTCCGAGCTGGGGCTGGTCGAGATGACGCGCAAGCGTACGCGCGAGGACCTGCGGCGGCAGCTGACGAACACCTGCCCCTACTGCGAGGGGAAGGGGCATCTGAAGAGCCCGACGACGCTCTGCTACGAGATATTCCGCGACATCTGCCGCGAGGCCCCCGACATGAAGGGGGGACAGATCGAGGTCTACTGCCACCCCTCCGTCGCAGACGTCCTGTATGACGAGGAGCGCGCCTGGCTCGAGCAGCTCGAGGCGCGCTTCGGCAAACGGATCCAGGTCAAGAGCGTCTCCGACTACCACCTCGAGCAGTTCGACGTGACCGAGAAGTAGTTACCTTTGGGGGATGTGAGTTCAGCGAGGACTGTCTCGATCGTTCCGACGGTGACTCCTGAACGAAGCTCATAGGGTTCCTTCACCGGCGCAACGATCCACGCGTGTTCTGGACGAATCGCTTCGAGCGTTCCGGCAAAACCCTTTGACGGCTTCGGCGCCGAGGAGCGTTTGCATTCGAATGCCAGTAGCGTGCGACCGCGTGAGAGGAGCAAGTCGATTTCCTCGCCCGACGAGGTGCGGTAGAAACTGGGATGCCAGCCGGGCATCGCAGCGGTGATTTGTTCGATACACCAACCCTCCCACGATGCGCCGACGATGGGGTGGCCGAGGAGCTCCTCGAAGGATCCGATCTCGAGGAGGGCATGCAGGATGCCACTGTCGCGGAGGAAGACCTTCGGTGATTTGACGAGGCGTTTCTTCACGTTCCCAACGAAGGGGGAAAGCATGCGGACCATGTAGGTCTGTTCCATGACGTCCAGGTAATGCCGAATCGTCGGGTGCGTAACACCGAGCGCTTGTCCCAACTTCGAAGCGTTGAGGATTTGTCCGTGATAGTGCGCGAGCATCGTCCAGAAACGTCGCATCCTCGTAGCGGGAATGGAAAATCCAAACTGCGGAATGTCGCGTTCGAGAAAGGTCCGGATAAATTGTTCGCGCCATGCAAAGCTCCGCTGCTCGGAAGGCGCGAGGACGGACTCCGGGAATCCACCGCGCAGCCAGGGGATCGTCGGTCGGAGATATCGCTTCCGATCGTGCGCGATGAGCTCTGCAGCGGTAAAGGGCGTGAGTTCCAGATAGGCGATTCGTCCGGCCAGGCTCTCGGAGCTCTGGCGCAGAAGTTCCTGTGATGCGGAACCGAGGAGCAGGAAGCGTCCGTTGCGACGATTCTCGTCGACGAGCGTGCGCATGACGGGGAAAAGATCGGGAAGTCGCTGGACTTCGTCGAGGCAGACGAGTTTGTTGCGCTGACTGTTCAGGAAGAATTCAGGATCGTCGAGTTTCCGCAGATCCGAAGGGCGTTCGAGATCGAGAAGGAGCGTGCTCGCGCGTTCTCCCAGGACATGTTTCGCGAGCGTCGATTTTCCGCACTGCCGTGGCCCCAGGAGTGCCGTTACCGGAAAGGTGGCGAGGGTCTCCTGGAGGGTGGGTTCGATGGCGCGGTTGATGTATCTATGCATATTGTAATACAATCTTACAATATGCAAACTTGATATTCAAGGCTGAATTTTTCCCTCGTTGGGTTACGGCGTCGCCGCCGGGCGGGTGCTGCTCGTCGGCGTCGCGGCGAGGGTGGCGAAGAGCGCCCCGCCTGTTTGGAAACCCTTTCCGGGCTCCGGGAACATTGCGACATCCTCCGTATCGAAGAGGAGGGCCTGTTCCTTTGGTGAGGGCTTCGATGTTTCCTTCCCCTCGTCGCAGAAGCCGCGGAAATGGGGTGAACGCATCTGGGAGGGGGACGGCTCTGTCTCGGGGGTGGATCCTTCCGTGCCCTCCGTATTGGCGCCGCCATTCGGTGTCGGAGCTGTATCATCCACGAGCGCATCGGCGTTCCAATCGCGGAGCATGCGGATCCATCGCAGCGCCTCGGACTCTTCCTCGGTGAGCTCCCGATCATCATAGTAGTCGATCACCGTGCCGAGGGCCTCGACCGCCTCACGGCGGGCGAGGGCGGAATTGTGGGCGATGTTCCAGAGGGCGTTTTCGAGGCGTCCGGGGACATCTCCCGGGACCGCGCTGACAAAGTCGGGAAAAGCCCAGAGCGTCATGACGGCGATCTCGTCGCCCCCGTAGAGGCTGCGCACGACAACATCGGGATCGGTCAGGAACCACCGACCCCATTTGATGATATTTCGAATGTAGCCATCGTTCACGACATGCGTTGGATCGCCCAGGGCGGTGAAACGATCGCGGTCGATGTGATGAAGCATCACTCGCCGGATACCGGCGCGCATGAGCTTGCGGACCTCCGGTTCGACGTCCTCGCGGCGTTTGAGGAAGTATTCGAACGGTCCGCCGATTTTTGCCTCAAGTTTTTGAAGTCTTTTGATGTCGATGCGCCCGGCGGCATGGAGGGCGAGAGTCAGGGTGCCAAGAGCGTGGAGGTCGGATTCGCCGGGGATTCCTTTTTCGTGACTTGCTTTTTGAAGGGCGATGCGATCACGGAGGGCCAGCAGCGTGCGCATGAGCTCCTCCGGATCCGCAAGGACTGCATCCGGAATCGCTTGAAGAAGCGGTTGGCTGTCATAGAGGTCACGTGCGCTGGCGAGGCGAGTGAAGGATTGGCGTCCCCCCTGTATTCTTCTGCCCGCGAAGAGAGCATGCACCAATGTAGTGAGGGCATAGCTTTCGATTTTTTCGTTTTTCCGTTTGGCTCGCTGTTCGGCAAGTATCTTGTCGCGGAGCCCAACGAGTTTCGCGGTGAGCTTTTCCGGCGTCGCGAGGTCCTCGTTCGAAATCCCCCGCAGGATCTCCGAGCGGTCGTAGAAATCGCGTGCGCTGGCGAAGCGCAGGAAGGACTTGGCCTTTCCTATCAGTTGCCCCCATGCGTTGAGAGCGAGCACCAGCGTGCTGAGGGCGTAGCTTTCGATTTTTTCGTTTTTCCGTTTGGCTCGCTGTTCGGCAAGTATCTTATCGCGGAGCCCAACGAGTTTCGCGATGAGTTCCTCGGGACTCTCGAGGGCTTTGTCCGGAATGCCTTGGAGGGTTGGCGAGCGATCATAGAGATCGCGTGCGCCGGCGAAGCGCCGGAAGGGCTGGGCGTCGCCTGGCAACTGTCCCCCCGCTGCGAGGGCCTCCACCAGCGTGCCGAGGGCGTAGGTATCGATCCTCTCGTTTCCCTGCACGGTGCGCTGTTCGGCGAGGACATTGTCGCGCAGCTCTACGAGGACAGCGATGAGCCTCTCGGGGTGCTCGAGGGCTTCATTCGGAATGCTCTGCAGGATCGGAGAACGATCATAGAGATCGCGTGCGGCGGCAAAGCGCGTGAAGGGTTGAGAGCTTCCCTTCAGGCGTTCGCCTGCGGCGAGGGCGTGCACAAACGTGATGAGGGCGTAGGAATCGATTTTCTCGTCGTTCCGTGCTGTGCGTTGCTCGGCGATGATACTGGGGCGAAGTTCCATGACTCTTGAAATGAGTTTTTCAGGGTTCTCGAGGTCTTCATCGGGGATGCTTTGCAGGATCGGCGAGCGGTCATAGAGGTCGCGTGAACCAGCGAAACGAATAAATGTCTGATCGTTGCCCGAGAACCGTCCGCTTGCTGCAAAGGCCTGCGCCAGTGTGAGGAGGGCGTAGTCCTCGAGTATTCCCTCGTCCCGCAGTGCGACGAGCGTTTTGACGAATTCTTCTGGTGTCGCGAAGGATTCGTCCGAGATCTCCTGGAGGGCCGGAAGGCGCTCGTAGAGTTTTTGTGAACTGATCTTGATCGCCGAGGTGGAGAAGATCGTTGCCCTTCGCCCGAGCGCTGCCGTTTCACCATTGTTGTCTGCAAGGAGCCTGCCGATCGCTGCACGGATGGCGTCTTCACCACCCGTGATCGTGTAGGTGTCGCCCTGCGCCGTGACGCCGTCGCGCACGAGGTCGATGTCGCTTTGGAGCGCAGGCGACAATCCCCCCCGTTCCGAGAGTTCCTCGAGGCGCAGACGCAGGGCGTCGTATGTCGATCGGTCGATGGTCGCCATACAAAGACGTTTCGGCGACGGTCGGAGAATGTTTCGGAGTGCGATGGGAAGAGGGGGAATTATCGAAGACAGCTGTCTGCGCCGTCATCCGCGATTCGTGCGCGAAGCGGTCCGTTCCTTCGGTTGCGTGCGGTCAGAAGCTGATGCGGATGCCGGCGCGGATGGGGGTGAGGGTGAGTGTCAGGTTCTGGCGATCCTGCGGCTGCACGCGGGCGCCGCCCGCGATGCGCTTCATCGAGGCGATGAGCTCCGTCATCGTCCGCGTGGCGGCCCGCCGCTTCTCCTGGCCCCAACAGGGGGAGCAGCAGAGGCAGCAGAGGGCAAGCACAAGGGTTGTGGTCAGAAAACGGCGCATATTTGCTCCCTCATCTTCATTTTCGGCAGCAGGAGCCGGGAAGTTGCGCGGAAAAGTGCTGAAAGTACGTGGAAAAAAGTTGACTTCGACCGGGCCCTGGGCTAGGTAGCGTCACCCCTGTGACAAGGGTGCGAGAAATAAAGGAGTTTTTGTGTACGCGGTCGTGAAGACAGGTGGCAAGCAGTACAAGGTCTCCGAGGGGACCCAGTTCAAGGTCGAGAAGCTCGACGGGGAGCCGGGTGTCGAGATCGTCCTCAACGAGGTCCTGCTCATCGGCGGCAAGGGATCGCCGCGCGTCGGGACGCCCGTCGTCGATGGCGCCGCGGTTCGCGCGCAGATCGTCGAGCAGGCGCGCGACAAAAAGATTCTTGTCTATAAGAAGAAACGCCGCAAGGGCTACGAGAAGAAGTACGGCCACCGGCAGCACTACACGGAGCTCAAGGTCACGAAGATCGAGGCATAGATGCTTCGGGGCGTGGAGTAGAGAATGGCACACAAGAAATCAGGCGGTTCCGCAAAGAACGGTCGCGACAGCAACGGACAGCGTCGTGGCGTGAAGCGCTACGGCGGCCAGGTCGTGAAGGCCGGCAACATCCTCATGCGGCAGTGCGGGACGAAGATCCACGCCGGCGAGAATGTCGGCCTGGGGAAGGACTGCACGCTCTTCGCGAAGGTCGACGGCGTCGTCGAGTACCGCATCCGCCGCGGCGGCCGAAAGTATGCGAACGTTCATCCGGTCGGCGCCTGATGATGGCTTGAGAAGAGAGGATGAAGCCCTCTGCGAAATGCAGGGGGCTTTTTGCTAAGACGCGTATCTCGCCTATTTCGCGTGACCCGCGTTTCTCGCTCCTATGAAGTTCCTCGACGAGACAACGATCGACGTGACCGCCGGCGACGGCGGCAACGGCTGCGTGAGCTTTCGGCGCGAGAAGTATGTCCCCAAGGGCGGACCCGACGGGGGCGACGGGGGCGACGGCGGCAGCGTGCTCTTTCGCGCCGAGTCCGGCCTCTCCACGCTCATGGACGTGAGCTACCACCGCCACTACCGCGCGGGGCGCGGCGGCCATGGCAAGGGGAAGCAGATGACCGGTGCGCGGGGCGAGGACCGCATCGTGCGCGTCCCCGTGGGCACCGTCGTCTACGACGAGGGGAGCGGCGAGAAGCTCGTCGACCTCGATCACGCGGGTGAGGAATGGGTCGCCGCGCGCGGCGGGCGGGGTGGCCGCGGCAACATGCGCTTTGCCTCCGCCACGAACCAGGCGCCGCGGCGTGCCGACCAGGGGACTGCGGGGGAGCAGCGCCGCCTCCGGCTGGAGCTCAAGCTCCTCGCCGATGTCGGCCTCGTCGGCTTTCCGAACGCGGGCAAGTCGATGCTCATCTCCGCGATCTCGAATGCGCGCCCGAAGGTCGCCGACTACCCCTTCACCACCAAGGTGCCGAGTCTGGGGACGGTGCGGCTTTTGGGCGGCGGCGACTGCGTGGTCGCCGATATCCCGGGGCTGATCGAGGGGGCCGCCGGCGGCGCGGGGATGGGGGTGCGCTTCCTCAAGCACATCGAGCGCACCGGGCTCATCCTGCACCTGATCGACCTCACCGATCCGGCACGCCCCGACCCAGTTGCCGCTTATCGCGCCATCCGCGAGGAGCTGAACGGCTACGACGCCGCACTCGGCGAGCGCCCGGAGATCGTCGTCCTGACGAAGATGGACCTCCCCGACGCGCGCGAGCGCCGAGCGGAGGCGATTGCCGCACTCGCGGCGGCGGGGGCGGAGCCGATCGTCGCCCTCTCCGCGGCGGCGCACGAGGGGCTGGACGAGCTGCTCGCGACCATGCAGCAGCGCCTGAATGAAGAGGAGGGAGCGTGACCCCACGGAATCTGGCCAAGCGCATCGCCACGATCGCCAGCGATCACAAGGCGATCGACATCGCGGTCCTCGACCTGCGCAAGCTCACGAGCTTCACCGACTTCTTCATCATCTGCAGCGGCGCCTCCGACCGGCAGGTGCAGGCGATCGCGCGCGCCATCCACCACGAGCTCAAGGAGGCCGGCCGCCTTCCGCTGGGCGAGGAGGGGATCGATTCCGGCCGCTGGGCCCTGCTCGACTACGGCGATGTCGTGACGCATGTCTTCTATCAGGAGGAGCGCGACTACTATCAGCTCGAACGACTCTGGCACGACGCCCCCCGGGTGACCTTCAAAGGGGTGACCGACACGGGGTGATGCATCGGTTCGAGGCCGGCACGCCCCACAGGGGGAGAGCCCGGAAAGCTCCATTTTTCAAACATTTCCGGCGGTGAAACCCCTTGACAGCCCGCCCTCCTTTCGACTAGAAGCGCGATCTCTCTTTTCAGACGGGCTTTCCCAAAAAATGTACGCAACTTTCCCGCCGCGTTGCCGAAGGGAGTGGGCACGCGGGGGCAAAGAAGGAGGAGATGAACATGGGTGACGAAACGCGTGGCGCTACGGCGCCGGACTTCACAGCTATCAGCACTGTGCTGCGATTTTCGCTTCCTCCGGAGACGCAGGGGGAGGCGATGGCGCAGGAGGTCATCGATGCGCTCGTGGAACAGGGGCTCGATCCGCAAGCGCTCGAGATCGTCCAACAGCACCTGATCGCTCAGCCGAGTGCCTGGACGACGAGTGCGATCAACCGCCTGCAGCGTTTCTTCGATTCGACGGCCGTCTCGCAAGATGCCGGCCAGCAACTCTTTTGGGCGCAAGGGACGGACCGACGCCGCACGACTATTCCCTCGACGAGTTTCATGCAGCTCATCGACGGGGAATTCCAGCCGGGACGCTTCGCCGGGACGTTCAGCTGGATTCTCGAAAATCAATTCCGAAACAATCTGGAGTTCATGACCGGCGCCCTGCCGCAGCTGTCGCACGAAGAATTGCTGGAGTACCGCAACGGCACGTCGCTGCCGCGCTCCTACGGCGAGGTGCTGGAGCTCGCCCACGCGCTCAAGGTCAATGAAAAGGCGTTGGGCAACGCGTGGCTCGCCGATCGCATGCGGCGTTCCGGTTATGGCGTGGTCATCAATGCGGTTGTTTCGAACAACGGGCCGCAGTTCCGCTTCGCCAATCTCCTCCATGCGGCCTATCTCAAGCAGCTGGATTCGACGGAGCGGCCGGATCCGGAGACGGGCCTCTGGGATCACGAACTCCTGATCGAGGATATCTATCTTCACAAGCTCGACATGTCGAAGCTCGCCGCCTATGTCGACGTCGCCCTGCGCGCCGGCTTCGACACGCATCAGATCTACAACGTGACGCTCGCCTACATCCGCACCTTCGATCGCGTAAACGAGGCGGGGAAGGTCGAGAACGAGTATATCGATGCCTTCTTCGATCGATACCAAGAGCAGTTCGGTACCGGCTATCCACGGCTGGCGGCGATTTCCGCGCGCCTCGCCTCGCTCTATTGGCAGGGGCGGGGGAACCTGGGGATGGCGACGAGCGCGGAGTACCACGGCGCGCTCGGAATGCTCCAGGCCTCCTGGAGCGGACGCGACCACGAGAATCCGGACGAGTTCGCCGACCCGGCGAACTGGGAGCGCGCGACGCTGACACAGGCGCGCGACTTCTTCGACCGCAGCGCCATTCTGCTCGAGCGCTACGAGGAGCAGCGCGAGATGACGATGGAGGGGGGCATTGCGCGCGACCTGCCGACCTGGCGCCTCTTCACGCGGGCCGTCCTGGACGGTCATGTCGAGAAGGCACGCTCCCTCGTGGCGGCGAATCCCGAGGAGGCGCAGGAACAGCTCATGGCGCGCTCCCAAGGCGAGCGCGTGGCGAACTGGGGGCGGGCGGTCTACTTTCCCCCGCACCTCAAGTGGCAGTACGGGATCGAGGAACCGCCGGTCGTCTCCGTGAAGGGGAAGGGCTACTACATGCCCCCGTCGGGCGAGCAGGCGGATGTCTATTACGACGCGGTCCGCGGGCGGTTCGAACGCATCCCGCAGGTGGCCCGTCGTTCCGGCGGTGGTGAAAACGAAGGGGGCTCGACTCCGCCGGCGACCCCGGCGAACGGCACGCCCACGCCGGCGGCCCCGGCGAACGAGGGGGGTACGCAGGCCTCCGCGTCGCGCTTCGCCGGTTTCGTCGACAGCATGGATGTTTATCTCGGGGGGCTCACCGGCGATGCCCGGGTGGCGGTCGAGGAGTTTCAGCAGTCCTACCCCTCGTTTTGGGAGCGGATCGAGCAGGGCGATCGCTTCGACATCGTCACCCGAGCGGTCGAGACGGCGACGCTCAACGATGGTGACAGCGTTTCATCGCTCATCTTCATGGGGGCGATGATCGTGTTCTGTCAGCGGGAGGGCTACACGCTCCCGTCGATGGAGATCGATGCCGAGAACGCGGGATATCTCATCCCCGAGGGAGGGTCGTTCACCTTCGGCGGGGTCACGATCCCGGTTTCGACATCGACGGCGGCACGTCCTGCCGTGCGACCTGTGCCGTAGCAGAAGCAACGCATAACGATACACACCTCGGCATCCACCCGATGCCGGGGTTTTTTCGAGAAAACGGGGGACACAATACTTTTTTGCGAAAGATATTTTCATTTTCACATTCAATCTGTTCGGAGATCGTAAAAAAGTTTTGTGTCCCCCGTTTTCAATCCGGACAGCACTGCTCCGGCTTTTTCAGAGGGTTCCAATCCGAATACTGCGCTGTACTTTCTTTCGCACCTATTCTATTGCTGACGCGATGCTCGTTTCCGTTCTCAAACGCCTGGGCAATGCGGGCGTCGATCTCCTCTATCCACCCCGCTGCCCCCTCTGCGGTATGCGCGTCGTCGTCGAGGCAGCGCCCTGCGACGACTGCGCGGCGACGCTCCGCCCCCTGGAGGGAGAGGCGCTTCTCCCGCATGTGAAAAACCGCGCGATCGAACGCGCGTCGGCTTGCTTCGCCTACGAGGGACCGCTGCAGGAGGCGGTGCACGCCTATAAGTTCGGTGGCCGCATCGAGCTGGCGCGTTTCTTCGCCGATGCCCTCGCGCGGCGGGCGCGGGAGCTTGTACCGATCGACGCGATCGTCCCCGTCCCCACGCCGCGCGGCCGACGCTTTCGCCGCGGCTTCAATCCCGCCGCCTTCCTCGCGCACCGGGTGGCGCGCACGCTGCGCGTCCCTTGCTGCGATCGCCTGCTCGAACGGCGCGGTGCAGTTCGACCGCAGACGGGGCTTGCGCGCACGGAGCGCCTGGCCAACGTGCGCGGTGCCTTCGTCGTGCGTGCCTCGCAGCGAAACGCGATCGCCGATCGTCGCCTCCTCCTCGTCGATGACGTCCTGACTACCGGCGCGACGCTGAACGAATGCGCGCGGCAGCTCGTGCGCGCCGGTGCGCGATCGGCCTCGGCGCTCGCAATCGCCCGCGCCCTCTGATTGACGACGAGCGGCGTGCATGCTATCTTGCTGATAAATCAGGAGAAAACGAATATGTCCGACGTGCCCTTCATCGAAGAAATCGCCCGTGCCGCGGGACGCGTGCAGATCGAGCGGCTGCACGACGCGCATCGCATCGAGTACAAGGGGGCGATCAACCTCGTCACCGAGGTCGACCGCGCCTGCGAGGAACTCATCGTCGGCGCGATCGCGAAGCGCTTCCCCGACGACGATATCCTCGCCGAGGAGGGGAGTGGCGAACGCACGCAATCGGGACGGCGCTGGATCATCGATCCGCTCGACGGGACGGTAAACTACGCGCACGGTTTTCCCCTCTTCTGCGTCTCGATCGCGCTGGAGATCGACGGCGCGCTCGCCGCCGGCGTCATCTACGATCCGAACCGCGACGAGTGCTTCGCGGCGGAGGCGGGCGGTGGGGCGACGTGCAACGGCAAGCCGATCCACGTCTCGGAGGCGTCGGCGATCCGCCAGGCGATGGTCGCGACCGGCTTCGCCTACAACGTGCAGGAGGAGGAGGCGCGCGACAATCTCGACCACTTCGCCGCCTTTGTGAAGCGCGCCCGTGCGGTGCGCCGCCCCGGCTCGGCGGCGATCGACCTCGCCTGGCTCGCCTGCGGGCGGCTTGACGGCTTCTGGGAGCTCTTCCTCAAGCCCTGGGATATGGCGGCGGGGGTGCTGATCATCCGCGAGGCGGCGGGGCGCGTGACAAGCTTTGACGGGTCTCCCTACGATCTGTATGGTACGCAGATCCTGGCCTCCAACGGCCACCTGCACGAGGAGATGAGCCGTATTTTGTCGGGAGAATAAGATTTTCGGGTCACGCATCACGAATCACGAATTACGGACGTTATGATTGATCCCAACAAAAAACCGAACGCGCCGGTCAACCCGTCGGATGTCTGCTATCGCGCCTTCGAGCTCATCGGCGCGAAGCAGTACGACGACGCCGAGAAGCTCCTGGCCTCCAACATGGCGCGTACCGACGACGACGCCTCCGTCGCCCTCTATCATTCCGTGTTGGGCGTCCTCTTCAAAGTGCAGGGCGAGTTCAAGACGGCGTGGAAGCACTACCAGCGCGCCGAAAGACTCCTCCCCGACGACCCGGCACTCAAGATCATCTCCGCGCGCCTGCTCATCGATCAGTTCGCCGAGTACAATCAGGCGATCAAGAAGGCGAAGAAGGTCCTGCAGCTGCTGCCGAACAACCCGGTCTTCGCGCACCAGGCCTACACGACGATGGGGCTGGCACACCTGCGCAAGGCGGAGCGCCGGAAGACGATCGCGATGCTGGAGCAATCGCAGGGCGACGCCTTCCAGGGGTTCGTGACGGCGAAGAACATCGACTTCGAACTCGTCGAGGCGCTCGTGCGGCGCGGCTGGGGGCTTCCGGAGTGCCGCGCCTTTTTGCTGCGCGCGCTCGCTTTCGCGCGGCAGACGGAGGAGGAGCCCTTCATCGCCCTCTTCGAGCGCATGCTCGCCGCCTTTGATGCGGAGCATCCTGAGGAATCGAGTTCAGACGAGGAAGCAGTCCGTGCCGAAAAGAACTGAAGGTCCTTCCCACACGATGCGGAATGCGGAATGCGGAATGCGGAATGATGGGATTCCGCACTCCGAATCCCGCACTCCGCACTATCGTTTGATCGATACACACGCCCACCTCACCTTTCCGCAGTTCACGGAGGATTGCGCACAGGTCCTCGCGCGTGCCTGGGCCGCGGGGCTGGAGTGCATCGTCGTCGTCGGTGCCGGCGAGGGGCTTGCCGGCAATGCGCGCGCGATTGAGCTGGCCGAGAGCGACGACCGGCTGGTGGCGACCGCGGGTGTCCACCCGCACGACGCGGCAGCCCTGAAGGGAAACTGGCGCGACGAGCTCGCCGCCCTCGCGTGCAATCCGAAGGTCGCGGCGATCGGCGAGATCGGGCTCGACTTCTACCATCGCCACTCCGAGCCTGCGGTGCAGGAGCGCGTCTTCCGCGAGCAACTCGCCCTCGCCCGTGAGTTGGGGAAACCGGTCGTCCTGCACAGCCGCGAGGCGAGCGACGCGCTCTGGAAAATTTTCGACGCGGAGGGGGCGCCCGAGGCGGGGCTCGTCTTCCACTGCTTCTCCGGGACGGTCGAGGAGGCGCGCCGCGCGGTCGAGCGCGGCTGGTACCTCTCCATTCCGGGGATCGTCACCTTCAAAAAGGCGACGGGGCTCCAGGAGGTCGTCGCCGCGACGCCGCTGGAGCGACTGCTGCTCGAGACCGACTGCCCGTATTTGGCGCCGGAGCCGCACCGCGGCGGACGCAACGAGCCGGCGTATGTGGTGGAGGTCGCGCGCGCGATCGCGCGTCTCAAGGGCTTGGCGCTCGAGGACGTCGCGCGCGTCACCACGCTCAACGCGAAGCGCGCCTTTGGCCTGCCGGGCGCGGAGCTCGAGCCGCGCATCGCCTATCGCATCCGCGACGCGCTCTATCTGAACATCACCAATCGCTGCAACCTCGCCTGCCGATTCTGTCCGAAGTTTACCGACTTCGAGGTCAAGGGCTACTACCTGCGCCTGCACAAGGAGCCGGACGTCGAACAGATATTTCAGGCGGTGGGTCAGCCGGAGGACTACGACGAGGTCGTCTTCTGCGGTTACGGGGAACCGACGCTGCGTCTGGAGGTGGTGCGCGTGATCGCGAAGCGCATGAAGGAGCGCGGCGCGAAGAAAGTACGCCTGAACACCGACGGCCTGGCCAACCTCGTCTACGGGCGCAACGTGCTCCCGGAGCTTGCCGGCCTCATCGATGCGGTGAGCGTTTCGATGAACGCCGCCGACGCACAGCTCTACGCGCAGACCTGCCCCTCGCGCTTCGGCGAGCAGGCCTATCCGGCGGTCCTCGACTTCATCCGGGAGGCCAAGAAGCATATCCCCGAGGTGATCGCCTCGGTCGTGGCCGTCCCGGGCCTCGATCTCGACGCCTGCCGGGCGAGGGCCCGCGAGCTGGGGGTCCCGCTCCGGATCCGGGAATATATGAACGTTGGGTAACCCCCGGGATACACTGCAAAAGCCCATCCATCGGCCTTTTCCTCGAATTCCGTTGAAATCTCCGTCGTTACCGTGCAGATTCTTAGCAACGGATCGGTGGGACTCCCGATAATGATGCGAGAGGCAGCGAGGAGGGGCGAAAGACCATGATGCTCGCAATCTTCGGAATCATCATCAGCGGAACGGCGATGCTCGTCATGCTGGCCGTCGGTGCGGTTGGCGCTGCGGTGACATTCGGCGGCTGCGAAACTCCGTCGCCCCAGAAGACGGGCGGCGATGAGGATCTCGACGCTGGTTCCGATGCCTCCGACGACGACACGTTCATTCCCCCCGATGGCGACACCTCTCCCGACAAACCCGACGACGACGGCGGGATCACGGATGGCGACGACGACGGTGGCGAGATCGACGACGACGGTGGCGAGATCGACGACGACGGCGGCGAGATCGACGACGACGGCGGCGAGGTGGACGACGACGGTGGCGAGATCGACGACGATGGCGGGGAGATCGACGACGACGGCGGGGAGATCGACGACGACGGCGGCGATGATGACACCGGCGAGGACCCGGTGATTCCTGGCTACAACGCTCAGGCCTTCTCCTTTACCGGTTCCATTCAGGACCTCGACGCCGCCTCCGAGGGGCGCCTGCGCGCCTACGGCGGCGACCCGGCGGAGGTCCTCTCCTGTACGCTCAACGGGATCGCGAACGTACAGTGCGAGACGGTAGCGCAGACGCCGGTCGGGAATGCGGTTCCGATCAACGCCCTCTTCCGCCCCGGCGTGCAGACGACGGCGATCGCCGAATCCGCGGGGGGCAATCCCTTTCAGGTCTATCTCCTCGACGAGAGCGGCGAGGGGGTCGACGAGACGCACGCCATCGACGAGGTTCCGGTTCCGGGCTTTTCCTATACGCCGACATTCGCCAGCGGCATCGCCGCGCATTTCTCCGAAGTGCTCGAGGACGAGCGCACCTTTGTGGCGACGGCGAACTGGGTGGAGAGTGAGAGTCGCTTTCTGCGCGGGACAATCCTCGTCTTCGGCGAGAACTCCCGACCGGAACGACCGGTGGAGCACGTTGGCTTCACCAGCGGCGTGAACCTCGCCGCCCTCGGGATGGCGACGCTCGATCTCGACGGCACGTCGCGCCCCTGGCTCGTGGCGTTCAACGCCGGATGGATCGCCGATGCGATGGACCGCACCGCCGGCATCGATCTCATCGACCCGGAGCCGATCGAGATCCGGAAGACGCGCTGGATCGACTTCGGCGATGTGGAGATGGTACCGCTCCCCGAACTCGCCTTCGATGGCTCGGGGACCGTCTGCTTCGCCGTCCAGGAATCGCCGACGACGGCGCTCGTCCGCGTCGACCTCGCTACGAGCGAGGTCCTGCGCATGCCGCTCGACGGTGCGTTCAGCGGGACGGTCATCGACCTCGTGACCGATGGGGCGACGATCTACATCGCGCAGGACCGCGGTGCGCCGGGCGACGAGATCATCCGCATCGAGACCGAGCGCATCGACGGCGCCCCCGCGACGTTCACGGGCGAGATCTCCCGCTATACGCTCGACGCGCAGCCGCTCTCATTGGCGACCAGTGGCGGGTACCTCTACGCCGCCGGCGCCGACGCCAAGCTCCACGCACTCGATCCGGTCGAAGCCGAGTGGGAATAGATTCTAGAGTACCTTTCAAAACTCTCCGCTCGTGGTGAGCTTGCCTGCCCTGAGCAATGTCGAAGGGTCGAACCATTTCGAGGTTTTTAGAAGTGCCCTCTCGCCGCCCCAGCATTCATACAGCAAGTGATCCGCAAGAAAAAAAGGCGCTCCACGCGGAAGCGCCTTTTTCCTTTTTTCGACGACGTTTCTAGAGTTCCCCCGCCCAAAGCTGTTTGAGAAAGAGGCGGATGGGAAGAACGTCGACGTTGCCCATCTTTCGTGGATGGGAATCGTTCGTGACGAGGATGCGTCTCTTGAGCCGAAGTTCCTCCGACAGTGCTCTCATGCCCTTCGCATGTCGCTCGTTCGCCAGTCCCGTTCCCTTCACCTCGATGGCGACCTCGTCGGCGAGGAGAAAATCGACCTCGTACCCCGATGTGGAACGCCAGAAGCTCAGCGGACGCGCATCCTCGCGATAGGAACGGTAGGCGGCGAGCTCCGTGAAGACGAAGTGCTCCAGCGCCTTTCCGAAGAGCTCCGTCTTCGGACGGATGTTCTGCCTTCCCGCCAGGTGATTGCAGACACCCAGATCGAAGAAGTAAAACTTGGCTGTCGAGATGGCCTTTCGTTTCTTCGTCTTGGTGAAGGGAGGGAGCAAAGACCCGATCATCGTGTCCTCGAGGATATCGAAGTATTGGGCGACCGTTCGGGGCGGGACCCCTGCATCGTTGCCGACGTTCGTGAAGTTGAGCAGCTCTGCGTTGGCGAGGGAGGCCGTCTGCAGGAAGCGCGAGAAATGCTCGATCCTCCTCGTCAGGCCTTCGGCGTTGATTTCCTCCTGGAGATAGGTCCCGACATAATCGCCGAGGTCCTTCTCCGGCTCCTCGGAGAGATAGATTGCCGGGAGGGAGCCGATGTTCAGGATGCGCAGGAGGTCATAGTTCGGAATC
>CAYPII010000028.1:0-3130 GCA_964410765.1 uncultured Myxococcales bacterium | reverse complement strand
ATCTCGGCGGAGGTGAGTGGGTAGAGGTGTTTCGTGCGCGCGCGTCCCCCCAGGAGGTTGATGCCGCCACGCTTGAGCTTTCGAGCGCTGCTTCCCGTGAGGATAAAATGGCATTTCTTTTCTTCGATGAGGTGTTGAACTTCATCGAGCAGAAGAGGGAGTTTTTGAATCTCATCGATGACGATCGGCGACGGGATGCTTTCCTTGTGTGCGAGGAGCTCCTCGCGGATGAGCTGGGGTCGCTGGCTGAGCGTCGCAAAGGTATCCGCGAGCAGCAGGTTGTAGAAGGGGGCCTTGGGAAAGCGCTTCTTGAGATAGGAGGTCTTTCCCGTCTGGCGCGGGCCGAAGAGAAAGACGCTCTTGCGCTTGAGATCCCGATCGAAGTCCAACCTTCGCGTAAAATAGGTCATGTCCCAAGGATAGCGGATATGATGATAATACGCAACTCTGTTGCGGATTATTATGATAAAGCGCAGTATATATGCGTTATATCATCACTTCTCCGATTCTCCAGAAACTTCATAACTACTTGTAAATATTAATATTTCATTTTCCCACAGGGATATGTTCGACAGAGGAAGTGTTCTGAATTGCGTCGAAAGGTGATAAAACGTGTTCTTATAAGAACACGATCCTCAAAAGGGTGTGAGGAAGCGGCCATGATGAGACGATTCTATATAATTTTGTAATCACGGTATAAAATGGATTTATGATGAGGGGGTGGCGATGGCGCATAGAGCGACGATCGTGTTATGTGTGTTCTAAACGGTATACAAAAAGAACACAAAAAGTGATAAAATAGGTAACACCAGGGTTCGCGGAGACGATAACAAGGGAGGGAAGGAGCTATGGCAAACGTGTTCGCATATATGGACTACAGAGCGTATCTCAAGGACGCCTTCGACGAGATGAAGGGTGCCCGGCACGGGTTTTCGCACCGCGTCTTCGCGCGTTCCGCCGGCTTTCGCTCCAGCAACTACCTGCTGCTGATCATGCAGGGGAAGCGCAACCTCTCCAGCGAAGGCATCCTCAAGGTCGCGAAGGCCTTAAAGCTCAGGAAGGGCGAGGCGGCCTTCTTCGAAAACCTCGTGCGCTTCGACCAGGCCAAGAGCGATGCCGAGCGCAACCTCTACTATGAACGGATCGCCGGCACGCGCGAATACGCCGATGCGCATCGCCTCGAGAAGGGGCAGTTCGAGTACTATTCGAATTGGTATACGCCGGTGATCCGAGAGATGGTCCTGCTCGAGGAGTTTGAAGAGGACCCGGCCTGGATCGCGCGGCAGCTCACACCGCCGATCACGCCGCGCGAGGCGCGTGAGGCGCTCGAGCTCCTGCTCGACATCGGACTTATCGTCCGTGACGACGCGGGGCGCCTCTGCCAGGGCAAAGCGCACATCGCCAGCGGCGATGAGGTCGCCTCGCTCGCTCTCACCAACTTCCAACGCGAGATGATCGAGCGCGCCGCTTCCTCCATTGATGAGACATCCCACGGGCTGCGCGAGATCGGCTCGGTCACCTTCGCCGTCTCGCAGGAGAAGCTCGCCGAGGCCAAGCGCATGATCCGTGCTTTTCGTACGAAGCTCTCCGGTTTTCTGGCCGAGGAATCACAGGCGGATGCGGTCTATCAGTTCAATGTCCAGTTGTTCAATGTGAGCAACGTGGAGAAGGGTTCGAGAGGGGGGGGAAACTATGGGGGAGGAAAGGAGTAGGAACCATGAGGTACACCAACGTTTCCCGATGGATCATCACGATGGGGGCCATCTGCTGTCTCGCTGTTGCGATGGGCTGCAGCGATCGCTCGGGGGCAGGGGACGACGGCCCGACACCGCCGCCGCCCGGCGAGAAGTTCCTTTCGCTCGTGCCCTTTGCGAGTTGCGGCGAGATGGGCGACGAGGTGAAGCAGATCCTCATCGCGGATATGGAGGAGCGACTCGAGCAGCAGACGAAGCGCTGCCGCTATGTCTCCCGCGATGTCGGAGGTGATGATGACGTCGTCGATACGGCGGCGCCCTCACAGGAGGGCGATAGCGCCGACACCAGCGGCACGAACACCCAGGAGACGGGGGTCGACGAGGCCGACCTCATCAAGAGCGACGGCCGCTACGTCTATGCCGTCGTCGACAACGGTGTGAGGATCGCACGCGCCTGGCCCTTTGCAAACTTTGGGCAGGTGGCGACGATCACGCCCGAGGGCGAGCCCTTCGGACTCTACCTGAGCACCACGCGCCTCGTCGTCATCGCGACGAAGCAGGAGATGACGGGCACGACGGATGCGCCCTCGTATCGCCCCAGCGTCATCGTCGAACTTCATGACGTGTCGACACCGTCGGCGCCGAGTTTGATTTCGCGCCAGCGCTTTCCCGGCACGCTCGTCGACAGCCGAATCATCGATCAGCGCCTGCAGCTCGCGATCGGCAACGACCTCGTCCTGCCGGAGCTCGACTATTATCCGGATATCGACCACGAGCTGCTTCCCGAGTGCCCGGAAGAGGGGGAGAGCACGCCCAACGAGGCGCTGGCCGCGGCGATCGAGCGCGTTCGCCAGCGGAATCTGCAGACGATCGAAGCGATCGACGCGCGCACGATCATCCCGCAGACGGAGGGCGCCGACCGCTACTGCATGACCACCTATCGCAGCCGTGCTGCCGCCGGCACGTCGCTCGTGACGCTCGTCACGGACGATCTCTTTGATAACAACGCTGCGCTGCAGTCGATCACGGTGATGGGCAACGGCGGTGCGATGTATGCCTCGACGATGAGCATCTACCTCGCCTCGTCCTTCAACGCCTCTGCCTGGAGTACGCCGGGCGACGAGGAGACCGACGCGACCGTCGTGCATCGCCTCTCGCTTGAGGATAGATTGCCGACCTGCGCGGGGAGCGCGATGGTCGACGGCCACCTCCTCGATAACCACTACGTCGGATCGCGTAACTCGCAGCGTTTTTCCATGGCGCAGTTCGCCATGAGCGAACACGACGGGCACTTCCGCATCGCGACGACGAAGGGACGCGTCCAGCGCAACGAGGTCTCCGACTCCGAGAGCTTCGTCACCGTCCTCGATGCGAACTCGTCGGAGCTCGCACAGACGGGTCAGGTCGGCGACATGGGTCGCGGCGAACGCATCTAC